>JAZOMX010000014.1:0-43380 GCA_045654245.1 Pumilibacteraceae bacterium | reverse complement strand
CACTCAAAATTTGCCTCGTATGGAGCAACGGGCTCAAAAGGAAAATCAATATTGTTAAGAGGCTTTACGATATATAGGAAACGAATGTTTAGTTCTTGTGCGCGAATTCTCATTTCTTCCATATCGTATTGCGTGGAGTTGTTTAGTTCCATATTAGACTGACCGCACGCATACCAGAACTCGCCGAATAAAATATCGCTTATCGTTTTTTTCTCGTCCGCGCAAGAAACGACTAGTTCGTACTTAGTAAACGACGCGGGGGGAGTAGCGAGAGTAATGCAAAACAGTCCGTTTTCGTCGGGTAAGCACGAACCGTCTGAAAATACCGTCTCACCGTCGGAAAGATATGCTTTAACGAGAGAGCGAGAAGTAACTTTGCCTCTAATATCAAGCGTAGTAGAGTGCTGGAAAAGAGCGTGTTCTGAAAAAATATTTGATAGATAAATCATAATCTAACCCCCTAAGTTTAATTTATGTCTATTGCAATTTGTTTTTCGCACCAACCGGCGTCTAAATATCCGTCCTTAGGCTCGAGCGATACGCTAACTTTGCGCAGGAGAGTAGAAGTTTCTTCGTTGCTACCGCTAATGTCAGACCACGGAGTTTTGTGTGCACCGCAAAGGCGAGCAAAACGCAAAATTGACGGAGTGTGCCAGTTTAAGGTATGCCAAGTGGTCAACATAACGCCGAATAGGTTATAGTCAACGCAAGTTTTAATATGCGCTTTGCAGTTATCATAGCCGTACCAAGGCGCGCCCATAATATCAAAACCTCGACCTATAAGGTAAGTCGAACTTTTTATCGGCGCTTCTTTCAGTCCGTATTGCCAGTCAACAAGTACCGACGAGGGAGCAATAGCCGACAAAACGGCGTCCGTTTCTTCGGGCGTGCATTTACAACACTCGGTAGTACCCGATTCGTCGGGTAAGAACATATCCATCCAAAGCATAGGACGAGCGCCTTCGTTTTCTACCTCGTGCGTAATTCTTGATAAGAAATCGGGTAGTTTAGCGCGCATAGAGGGCGAGTGAGCGTAAATATACGCCTCGTCAAGTCCTAGGTGGAAATACTTTGTTTCGCCAAACAACTCGTAAAGTTCACTTCTAACGCTCTTAAGTAGAGTAAGCGCTTGTTCGCTTTCTACGTTCCAAGCCCAACCGTCGGGCGTAAAGAGATTGTAAAGCGAGGGTTTTTGGTCAAGTACGACGTGTTTTCCACCCGAAAGTCTAGAACCCGTTGCGTGGCCTAGGTGGTTAAACATAGGGATAGGCTCCATACCAAGCGCGCGAATTTCCTCAATCACAGGACGAATTTCGTCTTTGGTAAAACTGTAATTTTTCCACGCAAGCGCCGGTTCAAAATCATACTTAAGCGTTCCCCAAAATTCTAGGATAACTTGGGAAAATCCAAGAACACCGCAAAGGCGAATAGTTCTTCTCAAGAAGTAAAGCGTAGTCTCGGGGAAAACGCAAAGGTGTACCATACGGTTTTTAACGGTAAACTCGCTTTCGAAGTAAGTTTCTTCAAGATAAAGTTCGTCGCCCAAAAACTGAACGGTAGATAGAAGAGCGTAAACGCCACGGGATAGCCCACCGTAATCAGCGCCCACAACGGAAAAGCCGTTTTCAGTTATTGAAACAGCGTATTCTTTTCCGGCAGGGAGAACGGGTAGAGCCTCGTTACCGCAACAGCACGCGTTAGTAACGCCTCGCTCGAAAACAACGGGAAGTTTACCGAAAGTAAATCCCGAAAATAAATCCAAGTTAGTATCGTTTATAAACTGTTCGTCCACTTTAAGGATTAGCGGACTTTTTAAGATAAATCTAGACATATTCACTCCTAGCGTTTTTTGTAATTATAACATATAATAGTAATAAAATCAATATCAAAAACAAAAATATTTAAATATTTTTGCGTATTGATTTGACAATTACGGCATAGTTGCGATAGAATATTAGAAAAGAAAAACGAAGAGGAAAAACGGTATGAAAAAAGTATTAGTAATTTCTACGAGTCCAAGAAAAGGAAGCAATTCTGCTACTCTTGCTCTTAAGTTTAGCGAGGGAGCAAAATCGGTTGGACACGAGGTTGATTTCGTTTCGCTTTACGGTAAAGAAATTGCGTTTTGTAAAGGTTGTTTCGCTTGTCAAAAACTGGGCAAGTGTGTGATTGACGACTACGCAAACGAGATTACCGAAAAAATGCTCGTTAGCGACGTAATCGTGTTCGCTACGCCCGTTTATTACTATACAATGAACGGACAAATGAAAACTATAATCGATAGAGCGAACTCGCTATTTAAGAAAGACTATAAGTTTAGAGAAGTTTTCGTTCTATGCTCGGCAGACGACCCGAGCGAAAACACGATTGACGGTGTAGTCGGTGGCGTTGAGTGTTGGCTTAAGTGTTACCCAAAAGCGTCCGTAAAGGGCAGTTTGCTTTGCGGTGGAATAGAGGACGAAAACGCCGTGCTATCTCATCCCGATGCGCTAGCGAAAGCGTTTGAAATGGGCAAGAATATATAGGAGAAAATTATGAAACTTACGCCTGCGCTAAAAGATTATATTTGGGGTGGAACGAAACTTCGTGCTTTTTACGGTAGAGATAACGGCGAAGACAGAATAAGCGAAAGTTGGGAAATTTCCGTTCATCCCGACGGAGAAAGCGTTCTAGGTAGTGGCGAAAAATTATCCGAGTATATCGCTAAAAATCCTCTTTCCGTTTCCAAAAATCCCACGCCGTTTCCCGTGCTTATCAAGTATATTGATGCGAAACAAAACCTATCGGTACAAGTTCACCCTGACGACGAATACGCTCAAAAGTACGAGGGCGACAACGGAAAAACTGAAATGTGGTATATCGTCCACGCTGACGAGGGCGCGGGTATATACTGCGGATTTAAGCGTGATATAACGAAAGAAGAATTCGTTAAAAAAGTGGCGGACGGCACGGTTGAGGATACGCTTAATTTTATTCCCGTAAAAAAGGGCGACTGCTATCTTATCGAGGCAGGAACTTTGCACGCAATCGGAGCGGGTTGTCTTATTTGCGAAGTTCAACAAAGCAGTAACGTCACTTATAGAGTGTACGATTATAATCGTCTAGGCGTTGATGGAAAACCTAGACAACTACATCTAGACAAGGCGCTCAAAGTAATCGATTTTAGCCGTTTTATTGATAAAACTAATAGTGGCGAAGAAAAAGTTTTTGACGGATACGGTATTAAAAAACTGACAACGTGTAAGTATTTTTCTTGCCAAAAGGTTAATTTGTACGGCGGAAAATATACCGCTAAAAACGACGATAGTTTTATCGCATTTTGCGTTATTTCGGGCGATGGAAAAATAAACGGAGAAAAATTTATTGCAGGGAATAGTTTCTTTATCGAGCGAGGAGAAGAAGTTGTTCTAGAAGGAAACGCTGAAATAATAATGACGACGAAATAAAAGGTTATATTGATTTGCCAAAAGGTAAAAAATAGTATATAATACTATCAAGGAGAACAAATGAACGCTAAAAATAACAAACCCTATACGGGAACGATAATAATTTTTTCGATTGCATTTTTGTTTACGCTTGCAATCGGAGTACTAGCCGACCTCGTTAGAGAGGGCGTATTTACGCTCAAGCATTTCGGCGCAACCGATATGTTATTCGTAATGATAATAGCGTTTATATTGTGCGCAATTAGTATGATAATAGTCGTTGCTCTCGTGACAACTAGATATTCTCTTGCCAAGACTGAAGAAATGGAGAAAAGAAGAGAAGAAATGCTCGCAAAAGTAAATGCTCGTTCCGAAGATAAATAGCGATAGATAATCTTAAATTAAAAAAAGCGGATTTTAGTCCGCTTTTTTTTATGAAGTTTTTATTCGATTTTGGCTGTAAATCTTACTTCGCCGTTACTTTTTCCCGTATAAAGAGTGCCTATATCCGTTTCGAGAAAGGACATATCCACCGTTTCGCCTCGTTTGGTTTCACGAATAAAGTTTACGGTAAGGGTAGAACGCTCTTCGGGTAAAAAAGTTGCGGTAACGAGGTCGGCGTAGCGCACGTTGTTCATATGTCCGTTTTTGTCGATATCGTTTTGCGTCACAAGGTAAGAAAACGAGGGAGGCGTTTGGATAGAGGCAACGTGCTCGATTTTATCGGGGTAAACGAACTCGTACACAAAGTCGCCGTCGTAATCGAACACGGGGCGTGAAATTTTTCTCGTTTCCTTGTTAATCAGCACCCAAATACTGTTTCCGATTATGGCGAGGTTTCCATTTTCGTCGAAAACCTTATAATCACGCTCGTAGCCCGTAACGCCTTTAGGATGAGGGTAAGTTTGAACTGTAACGAGTTCGTTGTACTTAAGCGGTAATATAACGGTAAACTTAATTCTCGCTATAACCCAAGCGAGATTTTGTTTCGCCATATCCTCTAAACTTGCTCCGATTTCAGCGGAATGTTTGCTAGCGACCGTTTGAAACAAGTCTAGAACTGATGAAAAACGAATTCTATCGTCGGCGTAGAAATCGGCTTGTGTAAGTCTAAATTTTTCTGTGAATAAAAGCATAGATAGTACCTCACTACCGATATTATATCACTACTTGTAGATTTCGGCAAGAAAACTTGATAGAAAAATGAAAAATATATTGACATATTAAGGGGGTATGATATATAATTATATCATATCGACTGAATTTCGGGAGACGGCATTATGAATGGAAGAAAACTCATTATCATTTCAAACGACGCATTAGTAAGAGAAGATATCGAATATCTTAAAACTAAACCGTGCATAAGAGAACTGATTGAAAAAGGCAGTTTCGTAGAAACGCTAAAAACGGTATATCCGACTATTACTTACTGCTGTCACGCATCAATGATTACCGGCGCATATCCCGATAAGACTGGAGTTCATAATAACGAGGTTGACGAACTCGGCAATACGGACTGGTGTTGGGAGAGAAAGTATATAAAAGTTAAGACGCTTATCGACGCATTCAAAGAAAAGGGAAAGACAACGGCAAACGTATTCTGGCCCGTTCTAGGAAACGACAAAAATATCGATTATAATATTCCTGAATACTGGTCTCAAACTCCCGACGAGCCTCTTTGTGATGCGCTTGCTCGTATGGGAAGTAGCGAGCAGGTATTAGAAGAAATCGTAAAGCCTAATTTGTACTATATAGACGGACATCAGCGTTGTCATCCGTTCTGCGACGAATTCTTTTTTGCGTGCGCTAGAGATATGTTGCTTAAATATCGCCCCGACTTACTTGTTATCCATCCGGGCAACATTGATGGAATTCGCCACAGCCACGGAATATTCAACGACTACGTAACAGAGCAATTAGATTACACCTATTACTGGATAGAAAAACTCGTCCGAGCATTAAAAGAAACGGGCGACTTTGAAAACACGGATATTATCCTAACTTCCGACCACGGACAAATGGACATCAAGCGCTGGTGTCATCCCAACGTACTACTTGAGAAAATGGGATTACTCAAGGTTGACGAAGAGGGTAAGCCGTACGACGTAAAAGCGTATATAAAGCCCGTCGGCGGTTCGGCGCAAGTATTTATCGCCGATAAGAACGACAAAGAAACGCTAAAACTAATTTACGATACTTTTACCGAGTACGCTAAAACTGGTATGTACGGTTTCGAGCGTGTTTATACCGCAGACGAGGCTCGTGAGGAAGAACATCTTGCTGGAGATTTTTCGTTAGTGCTTGAAAGCGACGGTTACACCTCGTTCGGCGGAAGATTTAAGGGCGATTATTATACTACTTACGACCTATCCGACTACCGCGCAGGCAAAGGAACTCACGGATATTTGCCTGACAAAGGCCCTCAGCCTTGTATGATATGCTACGGACCTGACTTTGTTGAGGGCGCAAGAGTGCCGAGACGAAACACGATTGATATGGTCGCAACGCTAAAAAAATTGTTCGACCTTGATATGCCGGACGTTGACGGCGAGCCGATTGACGAAATATTGCGTTAAGGAGAGAAAATGAGAATAGCGTTAATTACGGGCGCGTCGTCGGGAATGGGACGGGAGTTCGCCGTTCAATTGTCAAAAAAGACGGATGTTGATGAATTTTGGTTGGTAGCACGAAGAGAAAATAGACTAGTGGAACTCGCTCAATCGCTAGGCGTAAAAACGAGAATTTTTGCGCTTGATTTAACTAACGAGAGTGCAATCGATACGCTTTGCGTTGCTCTTGCGGAAGAAAAACCGGAGATTAAATACCTAGTTGCTTGCGCTGGCTACGCTAAATTCGGTTCTTACGACGAGATTGAAGAAAGGGACGTAAGTGGAATGCTCGACCTAAACGCTAAATCGTTAGCGTTACTTACTCAAAAATCTTTGCCCTTTATGAGTAAAGGCGACAAAATTATTCACCTAGCGTCGATATCTGCGTATATGCCCGTGCAAAATCTAGCGGTTTACGGCGCAACAAAAGCGTTCGTGCTGTCCTATTCAAGAGCGCTTGGAGCGGAACTAAAGCCTAGAAAAATATCGGTAACAGCCGTGTGTCCGGGGTGGACGCAAACGGAGTTTTTTGATTGCGCTAAAAGCGATAAAGAAACTAATGGACCGAAGAAATTTAAGCCTATGTCTAGAACGGACAAAGTGGTAAAAAAAGCGATTAAGGACGCAAACAAGGGAAAGACTGTAAGCATATACGGTGCTTACTGGAAGATGATGCACGCCATAACGAAGATACTGCCCAAGAGTTTCGCTATGAGAATATGGCGCTCGATGCAAAAAAATAAAGGAGAAAAGAATTGAAACACGGATTTGTAAAAGTAGGTGCGGTAACGCCCGAGATAGTCGTTGCTAATACCGATTTTAACGCAAAGTCGATTATTGCGCTTATCGAAGAGGGCGAGAAAAACGGCGCTGAAATTTTGCTATTCCCCCCAAATTGCGTTACGGGGAATACTCTTGGCGAACTTAAAAACTACAAAACTTTGCTCGACGGTGCGAAGAACGGTTTGTCTAAAATTATTAAAAGTACGGAAGGCGGAAACGCTTTCTCGGTAGTTGGATTACCGTACGAGAAGGACGGAAAAGTTTACGACTGTACTGCGGTAATTCGCGACGGCGCTTTGCTATCGCTAATTCCTGACGAGAAAGTTGACGATAGCGTAGTTTACGACTTTGGCGAAGAAACTTATTTTGGAAACGATATAATTTTTAAGGCGGAAAGCGTTCCTTCGTTTACTTTTACCATTGATAGAACGGACGGAATAATTACGCTATTGCCTACCGCAACTATTGAAATGGTGGGCGAGGACGAGCGAGTTTTAGCAAAAATTTGCCACGAAAGTTACGCAAACAGTTGCGCAATCGTTCGCGCGGGTGCCGGCGAGGGCGAATCTACTACCGACGAAGTTTTTGGCGGAAGAAGAATAATTGCCGAAAACGGTAAAGTGATTGCTAGTGGAGAATTGTTTACTACGGGTATAACTTATGCAGATATCGATACCGAGTTCTTACTTGCCGAAAGATTAAACAACGGTTTTACGGCAAGCGACCTTAACGAAATAACTTTCGCCGTTAATGAAACTAACGCTAAATTCGATAGAAAATTCAAGCAATTACCATTTATTCCTAGTGAAAACAAGGCAGAGCGGGCAGAATATATCCTTGCTATGCAAGCCAACGCACTAAAAAAGAGAATTAAGCATACGACGGCGAAAACGGCAGTAATCGGAATTTCAGGCGGGCTAGACTCTACGCTTGCGCTACTTGCGACTGTAAGAGCGTTTAAGTTGCTGGGAAAACCGCTATCTGAAATTACGGCTATTTCAATGCCTTGCTTTGGAACTACGAAGAGAACGAAAACTAACGCTCAGCGTCTTTGCGAGAGTTTGGGCGTAACCTTTAGGACGATAAATATTGCCCGTTCAGTTCGTTCGCACTTTGCCGATATCGGTCAAGACGAAAGCGTAACTGACGTAACTTACGAGAACGCACAAGCGAGAGAGCGCACGCAAGTTCTTATGGATATAGCGAACCAGCAGGGTGGTATGGTAATCGGTACGGGTGACTTGTCCGAACTTGCGCTAGGGTGGGCAACTTATAACGGCGACCATATGTCAATGTACGCAATCAACTCGTCTATTCCCAAAACGCTAGTCCGTTTTCTCGTTTCCTACGAGGCGGAAAAGGCAACGGACGAAAAAATTAAGAAAACACTACTAGATATTCTCGACACGCCCGTTAGTCCGGAACTACTACCGGCGAAGGACGGGGAAATTGCACAAAAGACGGAAGACCTCGTTGGACCTTACGAGTTGCACGACTTTTTCTTATATCATTTCGTAAGAAGAAAGGCAACTCCAAGCAAGATTTATGCAATCGCAAAATGCGCTTTTGAGGGTGTTTACGACGAGAAAACTATTGAAAAGTGGTTGAAAACCTTTATTCGAAGGTTCTTTACCCAACAATTTAAGCGTTCGTGTATGCCCGACGGTGTAAAGGTCGGTTCGGTTTCGCTTTCTCCTCGAGGAGATTTCGTGATGCCGTCGGATGCTAGTTTTTCGCTTTGGTTAGAAGAACTAGAAAAAGAGATAAACGCTTAATCAAGAATTATAAAAAAAGAACTTAGAAGTTTAGGTCTAAGTTCTTTTTTTTAGTATAAGATATATTTTTTTGTTTGGTTTTTTGCTCTATCAAGCCTTTCCTGCGCAACCCAAAATCATCATTTTGCGCATAACGTATTCCGTGACTTCTTTGCGTCCTGCGTCGTTATACTTTTTGGGGTCGTATACGTTTGGATTGTTTGAGAGGTATTGCTTTACTCCGTCAGAAAAAGCAATACGAAGGTCTGTTGCGTAATTTACTTTACAAATGCCTCTGGCTATGCAATCTTGCACGTCTTCTTCTAGCACTCCGCTAGTTCCGTGAAGTACTAACGGAATAGACACTTTCTTTCTAATTTCGCTTAAGCGCTCCTTATCTAGAACGGGAGTTCCCTTATAAACGCCGTGAGCAGTACCGATTGCGACGGCGAGAAAATCTACGCCTGTTTGTGAAACGAAATACTCCGCTTGGTCGGGGCTTGTATAAGGATTGTCGTTTCCATTTTCCAAGTCGTCTTCTTTACCGCCAACTTTTCCAAGTTCTGCCTCAACTGGAATTTTAGAAGAATGGCAAATATCCACGACGAGTTTACTAACGGCAATATTTTCTTCTAGCGTTCCTTGCGAACCGTCTATCATAATAGAAGAGTAGCCGGCGCGATATGCTTGCATAGCAATTTCCAAACTGCTTCCGTGGTCTAAATGAAGCGCAACGGGCACGCTTGCCTCTTCGGCAAGAGTTTTAACCATAGCGTAAAAAGTTGATGGGGTAGCGTAGCGTAGGGTGGACGGCGTCGTTTGAATAATAACGGGTGACTGCATTTTCTCGGCAGCGGTGATTACGGCTTGTGCCATTTCCATATTTTCGACGTTGAACGCGCCTATTGCATAGCCACCTTTTTGAGCGTCAAGAATCATCTTTTTTGTCGTAACGAATGACATAATTTACCTCCGATAAATTTTATAAGCCTATTTGAATAAGACTACGCCTTTTCGGAAGGCAGGGTTTTTAGAATTAAGGTCGGCAAATCCTTTTGCAATATCTTCGAAATCGTACACGTGCGAAATCATCCTATCAATCGGCAGGGTATCGTTGACGTATCCTTGTACGGCTCTATATACGTCCTCTTCCAAATCGCGAGAATACATAGGGTGTACGGAATGAATTTCGGGAACGCGTAGCATCATATTGTAGCCCATTTCGGGTTCCCAAGTGTCAGGCTTTGCATATACCGAGCCAATGATAATTTTACCTCTTCCTCGACTTCCATACCGTTCGGGGATTCGGATAATGGAAAGGGCAGTTCCAAAAGCCTTAAAACTTCCGCTAAGTTCAATTACAGCGTCAACGCCTTTGCCGTTTGTTAATTCGTAAATTACGGCTTCGGCATCTTGATTTGCGGGATTGATTGTCTTAGTAGCGCCGTAAAGTTTTGCTTCTTGTAGACGGGTATCGTCCAAATCTATTGCGATTAAATTCTGTAATGCTTGTCCTGAGAGCGCGCTGATAGCAAGTAATCCCATTACACCGCATCCAATTACGGCAATATTGTCACCGTATTCGGGTTGTGCGGCGCGCACGATATTAGAGATGCAACTCAACGGCTCGCCTAAACAAAAATCTTTGCGCTTGTTCGTCTCTGGGATTTTTACAAGCCCTTGCGTGCCGGTAACAAGATGCGTAGCAAATGCGCGGGAAACGTGTCCGGTTACCAAATCTCCTACTGCGAATTTTTTAACTGCAGAACCTATATCTTCAACCATACAAACAGGCTCGTGACCAACCCCGCGCGGATATGCAATTTCGGGCACGAACGACATATAAGGATATTTGTTCGGCCCCGTACAACCTTTGCCAAGATAACAGGGAATTTCCGAGTGGCACAAGCCTCCGCTAATAACACGGTACAAAACTTGGTCGGGTTGCAAACGAGGTAATTCCTCTTCAATAATTTCAATTTTTTGTGGAGCGGTTAATACCGCTAATCGTCTTTTCATACGCGCCTCCTTAAATTTATTTAAGCGATTGTCTCGGAAACATTATAAGTTGAATAATACAAAAAAACAAGATGGGGTGGAAAAGTTGACAAACAATCATTTTTAAAGTATAATTTAATCATAAATAAACATAAATGAGCATAAAAAACAAAAATGGAGTGAAGGAATATGTATAATATCGAGCGACAGAGACAAATTTTAAGCATATTATTGCAAAAGAAAAGGTGTTCGGTTAAAAAACTTGCAAAAGAATTATTCGCAAGCGAGGCAACGATACGAAGAGACCTTAACGCATTAGCGAGCGAGGGAAAAATTGAAAAGGTTTTTGGTGGAGCAATAATATGCGAGCATTACGCTGAAGAAGTTCCTTTTTCGGTAAGGAAAGACGAACGCATTGATATTAAACATATTATTTGCGCAAAGGCGTCTAAGTTAATTCAAGAGGGAATGACCGTGTTTCTTGATTCGTCAAGTACTACGGAGCAACTAGTTCCATACTTAAAAAGGTTTCGTAACCTGCAAATTATTACGAATAGCCCGCGAGTACCGCTTTTATTATCCGATTCCGAACTACAAGTGTATAGCACGGGCGGACGTTTAAGTTCTTCGTCTCAGGCATACGTGGGTGGAATTGCTGAAGACGCAATAGCGCAAGTAAACGGCGATATTTTCTTCTTTTCCGCAAGAGGCGTATCTAACGAAGGGGTAATTACGGATTCGGCGCAAAATGAATGTCGTATAAAACAAAAGATGATGCAAAACGCAAATCTTTCTTGTTTTTTATGCGATAGTAAAAAAATCGGCTTAACCTATATGTGTTCTATCGCAAAATGCAACCGCCTTGATTACGTTTTTTCCGACGTGGAATTAGACGAAGTTCTTCGTGGTAAAAAGCAATAGTTACGTTTGATAATTTTTAATGAAATTTAGGTGGAAGAACAATAGAAAATATTCCTAATTACTATTTACAAATCGTGTAAAAAATGCTATAATAGAAAAAAACTGTGGAAATAAAACGTTATGGAAAAAAAGATTAAAAAGATGGCGGTAATAAGAAGATTTATTCCATACTATAAACCGCATATTAAAGTATTCACGCTCGACCTTATTTGTGCGTTTGGCGTAGCGCTTTGCGAACTCGTGTTTCCTATGCTCGTTCGCTACTTGCTTAATGAGTGCTTAGGCGTTGAGGCAGTACGGTGGCAACCAATCGTAATAATAGCGTCGCTTATGCTTGGCGTTCGTCTTGGGCAAGTTCTTTGCAACTACTATATGACTACCGTGGGACACGTAATGGGCTCGAGATTAGAGGCGAGTATGCGAAGAGACTTGTATATTAAACTACTGTCGCTTTCGCAAGCGTTTTACGACAACCATCAAGTTGGCGACCTAATGAGTAGAGTAAACAACGACTTGTTTGAAATTACCGAATTTTCGCACCATTGTCCCGAGGAGATATTTTTGGGCGTAGTTCGACTTCTCGGTGCGTTTATATACCTTGCTACGATTAATGTTTACTTAACGCTAATATTATTTGCGTTGTTACCGCCGTTAATCGTGTTTGCGATTATCAACAATCGAAAGATGCGCTCGGCTTTTCGTGAACAGCGAAAGAAAGTGAGTGAAATCAACTCGCATCTTGAGGATTCGCTTTCGGGTATGAGCGTAATTAAGTCTTTCGCTAACGAAGAAATCGAGACCGCAAAATTCGATAAAAACAACGACGAATTCGTTGCAGTTAAGCAAAAAACCTATAAAATTATGGGCGTATTTCATAGTGGAACGCTCTTTAATTCGGGACTTATGTACGTAGCGACCGTTCTTTTTGGAGTAATGTTTATAAAAAAGGGAACGCTAACTACCGTTGACTTAGTCGCATTTTTGCTTTACGTTAGCACTTTGCTTTCGGCAATTAGCGTCATTATGACTTATACCGAACAATTTCAGCGAGGCGTATCGGGATTTGCTCGTTTCCTAGAAATTATGGACGAGCCTATAGCAATTGATTCTCCCGAAACACCAAACGAGCAGGTTGATTTTAACTCTGAAGTTGAGTTTAGAAACGTAACTTTTTCTTATGATAATGCAAAAATCGTACTTAAAAACCTATCTTTCAAGGTTAAAAAGGGCGAAAGTTTGGCTATAGTAGGACCGTCTGGAGCGGGTAAAACCACGATTGCGAATATCGTTCCTCGTTTTTATGAAATTTCGGACGGCGAAGTATTGATAGACGGCGTATCTATTAAGGATATGAACTTAAAGACTTTGCGCGATAACGTCGGAATAGTTCAACAAAACGTATATTTGTTCTACGGCTCGGTGAAAGAGAATATACTTTTCGGACGACGAGACGCAACTATGGAAGAGGTTATTACCGCAGCAAAACTTGCAGGCGCACACGAGTTTATTGAGAAATTAGAGTACGGATACGACACGGTTTGCGGAGAGCGAGGCGTTAAACTTTCTGGCGGTCAAAAACAGCGTATATCAATTGCTCGGCTTTTCTTAAAAAATCCGCCTATTCTTATTCTTGACGAGGCAACTAGTGCGCTTGATAACGAGAGTGAAAGACTAGTTCAAGCGTCCCTTGACGAACTTGCAAAAAACCGTACTACGATTACGATAGCGCATAGGCTTACGACTATAAAGAACGCAGATAGAATAATCGTGTTGACAGAAAACGGAATAGCAGAAGAGGGCAATCATAAGCAGTTGCTTGAAAAACGCGGACTTTATAGTGAATTGTACGGAATGTATGGAGGTAACGACGATGAACAATGATATAATCAAGATTGAAAGTGAAATTTTAAAGGTTGAAATTACGCTTGACGGCGGAACTTTTTCCTCAATTATCGATAAGCGAAACGGAGAAGAATTGCAGTTCCAAGGCGACGAGCGTTCGTGGAAAGACAAAGATATGGTAATTTTCCCCTTTATCGGAGGAATGCCCGACGGAAAATATATGGCAAACGGCGCGGAATATCAAATGAGTCGCCATGGTTTTTGCCGTCATAAACCTTTTACTTTCGTAACTAAAACGGATAACGAGGCGACGATTAAGTTTACCTCGAACGAAGAAACGAAAGAAATTTATCCCTATGATTTTACGCTATATCTTACCTATAAGGTAAGCGGAAAGGATATTAGCCTTTCGTATAAGATTGTAAACGAGGGAAAGGAAAATATGTATTTCTACCTCGGTGGACACCTCGCGTTCTTGCTTGATGGCACGGACGAGCCTGGTGGAAAGGAAGAAACGAAAGGAAACTTTATTGCTTTATCGAAAGAACTAAAAACCTATTACGCTTTGGGCGAAACTTTCATAAAGGAAAAGAAACAAGGCTCGTTTAAGACTTTTGAAGTGGACAAAGCGCTTATGAAAGAATATCGTACTTTGCTCGTAGAAACGAACGGAGATTGCAGTCTAGTTCTCAAAAAAGCGGGCGGACGCGAAATTGAATTTCGTTCGACTGCGCCAGTTCTAGGAGTTTGGTCGTTCCCAGAAACGGGAAAATACGTTTGCATAGAGCCTTGGTGGGGATTGTGCGGATTTGAGGATAATGAAACGGAAATTAGCAAAAAGCCGTTCATTAATGAAGTTAAACCAAATGCAGAATTTAATTGTGGATACGAAATTACGGTAAAATAGGAGATAACAATGAAAAGTATCGAGCAAAAATATAACGAGTGGTTACAGCGTGCGTGCGACGAGGAAGTTCAAAACGGATTAAAGAAAATGGCTAGCGACGAAAAGACCAAAGCGTACGCATTTTTTAAGGACCTTGAGTTTGGAACGGCTGGATTGCGTGGCGAAATCGGCGCTGGAACGAACTGTCTAAATATCTATACGATTAGAAAGGCAACGCAAGGAATAGCCGACTGTATGAAAGAAAAAGGTCAAAAAACGGCTTGCGTATCTTGTGATAGCCGAATTAATTCCGACCTCTTTATGAGAACGACGGCAGAAGTTTTCGCATCTAACGGGATTAAGACTTATGTTACGAAAGAACTTATGCCAACGCCCTTTTTGTCGTACATCACGAGAGAAATGAAAGCGGACGTAGGCGTTATGATTACGGCGTCGCACAACCCTGCTAAATACAACGGATATAAGGTTTACGGAGCGGACGGATGCCAACTTACCGACGCGTCTGCGCTTGAAATGACAGGGTATATCGAAAGAGTAGATGCTTTTGACGTTTGCAGTGAAAATATTGATACGTATATTAAAAACGGTACTATCGAGTATATTTCCGACGAGGTTATATCGAAATATTTAGACACGGTTTTTGCGCATAGAACGGACTATGCTGAAGGGTTAAAAGTGACTTATTCGGCTTTTAACGGAACAGGATATAAACTAGTTCCCGAAATCTTAAAGAGGATGAAAGTTGAAAAACTAGATTTAGTTTTAGAACAATGTTATCCCGACGGAAATTTCACTACTTGTCCGTATCCTAATCCCGAAAAAAGAGAGGCGCTTGCGCTCGGAATAGAACAAGCAAAGAAAAACGGTTCTGACATTTTAATCGCTACCGACCCTGATGCGGACCGAGTAGGAACTGCGGTTATGCACGAGGGGGAAATGGTTCTTCTTACGGGCAATAATATCGGCGTACTTTTAGCCGATTATCTACTTAAGCGCAAAAAAGAAAAAGGCGAACTTCCGAAAAATCCCGTAATCGTAAAGACTATCGTTACTACCGAACTCGTTAAAAAGGTTGCAAGCGAGTACGGTGCGGAAGTTAGGGACGTCCTTACCGGATTTAAGTATATCGGCGACGTAATTGCTAAACTTGAAAAAGCAGGCGAGAAAGAACGCTATATACTTGGATTTGAGGAAAGTTACGGATATTTGACGGGAACTTACGTTCGCGATAAAGACGCTGTGAACGCAAGTATGCTTATTGCTGAAATGACGGCGCATTATAAAAAGCAAGGCAAAACGCTAGTCGCCGTTCTAAACGATATTTACGCGCGTTTTGGCGAATACGAACATAAACTTTGCTCGTACGAATTCCCGGGCGTTGAAGGTAACGACAAAATGAAGAAAATATTGGCTGATTTACGCGCGAATATGCCTACCGAAATTGCTGGTAAAAAGGTAACTAAGTGCGTCGATTACCTCACTCAAACTGAGAGTGATTTACCCAAAGCCAACGTACTTTCCTTCTTTATGGAAGACGGAAGTCAACTGATAATTCGTCCGTCGGGTACCGAACCGCTAGTTAAGACTTATCTTACGAGTGCGCTTGATAAAGAGCGTAATGCGGTAAGGTTTGAGGAAATGAAAGAGTACCTAGCGAAGATATTTAAATAGGAGAGGGAATGAAAATTTTTGAATTTGAGTGGGTTGTTTCTCACACAAAAAGTTTAGACGAGCAACCGATTGAGCATATTCCAGCCACCGTTCCCGGTGCAGTTCAACTTGATTACGCTAAAGCGAAAGGGTACGCGCCGTACTGGTACGAAACTAATTTTAAGCAGTTTCGCTGGATGGAAGACGAGTATTTTATATATAAAACCACGCTCGACTTCTCTATGAGCGAGGGCGAGGTTGCCTTTCTTTCGTTCGACGGTATAGATTACGGTTATATTATCCGTATCGACGGACAGCCGATAATCGAGGGCGAGGGTATGTTTGCGCCCGTAACGCTTGATGCTAGTAAATACGCTAATAAAAAGCACGAACTTGAGGTAATAATCAAGCCTATTCCTAAGCGTGAGGGAAGAAGAGAGTGCCGTGACCAAGCCTCGGCAAGTTGCAAGCCGGCATCTGCTTACGGCTGGGACTGGCATCCACGCCTAGTTCCGTCGGGAATTTGGAAAAAAGTAACGCTGTCAGTAGGAAAAGCAGTCGTAACTTCTTTTACGGCATCTTATAGATTATCCGACGCGCTTGACAAAGTTAGCGTAGAGGTTTACGCTGGCGTTTTGGGCGACGAAGAAGTAACGCTCGACCTTATTGATAAGGACGGGATTACCGTTTATTCCACCAAGAAAAAGCAAACGGGCGAGGTTAAGTTCGAGTTTGTACTCGATAATCCCGATTTATGGTATCCAAGAGGTTACGGCGAGCAACCTATCTACACCGTAGTATTGCGCGCGGGAGATAGCCAAGTAAGTAAGAAAATCGGTTTTAGAAGAAGTAAACTGGTGCGAAATTTTGACGATAGAACGCCGGGTGAAACAACTTTCCCCAAGTCGAGATATTCGGCTCCCGCTACGCTAGAAGTTAACGGAATTAAAGTTTTTGCAAAGGGAAGCAACTGGGTAAATACCGAAATTTTTCCCTCGCTAATGACTGAAAACAGATATCTTGAACTCGTAGAAAAAGCCGAAAAGGCGAATATGAACATATTTAGAATGTGGGGTGGCGGATACATAAACCACGAATATTTCTACGAACTATGCGACCAAAAAGGAATAATGCTTTGGCAAGAATTTATGCTATCTTGCAATAATTTTCCTGATGACGACGAGTTTTTATCCGTGCTAGAAAAAGAGGCAACGCATATAATTAAAAGTCTTCGTTATCATCCGTCCGTAGTGATGTGGTGCGGTGGAAACGAACTCTTTAACTCGTGGTCGGGTATGACTGACCAGTCTCATCCGTTGCGACTTTTGGGTAATCTTTGCTATCAACTAGACCGCTTTACACCCTTTAATATGACCTCTCCGTTAGCCGGTATGGGACACGGAAATTACAATACGTTATATGAAAAAGGCGACGTAACTGAGGATGTAGCGGGTCTTGGAGGCAATACTGGAATAAGCCAAACGGAAGAATTTATAACCGTACTGTGCCGTAGTTATTTTACCGCTTATACCGAGTTTGGAAGTTCGGGTGGAGCGTCGCCCGAGTATATAAAAACTTGGATAATGAGCGAAGAAAATTACGCAGATATGTCTCCCGAAAATCCGTCGTGGGTAGCGCATCACGCTTTCAAGGCATGGAACGACGATAGTTGGATTAGACCGGGCGAGATAGATTATTATTTCGGCGGAGCAAAAGACACCGACGATTTTATGCAAAAAAGTTTGTTCGTTCAAGCAATCAGTTACAAGGCGTTGTTCGAGGAAATGCGTAAACAATGGCCACATTGTTCTATGGCGATAAACTGGGATTTCAACGAGCCTTGGCCGTGCCTTGCTGGAAACAGTTTGGTTAACTATCCTAACGTGGAAAAACCTGCGCTTAAAGCCGTGGGTGAGGCACTCCGAAATCGTATGACGAGCGTTAGGACGCGTAAGAATAGATTTTTAACGGGCGAAACGGCGTCCGTAGAACTATGGATGCTTAACGACGGTGGGTTAGATATCGGCAAAAAGAAAGTCCGCGTACTGTTAGGCGAGGATGAAAATCGGAAAGAAATCGCATCGTTCGACTTCGACGGCGTAAAAGCAAGAGAGAATACTAAGTTCGGTGAATTTACTTTCCAAGTAACCGAGGAACTACCGCAAGTATTTACTCTCACGGTAGAGGTCGAAGGCGATAGCGAACTTTCTTCGCGCTACGAATTTATAAGAAAATAATCAAAAAAGGCTTACGAAAAAAATCGTAAGCCTTTTTTTGCAAAAAAATAAAATCCCGCCTGAGCCGTCTATCTTGCATAATATAAAACCCGCTGTGAGCGAGGTGGGCAAGCCGACCGTACTTTCTGTCGTCCTCTCAAAGGGGGCTGGACATATTAGTAGCGCGTACAAGCAATCCCTTAACTGATTTGTGGTTATAATTTTTGCAAGTAACGAGAACCGCAGGATTTAATTGTGATATAATTATACACCGCAAAATTAGATTTTACAATAGGGAAAGTGAAAATTTTTTAAAGAAAATTTTTCCAAAAAGTATTGACAAAATGAAGTTTTTGTGCTATACGGCTATTTCGTTTTTAGTAAATCGCCCTTAAGTTTATTGATAGAAACGGCAAGAGCGTCTCCCTTTCCGCCTATTGATTTATCGGCGCGGTAGTCGAACATTTGCGTAAAGCGGTCAAGTGACGCATTTGCTTGACGCATAGTTTCGAGTTGTCTTTTCGTTAGAGCAACGGCGTATTTTTCTTCTGCTTTACCCGCTTTTTTAATATAACGAAGAAGAAGAGAGAAGTGTGGCAAACAAAATCCGTAACTTTCGGAAAGGACTTTGGGAAATTCGGGTTCGTGGCAAAACATTTGCGCAATCGTGTAAGCGTATCGAACCATAATTTCGTCAACCTCTTTACAAATAACGCAGGTATCCATAGTCTTGTCTAGTTTATCTGCGAGTTTATTTCCTTCTTTAGCGCTTTTCACGATATTAATCGACGAAATTATGGCGGAAGTTCTAGTGTTTGTTTGAAGAGCAACGCCAAGTTTATTGTCGCCGTTATATAGTTTTAGTAAGTGGTCGGTACAAAAGCCGAGTTTGTTAACGCGCACTCTAAAGTCGGGTTCCATAACCGCTTCGTTAAGGTATTGTCGCAAAAACATACCCTCGGTACGAGCGTAGAGGGCGCAAAGTGGACAGCCGTCGTTTTTCTCAAAAGCCTCCCAAATAGGGCCTGTTTGAATATGATACTGCATAAAAAACTCCAAAAACGAATATATAAGCATAGCAAAGATAGTCAATAATGTATAAGTAATTTTACAAGATTGGAGAAAAAAATGCAACAATATTACGGTGACCAACCGCATTTTATACAAAAAGGTAGAGGGAAAGAGGGTGGAAAGCGCAAATTCACCTTTATTAAACTGTTACTTTTTATCGTTATCATATGTTTAATTGCGGTAATAGCGTTTAGTTTTTTGCCTCAAAGCAAAACGATAAAAGAAGGTAGCGTTAAAATTAAGGGCAAAAAGTGGTATTTCGTTAGTTTTCTTTCGTCCGACGACTACGCAACGGCGGAAATGGAGAGCGAAAAAGTAATCGAGGCGGGCGGTAGCGGATATATAATCAACGACGGCAAATATCAAGTAACGGCATCCGTTTACGACAACGAAAAGGATGCTAGCGCCGTTATGCAAAAGCAGAGCGACGACGCAAGCGTTTATTCGCTAGTGATATCCGATATTACGCTAACTGGCGAGTACGCTGACGGAACGCTCTCGGCTTTTTTACTCTACGACGAGATTTTTGAAAGCATTTCAAAAGTGCTTTCGGGCTACGAAGAGGGAAAGAGAACGGACGCTTTGCTCTTTTATACCGTGGAAAAGGAGCGAGAACGGACGCTTAACGCTATTACTAAGTTGGACGGTGGGGACGGAGCGGTAGCGGAGGTTTTGCGCGATTATTTAACTAAAACGGCGGATGCGCTTACGATAGAGCCGAGCGACGAAAAACCTAAGATTTGCTCGTCGATTAGGCGCACTTTGTCTGAAATAGTATATCTACGATATAAAGTTAGCGAAATCTTTGTATTGAATAAGTAAAAAAATATCAAATAGTTTGTAAAAATGGGCGGAAACACTTGAAAAAAAATCTTTATTGTGTTAAACTAAATGTGTATAAAGATAAGGAGCGACATTATGAACGTCAGACAGATAGCCGAAATATTAGGCGCAGAGATACTTTGTAACGAAGAAAAAGCGGATGAGATGACCGTAAATTCGGCGTGTGGCTCGGATATGATGAGCGACGTGCTTGCCTACGTCAAAGACCAAGGTATGCTTTTGACGGGGTTAGTCAACCCGCAGGTTGTTAGAACCGCAGAGATGATGGACATAAGTTGTATAGCGTTCGTTCGAGGAAAGAAACCGGACGCAATAACGCTTTCGCTTGCCGAGGCGAAAGGAATAGTTATCTTAAGTACGAACGAGCGTATGTATCCTGCTTGCGGTAAACTTTATAAAGCAGGGCTCGACGCAGGTAAGACGGTATGAGTGAAGAACTAATAAATCTTCGATACGACGTTGACGGAGAAGATTTCGTTTCGTGCGGAAGAGCGAGTGAAGAAGTTAAAAAAACTCTACACAGCATCGGCATATCGGGCGAGGTTATCAGAAAGGTAGCAATCGCTATGTACGAAGGCGAAATAAATATGGTAATTCACGCTAACGGCGGAGTTGCGGAAGTGAAGATATACGCTGATAAAATCGAGGTGAAGTTAATCGACACGGGCAAAGGAATAGCGGATATCGAACAAGCGATGCAGGAAGGGTTTTCAACTGCTACGGACGAAATAAGAGAACTTGGGTTCGGTGCAGGAATGGGACTCCCTAATATGAAAAAGTATTCCGACAAAATGGATATTCAATCCGTGGTCGGAAAAGGAACGACGGTTACTTTAGAGTTTAACCTATAAGAGCGAAAGACGGAAAGGTAGGAAAATGGACGGAAAGTTTAAGCCCGTATATCTAGATAACCTTAAGTGTAACGGTTGCGTAAACTGTATGAAACGGTGCCCAACCGAGGCTATCCGTGTGCGTGACGGTAAGGCGAGAATAATGTACGAGCGTTGCATCGGTTGCGGTGAGTGCGTAAAGGTTTGCCCCAACAATGCAAAGAAGGAGTACTATGACAGTCTTGAAAGCATAAAAGCGTTCAAGTATACGGTTGCCGTGCCCAGTCCTTCGCTGTACGGACAGTTCAACAATATTACCGATACTTCTTTCTTTCTTACCGCTCTTAAAAACCTAGGTTTTTCGGACGTCGTAGAGGCTGGCGTAGGAGCGGAAATCGTGTCAGCCGCCACCGCTGAATACATAAAGACACAAAACAGAACGCATAGACCGATAATTAGTTCGTCTTGTCCGGCGGTAACCGAACTAATCTTAATGCGTTACGAACATCTGCTCGATAACCTTTCGCCGATGCAACAGCCCGAAGAGGTTGCCGCAAATATGGCTAGAGCGAAAGCGCAAATGGAAACGGGCTTACCCGACGAGGAAATCGGAATATTCGTAATTTCTCAATGCGCTGCGAAGGTAACGAGTTTACGGCGTAGCGAAAATGCAAAAATCGACGGAGTGCTCTCGTCAAAAGAATTGTATTTCCCGCTGATTAGCGAACTCAATAAACTAACGCCTGAAACCGTTGAACAGTTTAGTCCAAAGGCAGGAAGTTTAGGAATAAGTTGGGGTGCGTCCACTGGCGAGGCAATCGGACTTAACACCGACAACTACGTTTTTGCAGACGGTATTGAGGCGGTTATGAAAGTGCTAAACGAAATCGAGCACGATAGGTTTATAGGCATTGACTTCGTTGAACTTAACGCTTGCCAGTTAGGTTGCGTAGGCGGAAGTATGAACGTCGAAAGTCCGCACCTAGCAAGAACGCGTTTGCGCTTGCTCCGTAAGACTATGCCTGTAAGAGATATTGAAATAAACGATTTTTCTGCATACAAACGCTGTGAGCCGTATAAGTGCAACAACGTTTTCAAACTTGACGACAATATTTTGGTTGCGATGAGAAAGACTTTGCGACTTCAAAATATAAATTCCAAACTTCCGGGAATAAACTGTGGAAGTTGTGGAGCACCCAGTTGTATGGCGTTTGCCGAAGACGTCGTACGAGGGATAAAAACGAAGTGTAGATACAATGCGGAGGCGACTGCTGATGACGGTGAGTGAGATTGCTCAAAGACTGTCCGCGACGACGCTCGTCGAGACGGAAGTGAATACTGACGGAGTTTACGTTGGGGATTTTTTGAGCCGAGTAATGGGCAAAGCCCCGTCGAAATGCGTTTGGCTTACGGTAATGACTAACGTCAACGTAGCAGGCGTAGCAACGCTAGCCGAAATCGGAGCGGTCGTGCTTTGCGAAGGCGTTGAGCCGGATGCAAATTTGGTTGAGCGATGCAAAACGGAAAATATTGCTCTTCTAAAAAGTCCGCTAGCCGTTTACGACGCTTGTGTAGCACTTTCTAAATGAGAGTATATTACGACCTTCATATCCATTCGGCGTTGTCACCTTGCGGGGATGAGGATATGACGCCACTCAATATCGTGGGTATGGCAAAATTAATCGGTCTTGACGTTATCGCAGTAACCGACCACAACAGCGTGGGAAACTGCCGTGCGGTAATCGAGGCTGGTAAGGACTGCGACTTGCTCGTTATTCCGGGTATGGAACTGGAAACGAGTGAAGAAGTACATATCGTAATGCTTTTCCGCTCTATCGAGGGCGCGGAGGCGTGTGGAAGAGAAGTTAAGGAGCGGTTGCTTAAAATAGATAACGACGAAGAAATTTACGGCGAGCAACTCTATCTTGATTGCAACGACACAGTCGTTGGAAAAGAAAGTAATCTATTAGTCACGGCGACGAATATCGGTGTTTACGAAGTCGTTGAATTAGCGAAGAAGTATGGTGGAATAGCGATTCCAGCGCATATCGACAGAACGAGCCACGGAATACTTCAAATGCTAGGTGATATCGACGAGTATATGAACTTTACTGCGGTGGAAATTACGCCGAACGCAAGTGACGAGTTCGTTGAAAGTTGGAGACGAAGAGGTTACGAAATAGTAAGGAATTCGGATGCGCATTATTTGCACAATCTGAACGAAAAAACGGTAAATTTTCTCGAGGTTGAAAATCTCTGCGTTGACGCGGTGATAGACGCCCTCGAGCGAAGATAAAAATAACACAAGGAGAACATCATGAGTAAACAGATTATTGGAACACCTGAACAGTCGGCACAGTTAGATGCGTTACTAGACAGTCTCAAAACCGTTCCCGGACCTGTAATGAAGGCAATGCAAGGTGCACAAGACATCTACGGCTATCTTCCCATTGAAGTACAGTCGAAGATTGCAAGCACGTTTGGTATTCCTTTGGAGGAAGTATACGGAATCGCGACTTTCTATGCGCAGTTTAACCTCACGCCAAAGGGCAAATACACGATTGGTATTTGTTTAGGAACCGCTTGTTACGTTAAGGGTTCGGGCGCACTTTTGGACAAGTTCAAAGAGCGTCTTGGCATTAACGCAGGCGAAACTACGGAGGACCGCAAATTCACGCTTGACGCAACGCGTTGTATCGGATGTTGCGGACTTGCGCCTGTACTTACGGTAAACGAGGAAGTTTACGGAAACCTAACCGTTGACGACGTAGACCGTATCTTGGCAAAGTACAATGACTGAACTTGCGTTGCATATTCTCGACATAGCGAATAACTCAACGAGAGCAAAAGCGAAGACGGTAACGATTAAAGTTATCGCCGACACTAATAGCGACGAACTCGTAATCTCAATCGCTGACGACGGAACGGGAATGAGCGAGGAACTCCTCGCATCAGTAACCGACCCGTTCGCAACGACGAGAACGACTCGCAAAGTAGGACTTGGCATACCACTATTTAAGCAAGCATCTGAAACTAGCGGAGGAACTTTTTCGATAGAAAGCGTTCTTGGAAAAGGAACGACTACTACGGCAACTTTTGTGTTGTCAGATATCGATAGAGTACCGCTTGGAGATTTGCCGTCCACGATGACGACCTTAATCGGTGGAGCGCCTGAAACGGATTTTGAACTTTACTATGCAGTTGACGGACGAGAATACTCGTTTACTACTGCCGAGGTAAGAGAAATTCTTGGCGAAGAAGTACCGCTTGGCGAACCTGAAGTTATAGCGTATATCGGAGAAATGCTCGCCGACAACATTAAAAATATAAATGGAGGAATAACTATATGAAAACTTTGGCAGAGTTACAGGCTATCCGCGAACAGATGAAAGCAAAAATTAACAATCGTGGATTAGTTGACGGAGCGAAGGATATTCGTGTCGTAGTAGGAATGGCAACCTGCGGAATTGCGGCAGGCGCAAGAAAGACGCTTACGGCGATTTCGGACGAAGTGGAGCAAAGAAAACTCGATAACGTAATCGTATCGCAAGCAGGCTGTATCGGTATTTGCAAATACGAGCCTATCGTAGAAGTATTCGAGCCTGGTAAGGAAAAGGTAACCTACGTTCACGTTGACGCAGAGCGCGCACGTCAGATTATTTCTGGACACATTGTAAATGGCAAGCCCATTGAAGAATACACCTACAGTTACGCTGTAAAGGAGAACTAAATGCTAGAAAGAGCACATATACTCGTATGCGGAGGTACGGGATGTACTTCCGGAAACAGCAAGAAAATTTTTGCTGAATTTGGAGAACAACTAAAGAAGAACGGTCTTGAAAGTGAAGTAAAACTTATTATGACTGGTTGCTTCGGACTTTGCGCTAGAGGACCTATCGTCGTAGTTTATCCCGACGGTGCGTTCTATCAGCACGTTAAAGTAGACGACGTTAAGGAAATCGTTGACGAGCATATCCTCAAGGGTAGAATTGTAGAGCGTCTATTAAGTAATGAAAAAGATGAACAAGGTAATAGAAAGCCTTTTGCTGAGACTGCTTTCTATAAAAGCCAACACCGTGTTGCACTTCGTAACTGCGGTGTAGTTAACCCTGAAAACATTGATGAATATCTTGCTTACGACGGCTACCTCGCTTATCAAAAAGCGGTAACCGAGATGACTCCTCAAGAAGTTATCGACGTAATCAAGGAAAGTGGACTTCGTGGCCGTGGCGGTGGCGGATTCCCCACTGGACTTAAATGGCAGTTTGCAGCAAACTCGGTAAACGACGTAAAATACGTTGCTTGTAACGCCGACGAGGGAGACCCCGGTGCGTTTATGGACCGTTCGGTTCTTGAGGGAGACCCCCACGCCGTAATCGAGGCTATGATGATAGCCGGTTACGCAATCGGAGCAGAGCAAGGTTACGTTTACGTTCGTGCGGAATATCCTATCGCAGTATCGAGATTGCAAATGGCAATCGACCAGGCTATGGAATACGGTATTTTGGGCGACAACGCAATGGGATTAGGACATAAGTTCCACCTTGAAATCCGTCTTGGAGCGGGTGCGTTCGTTTGTGGTGAGGAAACTGCACTTCTTAACTCGATTGAGGGTAAGAGAGGCGAGCCTCGTCAACGTCCGCCGTTCCCTGCAGTAAAGGGACTTTTCCAAAAGCCTACGCTACTTAACAACGTAGAAACCTACGCAAATATCGCGCAGATTATACTTAAAGGTGCAGACTGGTTCAAGAGTATGGGTACCGAGAAGAGCAAAGGAACGAAAGTATTTGCTCTCGGCGGAAAGATTGTAAACACCGGACTAGTAGAAGTTCCTATGGGAACTACGCTCCGCACGATTATCGAAGAAATCGGTGGTGGTATTCCTAACGGCAAGAAGTTTAAAGCAGCGCAAACCGGCGGTCCTTCTGGCGGATGTATTCCCGCTCATCTTATTGATACGCCTATCGACTACGATAACCTTCTTGCAATCGGTTCTATGATGGGTTCTGGTGGACTTATCGTAATGGACGAAGACAACTGTATGGTTGATATTGCGAAATTCTTCCTTGAGTTCACCGTTGACGAGTCTTGTGGAAAATGTACGCCTTGCCGTGTAGGTAACAAGCGTCTTTACGAAATGCTCGAGAAGATTACCAACGGCGAAGGAACGATGGAAGACCTCGATAAGATGGAAGAACTCTGTTTGTACATCAAAGAGAACTCGCTTTGTGGACTCGGACAAACCGCGCCCAACCCCGTTCTTTCTACCTTGAGATATTTCCGTGACGAGTACGTTGCACACGTACGCGACAAGAAATGTCCTGCTGGCGTATGTAAAGCACTCGTATCCTACTCGATTGACCCCAACTTATGTGTAGGTTGTACGCTTTGTAAACGCGCTTGCCCCGTAGGAGCAATCTCCGGCGAACTTAAGCAAAAGCACACGATTGACCCCGCTAAATGTATTAAGTGTGGTGCGTGCGCAGCGGCTTGCCGTAAGAACGCAATTAAGAAGTAATAGAGGTGAATAATAATGAAAGAAGTTACTTTAAAGATTAACGATATATCAGTTACCGTACCCGAGGGCACCAGAATTTTGGATGCTGCTCGTCAAGCAGGTTTTAATATTCCCACGCTTTGCTACTATAAAGACCTCACTAACGACGGAAGTTGCCGTGTGTGCGTAGTAGAAGTTAAGGGCGCAAGAAGCCTCGTAGCATCTTGCTCTGCAGTAGTAGCAGAGGGTATGGAAGTTTACACTAACACCCCCAAAGTAATTGCATCACGTAAAATGACGATTGAGTTATTGCTTTCTAACCACGAGAAGAAATGTCTTTCTTGCGTAAGAAGTACTAACTGCGAATTGCAGAAACTTTCAAAAGAGTACGGCTGTGAAGAAAATAAGTTCGACGGTGCTAAGACTCCTTCGACGCTTCAAAACGAGAACGCATACCTCGTTCGCGACAATAGCAAGTGTATTCTTTGCCGTCGTTGTGTAGCAATGTGTAGCAAAGTTCAAACCGTTGGCGTTATCGGTGCTAACAACCGTGGCTTTAACACTACGATTGGTTGCGCATTTGACCGTCCCCTTGGCGCTGTTGACTGCGTAGCGTGCGGACAATGTATTACCGTATGTCCCGTAGGCGCACTCACCGAGAAAGACGATACTCAACTCGTAGTTGACGCACTCCGCGACCCCTCTAAGACGGTTATCGTAGGAACTGCACCTTCGGTTAGAGTTGCAATCGGCGAAGAATTCGGTATGCCTATCGGAACTAATGCAGAGGGCAAAATGGTTGCCGCTCTC
Organism: Pumilibacteraceae bacterium; assembly: GCA_045654245.1. Classification (GTDB taxonomy): domain Bacteria; phylum Bacillota; class Clostridia; order Christensenellales; family Pumilibacteraceae; genus UBA10677. The sequence continues at coordinate 16,224 of JAZOMX010000014.1, read as the reverse complement.
CGTCGTTTGGGCTTTAACAACGTATTCGACGTAGATATGACTGCAGACCTTACGATTATGGAAGAAGGTTATGAGTTCTTAAGCAGACTTCAGGATAAGACTTCGGCGCTCCCGATGATTACTTCCTGTTCGCCTGGATGGATTCGTTTCATTGAGTTCAACTATCCCGAACTTTTACCCCACCTTTCTTCTTGCAAATCTCCCCAACAGATGTTCGGTGCAGTAATCAAAACTTATTACGCTGAGAAGATGGGCATTGACCCCAAAGATATCGTAGTAGTTTCCGTAATGCCTTGTACCGCAAAGAAGACCGAAATTTTCCGTGAGGACCAAGATGCAAGCGGATATCCCGACGTAGATATCGTTCTTACCACTCGTGAACTTGCTCGTCTTATTAAGAATTATGGTATTAACTTTACCGCGCTTAAGGACGAAGAGTTCGACGCTCCCTTGGGAATGTCGTCCACCGCAGGTATGCTCTTCGGCGCAACCGGTGGCGTTATGGAAGCAGCACTCCGTACCGTTTACGAAGTAGTAACGGGCAACGAGCCTCCCTCTCTTGATTTCAAGCAGGTAAGAGGAACGAAGGGTATTAAGAGTGCAACGCTCGATATGAACGGAACGAAAGTTAAGGTTGGCGTAGCGCATACGCTTGCAAACGCTAGACAAATGCTTGAAGAAATTAAAGCAGGCAAGAGCGATTATCAATTCATTGAGATTATGACTTGCCCTGGCGGTTGTGTAAACGGTGGCGGACAACCCATTGTTTCTTCTGAACTCGTAAACGCAGGCGTAGACGTAAGAACGCTCCGCGCAAAAGCAATCTACGATACCGACAAGAAGAGCGCTCTCCGCAAATCGCACGAGAACCCCGTAATCAAAACTCTTTATGAGGAGTATTTTGTAAAACCCAACAGCCACAAGGCTCACGAGGTACTACACACTACTTACCACAAGAGAGATAAGATGTAATCCTTGTTAAAATAAAAAGGACCGATTTTCGAAAGAGAATCGGTCTTTTTTTTCGTCTAATCGTGTTTTACTTGCAAAGCGGACGAGTATAGTGTATAATATAATAAATATGTTAAAAAGGAGAAGAGCGTCTTGAAAGGAATTTTCGTTGTAAATAACTATTATACCGATAGCGGAATCGAGTACGTTTTTTCTCGACTTAAAGAAGAATTTGAAAAACTGGGGGCAACGCTAGAAAAGATTACTTGTCCTCACCTTATATATAATGAAAAAGGAGAGGCGAGCGTAGATGTTGATGCCGACTTCGCCGTATTTTGGAATAAAGATAGCGCAGTTGCAAAAATTCTAGAAAAGAAAATGCCCGTTTTTAACTCGGGACGAGCAATCGAAGTTTGCGACGATAAAGCAAAAACTTTTCTAGAAGTTGAGGGTAAGGGTGTGCTTATGCCCAAGACGATTACTGCGCCGATTCGTTACGATATAAATAAAACTATCGACGAGAATTTTTTGTTTTTTTGTGAAAAAGAACTCTCTTTTCCGATTGTCGTAAAGGAAAACACGGGCAGTCAAGGACGACAAGTTTATCTGGCATCTTCACGCGCTGAACTTTGGGAATTGTCACAAAAATTGATGCACGTTCCTCATATTTTGCAACAATACGTTGCCGACGAGAGAGGCGTAGATATACGAATTTACGTCGTTGGCGGTAAGGCGATTGCCTCTTGCAAGAGAAAAAACACTACGGGATTTAAGTCTAACGTGCATATGGGTGGAGTAGCCGAAAACTACGAGGCAAGCAAACAACTCAAAGAACAAGCGGAACTCATTGCGTCTGCGCTTTCTCTTGATTACGGTTCGGTTGATTTCCTTACCGAAAAGGGGCATTTCGTAGAGGCAAACTCTAACGCGTACTTTAAGGCGATTGAAAGTTTGGGTTATGATATCGCAGGAGCGTATGCAAGGCACATAAAAAAAGTAACGGAGAAAAGAAATGCAAGAAAAGATTAATGAAATCCTCCGAAAAATAGACGCCGTAAAGCGAGAGTACGGGATAGACGAGCAAATAACGATAGTTGGCGCAACCAAAACCGTGCCAGCCGAGACGATAAATAAACTTCCGTCGCTAGGAATAACGATAGCGGGCGAGAATAGAGTTCAAGAACTTTTGGAAAAGTACGACGCCGTAAGTGGAATAGAGTGGCATCTTATAGGCGCACTACAAACGAACAAAGTAAAATATATAATCGACAAAGTTAAACTAATTCACTCGGTTGACAGAGAAAGTTTAGCCGACGAAATAGACCGTCAAGCAAAAAAGCACGGATTAGTTATGCCCGTTTTAGTTGAAATTAACGTGGGGCGAGAAGAGAATAAAAGCGGAGTAATGCCCGAAAAAGCGTTGGAGTTGCTCGAATATGTGAACGGAAAAGCAAACCTAGCGCTTAAAGGCGTTATGACTGTGTTTCCTATCGACGCGCCCGACGACGTTTACGAGCAGTTTAGTGCTTTTGCGAATTTAGCAAAGCAAAAATACGGCACGACTATCGTTTCTGCCGGGATGAGTGGAGATTACGAGAAAGCAATTAGGTATGGGGCGAATTTAGTCCGACTTGGAAGCGTAATTTTCGGAAAAAGAATATATAACCAAGGAGAGCAAAATGGGAAGATTTAGCGATTACTTTCGTGGAAAAAGAAACGAAGACGAAAGAAACCAAAATATTATGGCTGGAAACGGAGAATACGAATATTATGAGGATACTCACGATTTAGGTGGGAATTATACGGATAGACTTCGTTCTTTCCAACGCGAAAGTTCGTTTTCGAGCGACTTTACGGCAAGAAACGACGAGTTTGCGCCCGAACAAAGAGCGTACGACGCGCCCGCTAGTCAGCCAGAACGCCAAAAAAGTGACGTTCTCGGCAAGAATTACGCAAGTTTTATGGTGTACGAGCCAAAGACTGCCGACGACGTTCAAACCGTAATAGATTTTCTTAAGACTAAAGAGTCCGCAATTATCAATCTTGACGAAGTTGACGAGGATATTTCGCAAAGAGTGCTTGATTTTGTAAGCGGAGCGATTTACGCGCTTAACGGTAGCGTGCATAGAATAGCAGGTAACATATTTTTATTATCCCCCGAAGGAGTAGGCATAACGAACAAATCGTATGAAAACGAGCAAAATGAAAAATAAAATAAAAGCGTTTTTTCGTGGCGCGCTTGATTATATAATTAAAGCGAAAATCGAACTTATCCTCTTATTCGGTTTTCTTGCGCTAGACCTTATTAGCAAAGCAATCGTCGCAAACAATATGCATTTAGGCGAAACTATTACGCTTTTGCCTAAATTTTTGCATTTAACTTATATCCATAACGACGGTGCTGCTTTTGGTTCAACTTTCGGACTAAATAAACTATTAGGCGAGACGGGTATAAGGATTTTCTTCATATCGTTCACAGGGCTTGCAATTTTATTTTTCATATACTTTCTATACAAAGGAAAGGGCGGACATATCTTAAATCGTATTGCGCTTTCTCTAATTATCGGAGGTGCGATAGGAAACCTTGTTGATAGAGTGATTTTCGGTTTTGTTCGTGACTTTATTGAGATTGAATATTTTGGATTTACTATATTTGGGAAAAAGACTTTCGCAATATTCAATGTTGCCGATATTGCTCTTACCGTGGGTGTAATTTTGTTTGCTGTTTATTATATTTTCATATATAAAGACAAGAAAAACGAGGTCAAAACGGAGCAAATCCCCCAAAAGACGGAAGAAAATAATGATGAAAATAACGATTAAAGCGGAAGAGAGCGGAAGATTAGATTTAATCTTATCGTCAAAAACTGAATACACTCGCTCGCGCATATCGGGACTTACTTCGGATGGAAAAATAACGGTAAACGGAGTAACGGCGAAGAAAAGTGGACAAAAAATAAGCGTAGGCGACGAAATAGAGGTTGAAATTCCCGAAGTCGTAACCAAGATTGAGAAAAAAGATATCCCCGTAGATATTCTTTACGAGGACGGCGATATTGCGGTAATCAACAAACCGCAAGGTCTTACCGTTCATCCAGCGGGAGGCAATTATGACAACACTCTCGTTAACGCGCTTATGTATCGCCTTGATAGTTTATCGGGTATTAACGGCGAAATTCGTCCAGGCATAGTTCATCGTCTTGATAAAGATACTTCGGGCGTAATGGTCGTTGCAAAAAACGACAAAGCGCATTTATCGCTGTCAACACAAATAGCAAAGCGTACCGTAAAAAAAGAATACTTGGCTCTGCTTGAAGGAAATTTGCCGAAAGAAAACGGAGAGATACTTACAAAAATAGGGAGAAACCCTAAAAATCGCAAACTAATGGCGGTAACGAGTGACGGAAGAGAGGCGATTACTCAATATAAGGTTATCACTCATTTTGAAAATTACTCTCTAGTTCTTTTTAGGATAATAACGGGAAGAACTCATCAAATAAGAGTGCACGCAAAACACCTAGGTCATCCCGTCGTTGGCGATAAGTCATACGGGTTTAAGAAACAAAAATTCACGCTCGACGGTCAACTTTTGCACGCATATAGGCTTACGATAAAGCATCCGACCAGCAAAAAAGAACAAGCGTTTGTTGCGCCTTTACCCGATTATTTTGAAAAAGTTTACGACGCTTTGGCAAGCAAAGAGAAAAAACCCCCGTTTAGAGAAACGACGATATAAAATAATAGCGGTATTTTGTTGACACGACGGCGGAAAAGTTGTAAAATAGTGTGGTAGTAAGGAGAGTTATTATGAGCAACGGTAAACCTCCTCGTCAAAGAGGAAGTCTAATTAATATTCTAGCGTACTGGGCAGTAATATTCTTGGCGCTCGTTATGGTCGTTAAAGCAGTTCTAGGACTGATAAACAGACTGTTCGACGCAACGATTAGTCTTGGCGTGCTTAATATATTGGCGCAAGTTGCCTTGGCGATAGCAATCGTCATAACGGTAATTGCGTCTTACGACTCTGCAAAAAACAGAGGCAAAAAAATGTTTATTTTGTGGGTAATTTCGGCAACACTCGTAGTAATGAGTTACGTTCTTGGAATAACCGTTTTATAAAAAGAAGAGGTAAAATATGGAAAAGAAGAAAACTAATTATTTTTCGAACTTTGGCTTGAAACAAATTTGCGACTTGACTATGGTTTTGGGCGCAGTTTTATTGCTAGTGGGCTTATTCGTTTCACTCGGTAGTTTATCGGCGTCGCTCGTAATCTTGGGCGTAGGTCTTGGCGTTTATATCGTAGCAACGGCGCTTGCGCTAGTTAGAACGATAACGGTACTAGTAACCGTAAAAAATCATCGTAACCCTGAATATAAAAGGGCAGTTATTAATACCATAATAATGGCGATTATTTTTGCAATCGCGGTATTTGGTTTAATTTATTTACTCGTTGCGTAATAGGAAAAGTAGGAGACTGAATAGAACTCGGTCTCTTTTTTATTGAGGTAATTATTCCGAAACGCTTTGCGTTTTGGGTGATTTATGTAAAACATCAAGTAAAGGAGAAGTGAAATGCTAGAAATTAAAAACGTGAGTAAGACTTACCGTCCGAAAAAAGGTGTTCCTGTAAAAGCGCTTGACGACGTAAGCCTAAAGTTTGAAGATAGAGGTATGGTCTTTATCTTAGGTAAGTCGGGTAGTGGTAAATCTACGCTTCTAAACGTTCTCGGTGGACTTGACACTGCCGATAGCGGAGAGTTTATCATTAAGGAAAAATCCAGTAACGATTTTTCGCAGTCCGATTTTGATAGTTATCGTAATACCTTTATCGGATTTATTTTCCAAGAGTACAATATTTTGTCGGAGTTCTCGGTAGGCGCGAATATTGCCCTTGCTATGGAACTTCAAGGAAAGAAAGCAACCAACGAAGAACTTACCGCCATTTTGGACGAAGTTGACCTAACTGGTTACGGCAACAGAAAGCCTAACGAACTTTCGGGTGGACAAAAGCAAAGAGTAGCGATTGCCCGTGCGCTTATTAAAAAGCCCGAAATCATAATGGCAGACGAGCCTACTGGTGCGCTTGACAGTAAGACGGGTAAACAAGTATTCGATACGCTAAAGAAACTTTCCAAGGAAAAACTCGTTCTTATCGTTTCTCACGACCGTGAGTTTGCCGAGAAATACGCTGACCGTATTATCGAATTAAAGGACGGAAAAATTCTTTCCGACGTAAGCAAAACCTCGCTTGCGCCCACGCCCGTATCTAACGGAGTAAGCGTAATCGACGGCGGATTTATTAAGGTTAAAAAGGGTTATAAACTTACGCAAAAGGACCTTGCTCTTATTGCCGAGTACATAGAAAAAGCGGATACTGACGCTCTAATTTCGCTTGACGGAACTAAAGCGGAAGAACTAAATCGCGTGGCTGGTATTAACGACGACGGCGGTAAAGACGTTTTCTCGGGTACGGACGAGAGTAAAATCAAACTCAAAAAGTATGCTCCAGAAGATAGCAAACTTATCAGAAGTAAACTCCCGTTCAAAAACTCGCTTAAAATCGGTGCGTCCTCGCTTAAAACTAAACCGATTAGACTTATCTTTACGATATTCCTTTGTTTCGTAGCGTTTACGCTATTCGGTATTGCCGATACTATGGCGTCGTACAACAGAAAGGATGCTTATATTCAGTCTATTGCAGATAGCCAAACTCAAAATTTGACTTACACAAAGACTTATCACGACAGACAAGACGGCTGGACGAACAAGAGAGACTTACTCTTAACCGACGCTGATATTGCTAGCCTTTCTAATCAAACTGGTGTAAATATGTTGCCCGTTTACGCAGGCGCTGACACTTGGAGTAAGGGCTTTGAAATTGACTCTTTCCTTGCAAAGAAAGATAATATTAAGAGCAAAAACTCGTTAAGCGTTTACAATGGAAGAATAGGCGGATACGCAGAGTTTACCGAGGCTAACCTCACTCAAGCAGGAATAAGTCTAGTTAAAGGCGTTATGCCTCAAAACGATTATGAAATCGCAATCCCCAAATTTATTTTCGACCAGTTTGCTCTTGCTGGATTTAATTACACCGAGGCAGGAAGTCTAAAAACTCTTAATGCTGAAGATATCGGCGCTGATAATTATGATGCAGTAATTGGCAAATCGTTTGATGCGAACACGCTCCAGTTCCCGTTTACGGAGGGTTCGAATACCGTAAAAATCGTAGGTATTTACGATACGCATTTTGATACTACTAAATATGCTGACTTTATGCCCGACGGAGAGCAAAAAGACGAGGGTATGATGGATATGCTTGTAAGCCGTAAACTTACTGCAGAGCGTGACTATGGTTACCATACCGTTGTTGCAGTAAATCAAGGTATGATTGCAAAAATCGTACAGCGTAATAAGGATATGTACGGCGCGTCACAGCAAATCGGAATTAACACTTGGGAAAACCAAGGAAGTCTTGAACTTGTTTCCGGGGATACTTTCAATTCACCTGGAAAACTATATACGCTTGCAGAACTTAAGGAACACGCAGAGGTTCTTTCTTGGGTTGGCGAAGAGAAGACTGCTCTTGCCGAAGGTGAGATTATTGCGCCTTATAACCTTGACGAATACGGTCAAAGCAAATTAACGGAAGACACGATTAATGCTCTTCTCGGTGCTTTTGGCAGAACGATGGCGGACCTTACCGAAAACGAGAAGAACGAATTGCAAAACTTTACCCTTGACCAAATTCGTTGGAGTAAGGATTCTTTCATTAAAGCGGTAGTTAACGTTCCTCTAGATTATATAGAAGAGTGGGCTACGAATATGGGGTGGCTCGCACCTGGACAAACGCTTGAGGAATATATGGAAACGCCCCAGTTCCAAGATAACCTAATGCAAATCAAGTGGGAATACACAAATTACCTTTTGAATGACGGATACGAGACTAATGAGTACGACGAAATGTCTGGTAAGCAAGCGGAAAGGAAACTTTATCAAACGGTATTCGAAAGTATGTCGATAGGTAGTAACTTCTTTATGAGCGGAACTTATAAACTATCGGCGCCCGGAGTAAAGAAAAACGGGGATTATACGATAGTAGGATACTATTTCTCCTCCTCGCTTGATTCTTGGGGTGTAGGCGTTTCGGATGCAATTACCGGAGCGTTCGGCGCAATTCCCAAGGGCGATTATATGTTCGCTCTCGGCGCTATGCCTTTTAACGACACGGCTAAACTTAACAAGATAGTAGATATTTCGCTTAAACTCGAAAACGATATTGAATTCGGCTTACAGAACGAAACGATTGCAATTCTAGGTTACATTAACGACCTAATTGAAACGCTCTCCGAAGTATTCCTCTATATCGGTATCGGATTTGCCGTATTCGCTGCTCTAATGATGTTCAACTTCATTTCCGTATCTATTAACCAGAAAAAGCGCGAAATCGGTATCTTGCGTGCAGTCGGCGCTCGTAGTGGCGACGTGTTCGGAATATTCTTAAACGAGAGTATGATTATCACGCTTATCAACTTTGTTCTCTCCGCGATTGCAACCGGCGTAGTATGCTTTATTCTTAACGGTATATTCCGCGGTTACGGAATGCCCCTAACGATACTTTCGTTCGGGCTTCGTCAGATAGGCTTGTTGCTTGGTCTTGGCGTAGCCGTAGCGTTTATCGGTTCGTTTATCCCCGTTATGAGAATAGCGAAGAAACGTCCTATCGACGCAATCCAAAACAGATAATAAAAACGAAAAAGAAAAGTCGGCAAAAAGCCGACTTTTCTTGCATTACTAAGGTTTTTTTGGTAAAACGTTTACCGTTTGTTGATGAGTATAAATTACTTTTCCAGGGGGAGAACCCGACGGTTTTTTGACGAATTTTACTAGCGTATAGTCAACGGGCACGTTAGCGGAAAGCGAGGCTTTGGAGTAGTGCGCAACGAAGGACGCAACCTTGTTTATAGTGTCTTGCGGAACGCTCGTGCCTGCAATTATTCCGTGCGAGCCGTGAATTTTTTGCGCGTGTAGCCACAACCAACCGCCGTTTGACGAGCGAACGAGCGTGTCGTTTTGGATATTGTTTTTTCCGATATACACGGTAAATCCGTCCACGGTAAGCGTAATAGGCGTAGCCTTTTTGTTCTTTTTGCGCTGTTTGGATTTGGCAATCAGTCCTGCGTTTTCCATTTCCGCAGTAATTTCGGCTATATCGCTTTCGTTTTCAGCAGAGGATAGCGACGCTAGAATAGACTCGTAATAGTCCGTTTTTTCCTCGTTGATAATAATTTGCTCTTCGGTTTTGGCGATTGCCGTTTTCTTTTTTGAATACGCCTTGAAATAGTTTTGCGCGTTCTTTTGCGGAGAAAGTTTTTCGTCGAGAATAATCGTGACTTTTTCGCCCGTATAGTAATTATCGACGGTAATTTCTTTATAACCTTGCTTTATTGCGTAAAGGTTAGCAGTAAGCAGTTCGCCGAAAATTCTATCCTCTTCGTAAGAAGAACTATCTATTAGCCTTTCTTTTAAGATAGAGAGGCTTTTTTGGTTTTTCTTAATCGCGCTTTTAAGTGTTTGCAGTAGTTTTGCCGTTTTGCCCGCTAAATATCCGTATTCTTCTACGCCCGAATAGTATTCGTCCATAGCCTCCGATATGGTGGGAAATGGTATATATTCTCCTGCAACTACGGAAAAAGGTTTAAAGAAATAGTCGGCGGGTTTACCGTCGCGAACGATAATGCAAGGCGAGTACGCCGTATCCAGAGAAAGAAGAGCGTTAATCGTTTCGTTTACGTTGCTTTTTACTTCGTCCTTTGTGGGTGATAGCGTGGAAAAAACGGAATAAACCGCCTCTTTCATTGTAGTGGGAGCATAGCCGTAAATAAACCGCATAAGATAATCGGCGAGATTGCCTTCCTCAAAAGAGAGTAAAGCCTCGCTAAACTTTTCTTTTTCGTCTGGCGAAAATTTACTTTCGGGTTTTGGGGGAAGGGCGTACTTAATTCCGGGTAAAAGCGCGCGCTCTGAGAAATTGTCGAATCCGATATGTTTAAGACAATCGGTAATAACGCCGTTTCCGTCGGTAAGGATAAGGTTAGAATATCTGCCCATAAGTTCAACGAAAAGGCAGTATTCTTTCTTATATCCGAGTTCGTCGAAAGCGTCGATAAAGATTTCGATTATGCGTTCGCGTTTTATCGAGCGTATTTTTTTAATCACGCCACCGCCTATATGCTTGCGTAGATGCATTAAAAAAGAAAAGGCAGATAGCGGATTTTCACTATCGTTTTTAGTAATTTGAATTCTAGGACGAGTATTGTTACAACAAAGTAAGAGAAGTTGCGATTCTCGTTTTTGGCTAGTTTTAGGACGAACGGAGAGAATAACCTCGCTAGGCGAAGGCATACCTATACGCTCGATTCTACCCTCGATAAGGGCGGAGTCGAGTTCGTTTGCTATATGAAAATAGGTTAGAGCGTCGCAAGGCATAATCTTTACTCCTAAAAACTAAAAAATCCGTCTATTATTATACCTAACTTTAAATAAAGTTGTCAATAAAAATTGACAAATGTATTTTTATTTGTTATTATATATTGGTATAAAATTTATTGGCAACAATTTTGGAGGAGTAATTATGAATTACACTATTGAAGAACTTAAAGGCGAAGTAAAAATTTCCTTTACGCTTACTGCTGAGGAATGGGACGCAAACATTGAGAAGGCTTATCAGAAGAATAAGGCTAAGTTTAACATCCCCGGTTTCCGTAAGGGTAAGGCGACCAGAAGAATGATTGAGAAAATGTACGGACAAGGCGTATTTTTCGACGACGCTTTCAACAGCGCTTTCTATGAGTCTTACAGCAAGGCTCTCGAAGAGCATACCGAAATTTTCCCCGTTGACGAGCCGAAGGTAGATATTGATGGCGCAGAGAACGGAATCGCTTTCCACGCAATCGTAACCGTAAAGCCCGAAGCAACTTTGGGAGCATATACGGGTATTAAAGTTGAAAAAGTTGAGTATAATGTTACGGAAGAGGATATTCAGTTCGAAATCGACCAGGCTCGTAAACAACGCGCTAGAAGAGTTGAGGTAACTGATAGAGCAGTTAAAGACGGCGATATCGTTAACCTCGATTACAGCGGAAGCGTTGACGGCGTTAAGTTTGAGGGCGGTACTGCTCAAAACCAAGAACTCGGAATCGGTTCTAACTCTTTTATCCCTGGATTTGAGGCTCAAATGGTTGGTATGGCAATCGGAGAGACCAAAGACCTTTCCGTTAAATTCCCCAAAGAGTATCACGCTCCCGACCTTGCGGATAAAGACGCTGTGTTTACGGTAACCGTAAACAAGATTTTCGTTGAGGAACTTCCCGAGGCTGACGACGAGTTTGCTAAAGAAGTAAGCCAGTTCGATACTTTTGCTGAATATAAGGCTGATATCGAGAATAGAAGAAAAGACCAAAACGAGAAGAGAGCAAATTCTGAGAACGAGAACGCTCTTATCGAGGCAGTAACTAAAGATGCCGAGGTTGAAATTCCTAACTGTATGATTGAGAAGGAAATCGATTACCTCGTTCAAGATATGGAATACAGACTAATGTATATGTACCAAGGTCTTAAACTCGAGGATTACCTCAAGTACACCGGTAGCAATATGGAAGAACTCCGCAAGAGCAAGGTTGACAACGCAAAGAAAAACGTTAAGACTCGTCTTGCGCTCGAGGCTATTATTAAGGCTGAGAATATTGAAGTTACCGACGCTGACGTAGATGCTGAAATGGCTAAAGTCGCTGAAAATGCAGGCAAAGACGTAGCAGAGTATAAAAAGTCTGTTGACGAGCGTCAACTTGCTTATATGAAGAACGATATCCTTATGAAGAAGTTGATGGAGTTCTTGAAGGCTAACAACGAATTCGTTGCAAAGGCTCCCGCAAAGAAGGCTCCTGCAAAGAAGACCACCGCAAAGAAAACTGCTGAAAAGAAAGAAGAAGTTAAGGACGCTGAATAATACTAACCGAAAGTGAGGTTTTTATGATAACTGACAATCTTGTACCTATCGTAGTTGAGCAAACCGCTCGTGGAGAGCGTTCGTACGATATTTACTCGCGCTTACTTGAAGATAGAATAATCTTTCTAACGGGCGAGATTAATGACGTCGTAGCGGACAATATTATTGCGCAACTTATTTTCCTTGAAGGTAAGGACCCCGAAAAAGATATTCATCTTTATATAAATAGCCCGGGCGGTAGCGTAACCGCTGGTATGGGTATTTATGATACTATGAATTATATTAGATGCGACGTTTCTACGATTTGCGTTGGAATGGCTGCGTCTATGGGTGCGTTCTTGCTCTCGTCGGGAGCAAAGGGTAAAAGATTTTGCTTGCCCAACAGTGAGGTTATGATTCATCAGCCTTTGGGTGGAGCGCAAGGTCAGGCAAGCGATATTGCTATTCAAGCAGAGCGCATCTTAAAAATCAAAGAGCGTATGAATAAAATCTTGTCCGAAAACACTGGTCAATCACTTGAAACGATTGCAAAAGACGTTGACCGCGACAACTATATGACTGCCGAAGAGGCGCTTGCGTACGGACTCGTTGACAAAATTTTTGATAAAAGAGCATAACTAGGAGATTGTATTGATAAATAAAAGTTTTGAACCGCGTTGTTCGTTCTGTGGAAAAGAACAGTCAAAAGTTAAACAACTCGTAACGGGGCCGAACGGCGTTAATATTTGTAACGAGTGTATAGACCTTTGCACTAGCATTATTCAAGAGCAAGAAACGGAAAGCACGCCTGAAAAAGCAATAAAGTTGCCAACGCCCAAGGAAATGATGGCGAAACTCGACGAGTATATTATCGGGCAAGAGGATGCTAAAAGAGTGCTTTGCGTAGCGGTATATAATCACTATAAACGCATTGAGTATAATAAAAAAGCGCAAAAGGCTCAAAAGCAAGACGACGGAATAGAACTCAAAAAGAGTAATATTTTGATGTTAGGTCCTACTGGTAGCGGAAAGACTTTGCTTGCTCAAACGCTTTCTAAAATTCTCAACGTGCCGTTTGCCTCTTGTGATGCAACGACGCTTACCGAGGCGGGTTACGTTGGCGAGGACGTAGAGAATATTCTTCTTAAACTTATCCAAAACGCAGATTTCGATATTGCAAAAGCCGAAAAAGGTATTATTTATATCGACGAGATTGATAAAATCGCAAGAAAAGGTGAGAACGTAAGCATAACCCGCGACGTATCGGGCGAGGGCGTGCAACAAGCGTTACTCAAAATAGTAGAGAGCACGGTAGCGTCCGTACCTCCTCAGGGCGGAAGAAAGCACCCCCAGCAAGAGTGCTTGCAAATCGATACTACTAATATCTTGTTTATATTCGGCGGAGCGTTCGTTGGGCTAGATAAGATTATTGAAAAGAGAGTTAATACCTCTTCGCTTGGATTCGGCGGAGAAGTTAAGTCCAAGAAAACTGATTCGGAAGTTCTTATTAAAAAACTCCAGCCCCAAGACCTTATTAAGTTTGGCCTAATTCCCGAGTTTATCGGAAGAGTACCCGTAACGGTATCCTTGTCTGCGCTTGACGAGGACGCGCTAGTAAATATTCTAACGAAACCCAAAGATTCGCTAGTTAAACAATATATCAAACTTTTGGATATGGACGGAGTTGAACTTTGCTTTGAAGAAGACGCCGTGCGCGCAATAGCAAAGCGAGCAATCGACCTTAATACGGGCGCTAGAGGACTTCGCTCGATTATGGAAGAGTGTATGTTAGATATAATGTACGATACTCCCGACGATAAAACGATTAAGAAAATCGTAATCACGAAAGACGCAATCGTAGGCAAGGGGAAACCTGAGGTTACGCGCGTAGAAGAGAAAATCGCATAAAGAAAAACGGCACTAAGAAGTGCCGTTTTTTGATTTATAGGTTATATTTTCGAATAAAGTATGAAGGCGTACAACTCCAAGCGTGGCAAAGACTGTTAATCATCCTATCGCCGTACGGAGAAAAGTCTGGATTAGAGGGAACGAACGCCTCGTAGAAGGTATCTGCGCTCAGTTCAATCATACCGCCCCAATATTCGTTTATAAGGTTGACTGCTTTCTCTTTAAGCCCAAGTTTGAGCATAGCCTCTATGACGTAGTGCCACATATATGGAGTAAAGGGTTGTTTCGCACACTTGTTATCAATCGTTTTTTCTAACGCTTTAACGGCGGTTTTTCCACCTATTACGCCACCGAGAATCATCCAAACTTGTGAGTGAACGCTAATTTGTTCTCCGTCAAGTTTGTTAACGAAGATGCCTTTTTCTTCGTTAAACAAGTGTTTTCTTGATGCGTTGCATACGCGAGTTAGCAAATCTTCATATTTTATAAAGTCGTTATCGCCTAGTTTTTTAAGAAGTTCAATAAATTTTTCTAGCGTGTAAAGATAAACGCCTTGTAATGCAGTAAGTCCGCTTAGACCTGGGCACCAGTCAATAAAACTAAACCAACCTTCTTGCTTAGTTACTATTAAATTTTCATCTAAAATCTTTTCAAAAGAGTCCAACTGCTCTTTGCAAAGCGAGAGAAGGTCGTAAACGGTTTTTTCATCCGAGGTATGCTCGTAGTAATCGCAAAGCGCAACGACGTATAAAAGAGCATAATCGGCTATATGTGAGCGCCCGGAAAAGAAATATGGCGTTTCATAAATATACGAGGGGAGGAAACCAAGAGAGTCTGTATTACCGCCTGCAAACAAATAAAAGCAACGCTTAACAATATCTAGGTTATTAAAAGTATAATAGTTGGTTAGAGCCTCTAGTCTAAAATCGCCTATCCAAAGACGGCGGTCGCGTTTTGGACCGTCTTCAAAAAAAGTTTGCATACACTCTTTTAGCGTGGTGGTAGCAACGTTATCAATTTTTGTAAGAAGCGGAGTGGATGGGGTAGCGACACGCAATTTTGTAATATCTGCGCTTGTTGATGCCGTAAAACAGAAATCAAACAAGTCAGCAGGCTGTCTAGTACCGTCGACCGTAATCTTAATAAAACGGCAACTATATCTACGAGGCAGATAAGCGGTTTGCGGATAATCTAGAACAATGATTTCTTCTTGCAACCAAGTCTTACAAAGCGTACCTTTATATTTTGAGAAGTCTGCCTCAAGTTCTTTCAAATCTTCGGCGAATTTAATTATAAGTCTTAACGGAGCGTCATTAAACTCGGCAGTATTGTCATAAGCGAACGAAAATTTGCCTACGCAATGCTTGCCTAAGTCTAGAACGAAATTGTCACCTGTTTTTAATCCAATTTTTTTCTCACTAGGATGAATATCCTCATAGTATATTTGTGGGAAATTTTCTTCTGCCTTTTTGAGAAAGTATTCTTTTGTGTTATTGTTGTTATTCATAGTACTTCTCCTAGGGTGTTAGTGCGCTATAATTATATCATTTGCATATAAAATAAGCAAGTATTTTTTTTGTGAAACGTATTATATCTCGCAACTAAAATACTTTATACAAAGACTTGTATTTTTTGGTTTATTGTGATATAATACTAACTTAGAAAAGAAAAGCACTTAAAAAGAGGCAAAAATGGACGAATATAATATAGGAAACCTTTTTAATAATAGCGAGCCCGTGGCTTTAGTTGAACCGGCTCAAAAGATGATTGCACTTCGTGGCGTAGTCGTTTTTCCTGCGCAAACGGCTCAAATCGAACTAGGTAGAGACAAGTCGATTACCGCACTTAACGAGGCTAGAGCAAAGGGTGAAAACGTTTTCTTGGTGGCGCAAAAAGATGCCAGCGTTTCTAACCCTACCGAAGACGACATTTATAGAGTAGGAACGCTCTGCAAAATACAACAAGTAATAAAACTTCCAAACGAATCTACTAGAGTGTTAGTGAGCGGACTAGAGAGAAAAGTAATTGATAAGTTCGTTTCCACTTCGCCTTACTTTGAGGTAACTCTCTCTCCTTTTAATAAAGAGGAAAGCGTTGACGACGAAGTAAACGCAATTAAGCAAGCGATTCGTCACCAAATAGATTCTTTCGCTAAACTTGATAGTAAAATTTCAAAAGAAGGATTACCCAATTTATCGACTAACGACGACGATAAATTCGTAGCAACTTCGGCTGGGTTTGCGTTTGACAAAGATACCGAGCGTCAAGAACTTTTGGAAATTCCCTCGCTTTACGGTCAATTAGAGAAGATTTTTACTAAAATCGTTTCGCTTTGTGAGATTTTAGAAGTGGAGAAACGAATTGCACTTAAGGTTCGTGA
>JAZOMX010000013.1:0-7128 GCA_045654245.1 Pumilibacteraceae bacterium | reverse complement strand
GTAGGTGTTACAGAATACATCGAAACAGCAGCTGTTGGATACTTAATGCAGAAAGAAATCGACTTCCTTGGAAACGCTGTAGAAACTCCAGTTCGTCCTTTCGTAGCAATCCTTGGCGGAGCAAAAGTAAGCGACAAAATCGAAGTTATTAAGAGCCTTATCGACAAGTGCGACAGCCTCATTATCGGTGGCGGTATGGCGTACACTTTCCGCAAGGCGCTCGGCTTTGAAGTAGGTAATTCCTTGCTCGAAGAAGACAAGGTTGAACTTGCTAAAGAACTTATGGCAAAAGCAAAAGACAAGGGCGTAAAACTTCTTCTCCCCGTAGATAACGTAATCGCAGACAAGTTTGCTCCCGACGCTAACACCCAAATCGTAGAAGGCGATATCCCTGCTGAGTGGGAAGGCCTTGATATCGGTCCTAAGACGATTGAACTTTACAGCAAAGAAATCGCAACCGCAAAGACCGTTGTTTGGAACGGACCTATGGGCGTATTCGAAATGGAGAAGTTCGCAGTAGGAACGAGAGCAATCGCTCAAGCGCTTGCTGACAATGAGGATGCTGTAACGATTATCGGTGGTGGCGACTCCGCTGCAGCAGTAGCGCAACTCGGATTTGCAGACAAAGTATCGCACATCTCTACCGGTGGTGGCGCAAGCCTAGAATACCTTGAGGGCAAAGTTCTTCCCGGTATTGCTTGCCTCAACGACAGAGACTAATTAAATAAAACGAAAAATGCGTAGGCGTAATGCTTGCGCATTTTTTATAGATAAACCCAAAATAGAAAAAGTCAATATTTGTATAGAAAACGCAAAAATAAAATTGCTTTTTTCCGTACGATATTTTATAATCGAGTAAACAAGTGCAAAAAAAGAGCACTAAATATCGTAATAATAAAAAAAGAGGAGAAAATTATGGAGAACTTATCAACCACGAAAGGTCAACTTTTACCTTCTTATCCGCTATTTGTTAAAGACCCGTTCTTTTCGATTTGGTCGCCGTGCGACGAATTAAACGACGGTGATACGGCGTTTTGGACGGGAAGAAGAAGGCGAGTTTACGGTGTAGTAAATGCAGACGGAAAAGCGTACTGCTTTATGGGACTTTTAAATAAAACCGAAAAGTTAAAACAAACGAAAGTAACGCTTACCGCATTTTCAACCGACTATGAATTTACTCACGACGACTTTGACTTAAAGGTAAGTTTCATTTCTCCGCTAATCCCTACCGACCTTGAAGTTTTGTCGTGCCCCGTTTGTTATATGGCTTACGAGATTAAGCCCAAAAAAGCAATTGCAAAAGCGAGTGTATCGTTAATTTTCCACGAGGAGAACTGTTACGACCGCGAGCAAATGCCCGTTCACGGTGGCGTGCACTCTCTACCTCAAGGCGAAACTGCTTGGGTAGGACTTAAAAAGCAACTTCTTATGTCGCAGTCAGCCGACGATTGCTCGGCGGAGTGGGGTTACTGGTACTTGACCGGCGAAGGCGCAATGTTAACCTCGCAGGGCGGACTTGATAAATACTTGCTTTCGGGCGAGCCGTCGTTCGACTGGGGTGCAGGCGACAAGTACGCTATGGCGTATAACAACCACGAAAACTTTGATGGAAAAGTCGAGGGTAAAATCACGCTTGCATTCGACGATAGAATTTCCATTTTCTACTACGGTGACTGGAGAAAAGGATATTATTTCGACGGCGGAAAGAATATTTTCGACGCAATCGAGGACGCTTGGAATAACTACGACGAAGTTCTCGAAAAACTTTCTGCGTTCGATACCGACCTAAAGAGTAGATGTGAAAAGTACGGAGATGATTATTTGCTCGTTCTATACGGCGGTCTTCGTCAATCAATCGGCGCGCATAAACTCGTAAAAAATAGCAAAGGCGAGGTTTTGTGGCTAAGTAAAGAGTGTCACTCTAACGGCTGTATAGCAACGGTTGACGTAAGTTATCCGTCAATACCGCTATTCTTGCTCTACAATCCCGAACTCGTAAAAGGTATGATGCGTCCTATTTTCGATTTTGCGAAAATGCCCGTTTGGAAATACGACTTTGCGCCTCACGACGCAGGAACTTATCCGTACTGCTCCGGACAAACTTATAGTGCGTTAGGTCGATACGAAGAGCCTGTAAGAGAAAGAGTTGACCTTAGGAACGGCGCGGTGGGAAAACAACCTGATATAGCGTATAATTATCCGTCGTACTATATGTTCCCCAAAACTACCGAAGTATATTTTGCCGACCGCCAAATGCCCGTAGAGGAGTGCGGAAATATGCTAATAATGGTTGGCGCAACGCTTTCTGCCGACGGCGACGTAACGGTTGCAAAAAAGAACTTCGGCTTACTTAATAAGTGGGTAAAATACCTCGTAAAATACGGTCTTAAACCGGGCAATCAACTTTGCACGGACGACTTTGCCGGACATCTTGACAAGAATATCAATCTTTCCGTTAAGGCAATCGTAGGAATAAGAGCGTTTGCATATATTTGCAATAAACTAGGAAAGACTGACCTTGCGCAAAAATACCTTGAAATCGCTAAATCTTACGCTAAATCGTGGAAAGAAAATTGCGTTATCGACGGCAAGAATACTCCGTTATGTTTCGACGGGGATTGCGATACGACTTTCTCGCTAAAGTACAATATGGCTTTCGACGTGATGTTCGGTACGGATTTGTTTGACGCTGGCGTTCGCGAAAGAGAGGTGGACGAATACTTAAAGCGCAGTAACGAATACGGAGTGCCTCTAGACAGCCGTAGCACTTACACCAAGAGCGACTGGATACTATGGGCAAGCACGCTAACCGACGATATCGGAAAGAGAAAAGCGCTTATCGCTCCGATAGCCAAATTCTTACGCGAATCGAAAACCCGTTATCCGTTTACCGACTGGTACTACACGGACAACGGAAGAATCGTAGGAAATCTAACCAAGTGGGGATATCACTACGGATTTAAGAACCGCACGGTACAAGCGGGATTGTTTATACTTCTTCTTGCCGACAGCGGAAAGATGAAACTTGACAAATAATAGCCCTTGAAAGAAAAGAAAGACGCCTATTTACAACTAGGCGTCTTTTTCTATACCTATTTACTTGCAAAAAAGCGACTTTTTTGGTACAATATCGGTATGAAAAATATAACGCTAATAGGAATGCCGTCGGTGGGCAAAAGCACGGTTGGAATAGTGCTAGCCAAACTCACGGGCAGACAATTTATAGACACCGATTTAATATTGCAAAGCGGAGGAGAAAAACTCCCCTCGCTTATTTTGAAAATGGGAGCGAAAGGCTTTATCGATTACGAGAGCAAAACGCTTGCAACAGTTAATCCTACCTCGTCGGTAATAGCGACGGGTGGTAGTGCTGTTTACGGGTGCGAGGGTATGGAGCACTTAAAATCAATCTCGACGGTAATATATCTTCGTGCGCCACTTTCGGAACTAGAGAAAAGACTAGGCGATTTTGGTAAGCGTGGAGTGGTAACGCTAGGCGCAACTTCGGTAGAAGAACTCTACGCCGAGAGAAAGGACCTTTACGAGCGTTATGCGGATATCACGATTGACGAAACGGACACGATAGAAGGAACGGTAAGAAAAATCATAATCGCTTTAGGCGAGTGATAAAGGGAATAAAATGAAAGAGAAAAAAGCAATAATTATCGGCGGTGGCGTATCAGGGCTGTCAACCGCTATATATCTGCGTCTAAACGGCTACGAAACTCTCGTGCTCGAGAGAAATGCGGTAGTGGGAGGAGCGTGTATCGGTTGGGAGAGAAAAGATTGCTATATCGACGGCTGCATACACTGGCTCGTTGGCACTAATCCTAGGAGCAAAACTTATAAATTGTGGGAAACAATCGGTGCGCTTTCACCCGAAGTGGGCGTGTTTAACCAAGACGATTTTCATTTAATTGAGTTTGCCGACGGTAAAAAGTTTACCGTTTGGTCGGACAAGAAAAAACTTTACGACGAACTCGTATCGTTTGCGCCCGAGGATAAAAAGCAAATAAAGAAATTCATTTCGCTTATTAAAAGGTTTGAAAGAATAGACGCTCCAATCGAAAAACCGGTTGACCTTATGAATATTTTTGACCTTCTTAAAATAGGTTTAACTATGGCGAGCGATTACTACTACGTTAGCAAAACTAGTAAGATTTCTTGTGAAGAGTACGCTCAAAAGTTCAAAAATCCGTATTTAAGAAAATGGTTTGCCGAAAATATGTCGTCAGGCTATAACCTTATGAGTTTTTTGTATATGATGGCGCATATCACGGCAGGCGACGGCGGAATACCGCTTGGTGGCTCGAAGAAAATGTCGGAAAGAATACTAGAGCGTTATCTATCGTTAGGCGGACAAATTCGCGTAGGAGCGGAGGTAAACGAAATTTTAGTCGAGGACGGAGTAGCCACGGGCGTAACGCTAAAAAATGGAGAAAAAATATTTGCAGACTGGGTGATATCGTCCGTTCCCGTAGAACAAGTTTTGACCAAACTTTTAGGTGGTAAATACGCCGTAAAGAAAATCGACGAGAGACTTAAAGATAGAAAGACTTATCCTATTTATACTTACACGACTGCGATATTTAAGGTTAGTGCGGATATAACGAACGAACCGTTATCACACAAAATTTACTCTAGCGAGCCGATAGAACTAGAGAAAAAACACTACGCCGTTACTTTCCGTAACTATTCGTATGATTCGTCTCTTTCAAAGTCAGGCGAAACGATAGTTCAAGCAACGCTATCGGGCAACGACGATACCTATTTTTGGTGGAAAGAAATCAAAGATAAAGGCGAATACAGAGCAAAGAAACAAGAGATTGCTCAAAAAATGCTAGCGATTTATTTGAAGAATTATCCTTTTTTAGAAGGAAAAGTTGAAATAATCGACGTGATTACACCCCTCACTTATCAGCGTTATTTGCTCGGCAGACACGGTTCTTTCCAAGGTTTCGTGCAAACCTCGAAAGGCAAAGCGTTAATGCAAAAAGGAGAAATCGACGGGCTTAAAAACTTTATTTTATCAGGTCAATGGATATTGCGGAGCGGAGGACTACCGCCTGCTGTAATCACGGGAAAATTCTCGGCGCAAAGAATATGCGTTCGAGACGGTAAAAAGTTTTGCTCAAACTAACTTTTTCGTGCTTAGCGCAAATAAAACGGAACTAATCACTTGACAATTTTGCTTGAAAAATATAGACTATAATAAACTGAAAAAAAGGTAAAAAATATGATTTGTGACACTATACTAGACGCAATGGGCAATACTCCGATAATACGCCTTAACAATATGACGGACGAGAACTCTGCCGAAATTTTGGTTAAGTTCGAAGGACTTAACGTAGGCGGTTCAATTAAGACTAGAACGGCGTACAATATGATAAGAGATGCCGAAGAGAAAGGCTTGCTTACTCCCGACACGATTATCGTAGAACCCACTAGTGGAAATCAAGGCATAGGACTTGCGCTCGTTGGCGCGGTAAAAGGATATAAAGTTAAAATCATTATGCCCGACTCGGTAAGCGAAGAGAGAAGAAAACTCGTTCGTCATTACGGCGCGGAAGTTATTCTCGTTCACGACGACGGAAATATCGGACTGTGCATTGAAGAGTGCTTAAACCTTGCGCTTAAAATGAAATCGGAAAACCCCAAAGTGTTCGTTCCTCAACAGTTCGAAAACCCCGCTAACCCTGCGATTCAACGCTCGGGCACGGGTAGAGAAATTCTAGAACAAGTTGACGGACCTATTGATGGTTTTTGTTCGGGAATAGGCACGGGCGGAACGATTACGGGCATAGGCGAAACTCTTAAAGCGCAAAATCCCGATATGGTAATTTGGGCGGTAGAACCCGAAAACGCCGCAATTTTATCTGGCGGTTCAATCGGAACGCATATTCAAATGGGTATAGGCGACGGAATAATTCCCGCAATCTTGAACCAAGAAATTTACGACGACGTTTGCATTATTAAAGATGAAGAGGCAATCAAAGCGTCTAAAGACCTTGCGAGCAAAGAAGGTATTTTGTGCGGAATAAGTAGCGGAACTAACGTCGCTGCAGCACTCAAACTCGCTAAAAAACTAGGTAAGGGCAAAAGAGTAGTAACAGTACTACCAGATACTGCGGAAAGATATTTCTCTACGCCACTTTTTGAAGACTAATAATACTTAGGAGAAAAAATATGGATACGATAAAAATTACCAATAAAGGTAAGACGCTAATGGTAGCGCATCGTGGAGTAAGCGGACTAGAGACGGAAAATACAGCGTCTGCGTTCGTTGGCGCAGGAAACCGTAGTTACTACGGAATTGAGACGGATATTCACCAAACGAGTGACGGAAAATTCGTGCTTTTCCACGATAGCACTACCGAAAGAATAGGCGGAATAAACTTTGAAGTTGAAAAAACCGACTTCGATACCTTGCGTTCGCTAGTCCTAAAAGACCGTTTCACGGGCGAAAAGACGAGAAACGATATTCGAATTGCTACGCTTGACGAGTATATTTCCATTTGCAAGCACTACGAAAAGCAAGCGGTAATCGAACTTAAGTCCGATTTCACGCTTGAGCAAATCACGGAAATTTGCGATACGATTAAGAGTAGAGATTACCTCGACGGAGTAACTTTTATCGCGTTTAACTACGATAACCTAGTTAAGGTTCGCTCTCTCTATCCTAACCAGTCGGCGCAGTTTTTAACTTTTGATTGGACGGACGACCTCGTTGACAAAATAAAAGCGCTTGCCGTTGACCTTGATATTTACTATAAAGCGCTTACGAAAGAAAGGGTTGATTTGCTCAAAGCGGAAGGAATAAAAATCAACTGCTGGACGGTAGATAATCCCGAAGATGCCGAGCGTCTTATTTCGTGGGGCGTAGATTATATCACTTCGAACATACTAGAATAGCAAAAAAACCTCTCTAAGCCGAGTCCCTGCACGGGATTCGGCAACTAAATAAATCCGTAAACGGATTTGTTATATTCGTCTAACGACGAGTGATATTGCCTTACGGCAGTTATATTCGCCTATCGGCGAGTTAAGGATTTATTTAATATAACTGCGACTAAAAGTCGCAATATAACGCAAAACTTGTTTTGCATATCACTTTTAGCCACAAGGCTA
>JAZOMX010000012.1:0-2945 GCA_045654245.1 Pumilibacteraceae bacterium | reverse complement strand
TACCGTAGAATCGTTTTCTAAAAACTTTCCAAATGCGTACGCTAGCGAAGTTTTACCCGTTCCTGATATACCTTGTAAGATTATTAGTCTTGATACGGCTAGTCCCGCTATAAATCTTCTTATGTCGTCTATCGTGTAGTATAATTTCATTTTACTGCACGCAAAGTTACGAAAACTATCGCAAAAACTTTTTAGGTTTATATCGTCGTATCTGTCTCTACGAAATTTCTCTTTCTCTTCGTCGATACGGCTTAGTCTGAAAAATCTTTGTCCGCGTTTTACTTCTTCGGGCGCAGGCTCGCCTTCTTCTTCGTCGTATTCTTCCTCGTCCTCTTCGCCTTCTTCGTCGTCGCTATCTTTTTCTCGTTTTGACTTACTCTCGCTCGTAAACTTAATCGTCCCGTCTGCCTTCGTTAGATTTTCCGCTCTTATCACTTGCGGTTTTTTGTTACCCGTTAGCGACGCTACTGCAAGCACTACTAAAAGGATAGGCAGTAGTACGAGCAAGGCGATTAGAATATACGCCGTTTCAGCGTGCATAAGCGCTTGCGCCTTGCCGCCCTGTATGTGGGTAACGAGAGCGACGGCAAGTAACACTAGCGCAACTAACGCAACTAGTCCCATAACTATATATTTAGTTTTTATCGGTTTTTTATCTTTCATCGTCGCTTTCTACCTTTTGCTCGTTTTCGTTTGAGAAGTCGTAATTAAAGTCGTCTTCGCTATCTTTTTGTTCATAATCCATCTCGGCGAAATCAAATCTCGATTGTCGTAGTTCTTCCTCGCTCGAAACGGACGAGGCGATTTCGTTTTTATCCGATTTGCGACCGAAAATCTTTTCGAAAGTTTCCTTTCTTATGCGCTTTTTAGTCTTGCCCCACTGTTCCTTGAATAGGCGTTGCATAACTCGGTATTCTCTTTCGAGTTCTTCAAACGCATACTCTTCGGTAAAGTCTTGGTCGCTGTGTTTTCCCATTTCGTACGAAAGGGCGTTAACTCTTGCCATAGCAAGCAAGCGAATTTCCTCGGCGTGGTGCGCCTCCTCGATTGCTTGATGCGTTTCTTCTTCTTTTTGCGCAATAACCGCTTGAGCCGCCATAATCTTACGGTGGCACTCTTCGTTGTTCTCGATAATGCGCGCTTCCGCCTTTTGCTTTTCTTCCTCTATGCGAGCGTCACACTCCTCTCTAGCCTTGACAGCCTCGTTGTTAGCCTCGATAATACGCTCGTTGTAGCCCGTAACGAGTTGCTCGTGAACGGAGTGAATACGCTCCACTTCTTGACGGTGCTCTTCGCCTAAATTTTCTATCTCTTGCGCGTGCTTTTCGTTTACGGTCTTGAGTTCGTAAGCGTGGTCGTCGTTTAATTTGCTAACTTCGTAAGCGTGGTCCTCGTTAAGACGAACAATCTCTTGCGCGTGTCTTTCCTCACGCTCGATTGCCTCTTTTTTGAGTTCGTCGTTTTCGGTAGTGAGAACTCTTTTATCCTCGACAAGCGACGCGTTTTCAAGCGTTAGTCGCTCGATTTCCTTTTTCGCTATTACAAGTTCGGCGCTCTCCGTTTCTAACTGGCGTAATCTCTTTTCGAGAAGGAGCATATACTCTTCGGGATTTTCGCCCGATTCGCGTATTCTTCTCCGTAGGCTCTTAATCTTGTCTAAAAACTTTTGTTGCTCGACTTCTTTTCTTCTTTGTTCTTCAATCTCGAACCTGTTACGCAAATGCTTTTCAATTCCTAAGCCGTGCTTGTAAGTAAGGAACGAAGTAAGAACTACGCTTTCGGAAAACTCGTCGGCTACGTTGTCCATAAGCGGACTGAAAGTCTTTACTTTCGTTTCCGCCGTGTAACCTGGCTTTTCATACGCTACTATGTAGTCGTATAGCGCAACTGCGTGCTTAAAGTTTTGGTTCATCTTCAAGACGTTAGTCTTGGTAATAGGTGGCTTGAGCATAGGAGTTTTGGATACTTCTACCATAAGTGGCGTTCCGAGGTAGTGTATTACCGCTTTTAGTATCATATCTATTCTCTTGATTTGCTCTGCGCACTCGTTATGTTCTCGTAAATATTCGTCGTCTCGGCGCTCGTTTGCTAACACCATTTCGTAGGTCAGTTTTTGTTTGCGAATATGTACCGACTTTTTCATTTGCATTTTTCCGTCGTAAGTGGTACATAGTTCTACAATTTTGTCATATCGGAGCGAAATAAAATCACGAAGATAGGTAAGCATCATAAATAAGAACCTGTTTTCGTACACGGCAAAATCAGAAAGCCTCTCTACCGTGTAGAGTTCGTCGGGAATTAGCGTTGCGCCCTCTTCCGGCTTTCTCGTTATCATATTGCTGTGGCGCGAAAGATGTTCTACGGACTCTTTGCCCACTCTCTTTACTTTCTCAATCGGAACTATTTCTCCGTTGGTACGAATAAACTGACGCTCTTCGGCAATCGCTTTTTCTACCCATACGAGTCCTTTTTCGATTTCCTCAATCCAGTCGTCTTCTACCGTACAAACGGTTCTCGTTATTTCGAGTTTATCAAAATCGACGTCGGCGCGCGCTACGGCGTTACGCTCGACCTCTAATTCGTGATTCTCTAAAGTTTCCTTTCTGTACCCCGCTAGAGCACGGTACAGAGTATCGAGATTATCCATTACTACCTACCTCGTTTTAGTTTTAAGCGTTCTTCTCCAAACGGTGAATTACCGCTTTACACATCTGCATTTTGTCTTCGCCGAACAATTCGTCCATCTTCTGTATAAACCCAGGCGCTGCGTTTCGCACGTATATCGGGTTTTGCAACTCTAACTATCTCATTACTTTCTTCGCTAGTATATCGTCAAGTGCGTCTAACTCTTCGCCTCCGCAAGCCACATATACAGGAATATAAGTCTTGATTTGTTTCATTATTCTGTTACCAAAAGTTATTTGGAACGCCTCGATTAAATACTT
>JAZOMX010000011.1:0-125312 GCA_045654245.1 Pumilibacteraceae bacterium | reverse complement strand
TGTGCGAGCAAAGAATAAGCTTTGCACCCTGTTCCATCAAATACTTAATGGTAGGAAGCGCACCCATAATTCTGTTTTCGTCCGTAATGTTGCCGTCGCCATCAAGGGGCACGTTGAAATCGCAACGTACTAATACTTTTTTACCCTTAACGTCAATGTCTCTTACAGTTTTCTTGTTCATAAACCTTACTCCTTGTAAAATTTTATTTTCCTTATATATTGTACATTTTACAAACAATTAAGTCAAGTTTATTTGACCACTTTATCGTAAATGCTTTCAAAAAAATTATCAAAAAACCACTTAAAAACAGTTGCGCTAATTTTTATTTTATGATATTATTATTAGGCTATCTCAATTTTTGTGCCACTATAGTCTAGCGGTTAGGACGTTGGCCTCTCACGCCGAAAACAGGGGTTCGATTCCCCTTACCGGTACCAAAAAATAAACACCCAAACTTTGGGTGTTTATTTTTTTATATCGTCTGGGAAAGCGTAAATTGTGACGGGCGAGTATTCCCCGACGATTGTCTTTTTGCTACGCTAATAAAAGTACTCCTCCCCTACTGGAAAGCGAACGCAAAACCGCAAGTGTTTTACCGTTCGCTAGCCGAGGGTAATAAGACTATATGCGTTTAGAATATTATTCTTTTCCAAAAATTCGTTTGCCGTTTTTACGCGGTCAACCAAATAATCTTCCATACGGTGTCCGTCGAAACCGATACTTAAACGTAGTCCTGCCTCTTTAACGGCGTCTTGCTGATACTTACTTTCGAAAAATCTTTGAACGTATTCGTGCTGGCGATAGCCGTGAATACTGTCGTAATTGACGTTGAGTTCCCAAAAAATATTATTATCGGCAAGGCTTTTAAGGTACTCGCCCGCGTTTTTGCCCGTGTTTTCGATAAAGCCGAACAAGTCGGTATGCGCTATCCCTACCTTACACCCGTAATTGCGAACGAAACTTACGATATCGCCCTCCATTACGCTATCAGGCGAAGTCAAATTCTCGATTAAGCAATAGTCGAAACTGCCGTCGGGCGCGCTTCGATAACCGTGCGTTTTAAGAGTGCAAATCTCTATTCCGCAAAGCAGTTCAATCTTACCCTCGTAACGCTTTTTCAACTCTCGTATTTTCGCCACGTACTCCGCTCGTCTGTCGCATATACCGTAGTTATGGTCGGTTATTCCTAAAACTTGTACGCCGTTTGCTATCATTTCTTCAACAAGCGCTTGCATATCGTCTCGTCCACAGTTCGAATAACTACTGTGAGCGTGTAAATCTATAATCACTTTTTGCTCCTATTGTCGTTTTTTAAGATAATAACACTTATTTTTTCGATTGTCAATCGTAAATTTAACACCGTTTTTTTCACTTTCGCTATTGACAAAATTATATATTTATCTTATAATATATAAAAATGTTTATTAGGCGGTAAAATAATGCTTAAATCTTTGTTCAACAAGTCTAAAGAGGCAACCTTAAGTGTGTTACCAGTTACCGCTATCGTGGTTATTTTAAACTTTACGCCCCTTATTAACTTTACTTTAACTGAAACTATTGCGTTCGTTATTTGTTCGCTACTTTTAATTATCGGTATGTCGCTATTCAATCTCGGCGCAGACCTTGCTATGACGCCTATGGGAGAACAAGTGGGTTCTGGACTTCCTAAATCGGGTAAGTTCGGTCTCCTCCTTTTGGTATGCTTTATTATGGGTGTAGCAGTTACCGTAGCCGAGCCCGATTTGTCCGTTCTTGCCTCGCAGGTAGCAGGCATAATCAACGGCACTACGCTCACCATCACGATTGGCGTGGGCGTCGGTCTTTTCTTATTGCTAGGCGTACTTCGTATCGTATTTAGATTAAGCCTAGCGCACCTAATGACTTTTTTCTATCTACTACTATTTGCGTTTACCGCTCTTCTCGCACTCAACGGAAATAGCAATTTTATTCCCCTCTCGTTCGACTCGGGCGGAGTTACTACCGGACCTATCACCGTACCTTTTATAATGGCTCTCGGCGTGGGCGTTTCGTCCGCTCTAGGCGATAAGCACGATAAAGAAAACAGTTTCGGTTTTATTGCGCTTTGCTCGATTGGACCTATTCTTGCCGTATCGTTACTGGCGCTATTCTCTACCGGC
This sequence comes from Pumilibacteraceae bacterium, assembly GCA_045654245.1. Classification (GTDB taxonomy): domain Bacteria; phylum Bacillota; class Clostridia; order Christensenellales; family Pumilibacteraceae; genus UBA10677. The sequence goes on along the minus strand of JAZOMX010000011.1, from coordinate 123,173 downwards.
TCGGTGGGATACACTCTCCCCGATTATTCGCTGTCCGTTTCGGTCAAAGATATTTTCTCAACCTTGGCGCACACGGCGTTTGAGGTTGCTATCGCCGTTCTTCCTATTATCGCTTTTTTCTTTATTTTGCAACTCACTCTGCTTAAACTAAACAAAAAACGCATTATGCCTATCATAGTCGGTATATTCTATACCTTCTTTGGCCTCGTGCTTTTCCTCTCGTCCGTTGCCGTAGGGTTCGTTCCGCTCGGATTTAAGATGGGCTTACAAATTGCCTCGCATAATCACTTTATCGTAATAGGTTTTGCTTTCGCTCTAGGTCTTACCGTAGTTCTAGCCGAGCCTGCTATCCACGTTCTTAATAAGCAAGTCGAACAAGTTACGGGTGGCGCAATCAAAAAACGCTCTATGCTAATCGCGCTTTCGGTGGGTGTTGGTATCGCTATTTCTCTTTCGGTAATTCGCGTAATCTTCGATTTCAGTTTGCTATATTACCTTATCCCCGGCTATTTCGTGTCGCTTGGGCTTTCGTTCTTCGTTCCCAAAATTTATACGGCAATCGCGTTCGACTCGGGTGGAGTTGCAAGCGGACCGCTTACTTCTAGTTTTATTCTCCCCTTCCTAATCGGCGTTTGCGCTACTATTCAAGGCGAATCGAAAATCCTTACCGACGCTTTTGGGCTCGTCGCTATGGTCGCTATGATTCCGCTAATTACTATTCAAGTTCTTGGATTTAAGGCAGTTGCAACCAAACACTTTAAGCGTAGAATCGCTATGCGTAGAATTATTTCTGCCGACGACGAGCAGATTATTAACTTTATGTAAGGAGGATATTATGGCTGAAACGACTAAACGAAAGGCTACTAATGAACCGTCAAAAAGTTCTTCGGCTAAGCCTAAAACTACGAAAACTAGAACGCCTAGAACGAAAAAAGAAAAAACGCCCTACTCCGACGTCAAGAAATTAAAACTGTTAATCACCGTCGTTCCTCGCTCCAAAGGAGAGTTCTACACCGACTTTTTGGAGGGGTTCGATATCAATTTTCAAACAATGCTACTTGGTAAAGGCACTGCAAAATCCGAAACGCTACGACTTTTAGGACTAGCGGACTCTGATAAGAGCGTTATTTTAAGCGTTATTACTCAGGATAAAAGTGAGGAAATTACGAGAGCGCTCGACGATAAATTTAATTCGCTAAAAAGAGGAAAAGGTATCGCTTTCACCGTTCCGATTAGTAGCGTTATCGGCGTGGCTATTTACCGCTTTTTAAGCAATAGCCGTAAGATTTAAGGAGGTTATTATGGAATTTAAACACCAAGTTATTTTTTGTATAGTAAATAGTGGTTACAGCGATATCGTTATGGAGTCGGCTAAAAAACTAGGCGCTAAGGGCGGAACGATTATTAACGCTCGCGGAACGGCAAGCAAAGACGCCGAAACTTTTTTCGGAATTACAATTGAGGCGGAAAAAGAAATCGTTATGATTCTAGTCCCCTCGAATAAAAAAGAGGCTATCTTAAAAGCGCTTTACGAAGACGCTGGGCTTGACAAGGACGGACAAGGAATCGCCTTCTCTCTCCCCGTCGATAGCGTCGTCGGTATTGCCAAAGACTAGTTAAACAAAACGAAAACGCGTTACTTATGCAGTAACGCGTTTTTATTATTTACCGATTATTTTATCTATCATAGCCGAAAGCATAAGGTAGTTTTCTTTAAGTTCGGCGTAATCTTTATAACAGTTATTATAAACTTCCAAGATTACCGTTATTTCAGGAATTCTAGAGTTTAGTTCACGGAAAAACTTCTCGAAATTGAACTTGCCTCTTCCCGGTAAAACGGGATTCATTTTGCTATCCATATCGCAAATATGTACGGTAGCAAGTCTATCTTCCATTACGTCTAGATATTTGTACGGGTCAACTTCGCTGTAAATCGCTTGCTTAATATCTAGCGTCGCTTTTACGTTTGGACAATACTCTTTTAAGTTTTTGAAAAAATCGGGGCTGGAAAAATAAGTCCAGTTTACGTTCTCGTACGCTAGTTGCAATCCGTAACTTTCCGCTATGTCGCAAAGTTGGTTTACTCTCTCGCCGAACTTGGAAAAATTAATACTAGCGTCTCTACCAACTTTTACGAAAGGCCCGTGGAAAGTTAGGTTTTTAGCGCCAAGCGTATAGCCAGCGTAACAAATCTTTCTGAAAATTTGCTCCGAATCGTTACGAAGACGCTCGTAAGAACTGAATAATTCGGGCTCGAAGTTATTACCGCGAGCGTGAATAGAGTGTACCCTAATATCGCCTTTGCGTTCTTTTAATGCGTCAACGAAAGGTTTTTCGTACTCTGAAAAAGTATTGAGAAACACTTCAGCCGTATCTACACCCATAGAGCGGAACAACTCAAAAGTTGCCTCGACGTGCTCTCTGTCGTAAAAACTTGCCGTTGATATACCCAGTTTCATACAATCTCCTTTACCCCGTTTTGCGAGGTGCTATTGCATTGTATCATAACTAGAAAAAAATAACAAGTAAAAAACTATTGCATTTTGCACAAAAATTGCTAAGTAGCACTAGGCAAAACGAACGAAAAGCGGACTGATAGTTCAATCCGCTTTTCTATTTAGATATCGTTAGATGATATAGTCGTCCTTTTTAACCGACGCGTTGATTTCTTCCATCTTCGCCTCGTAGCCTGCTCTTCCAAGCATAGCGAAGGTTGCTTTTTTACCCTCTTCTACTCCGGGCTGGTTAAAGGTATCGATATTCATAAGTGCGCCCGTAAACGCCGTTTGGTACATAAAGTACATCAAAAGTTCGCCTACGGTTTCCTCGTTAACTACGGGTAAAGCTATCGTAAAGTTTGCTCTCTGCGCTTTCTTTAGTGCGTACTCGGTTGCTTTTCTCTCGGCGGTAATAAGTTCGTTTAGCGTATGTCCTTTCAAGAAATCGCAAGCCTTAACTTCCTTATCGTCAGTAATTACCACTTCGTCACGGTATTCGTCAACGGCAAGGAAAGTTACGACCTTGTCGAAAGGACCTTCGGTGTAAAGTTGAACTTGGCTATGTTGGTCGGTAACGCCTAACGCCTTAGCAGGAGTTTGACCTACGTTAACTACTTTGCCGTCGTTGTCAACCGCTTTGCCTAAACTTTCGCCCCAAATCTGGCAGTAGAAATCTGCCATAAATTTTAGGCTGTCAGCGTACGGCATAAGCACGCTTACGTTGTAACCCATATTCATAGCGGTATATTGCAAAAATGCGGTCATAAGAGCGGGGTTTTTCTTAATATCTGCGATTGCGCTTGCCTCTGCCATTGACTTTGCTCCAGCGAGCATTTTCTTAATGTCAAGACCAAGTACGGCAAAAGCGATTAGTCCAACGGGAGAAAGTACGGAGAATCTTCCGCCTACGCCAGCGCCTACGCCGTAAATCTTAAAGCCTTCTTTCTCTGCTACGTTGTATAGCGTGCCCTTTCCTATCGTAGTCGTTACGATAATGCGCTTTTTAGCCTCTTCTTCGCCTAGTTCTTTCTTAAGTAGCGAATATAGAATTAGGAACTGGCTTAAAGTCTCGCTAGTCTCGCCCGACTTGGTGATTACGTTAAAGTACGCAGTTTTTAGGTCGATTACGTCCAAAAGCGCTTGCATACGCTCGGGGTCAACGTTGTCTTCTACGTAAAGTTTGGGAGCGTTGCGCTTTTCTCTGGGGAGTTCGTTATGGTGTAAGTGAAGTAGTGCAGTAGCAACCGAAAGAGGACCAAGCGCACTTCCGCCGATACCGAATACTACGAAACTATCAGCATTTTTACCTACCTCTCCGCAGTACGAAATAATCTCGTCGAGGTACGCCTCGTCAGCGTAAGGAAGGTCAGCCCATTCTTGCCAGCCCTTACCTCTACCGTCCATAACGGTCTTGTACGCATTGTTGATAATGCTTGCGTCTTTTTCAAAACGGCAAGCGCAAATACCCTTATCGCCGATTGCGTCAGTCATCATATTGTTGTAATCAAACCTTAATTTCATTTGTTCTTCTCCTAGTTTTTTTCTTTTTTACATAATACGAGGCGGTGGTTTTACTAAAACCACGCGCCCCCTTTGTTGTTTTACGATTGTCCTTTGGACTTTTTGCGGTTTATCTTACCGCTTCGATTAGTCCGTAATCGCCGTCGTTACGAGCGTATAGGACGTTAATGTTTCCCGTCGCTTTATTGAGGAATACGAAGAAGTCGTGTCCGATTAGTTCCATTTCTTCAATAGCGTCTTCTACCGTCATAGGAACGAGATTGTACGATTTAGAGCGCACCACTTTCTTTTCGGGCTCTTTTACGGGCTCTTCCGTAGCAAAATCAATTACTTCTCTTATCTTCGACTTTTTGGACTTAATCTTGTCGTGATGGCGGATAATCTGTTTTTCAAGTTTTGGAAGTGCTAGGTCAATATTTTCGTACATATTGCCGTTGGATACTTCCGCTCTGACGATTCCGTTACCCATCGCTACCGTGATTTCCAAGGTCTCGATATCCTTCGTCTTTTTGAGGACTACCTTTGCTTTCGTGTCAGATTCAAAGAACTTATCTAGTTTATCTACTTTCTTCTCGATAAGGTCCTTCAGTTTGTCACTCGCGTTGTAGTTTTTGCATAAAAATTCAATTCTCATTATTCAGTCCCCCTATTAAGTTTTTGTATCTTTATTATACCACACTTTTTTGGGGTTGTAAATAGGTTTTTAAAATTTATTTTGACTTTTTTAGTAAACTACGATTTCTCCATTAACGCAATCTACCGTCACGGTACTACTTGGCGATATTTTTCCGCTAATTATTCCCTCGGCGATATTGTCCTCAATATTTTGCTCTATTACTCGGCGAAGAGGTCTTGCTCCGTACTCGATATCGTATCCTTTTTCCACGCTATAGTCGAGTGCTGACGGCCTAATCTCAATCCTTATTCCTTTTTCGCTTAGGTTCTTCTCAAACTTATCGAGCATAATTCCAGCAATTTTAGCAATATCGTCACGCTTTAGCGAGTGGAAGAAACATACTACGTCGATACGGTTAAGAAATTCGGGCTTGAAGTGGCGTTTAAGAGCCAAAGTAAGTATTTCTTCGGTGCGCTTGTCGTCGCTTTCTACCACGCCTGCCGACGAAAATCCAAGTTGGCGAGGCGTTGCTTTTAGGTCGGCTACGCCTACGTTACTCGTCATTATTATTATAGTGTTGGTAAAACTTACCGTTCTGCCTTGCGAATCAGACAATCTACCGTCGTCTAGCATTTGTAAGAGTAGATTATATACGTCGGGATGAGCCTTCTCGATTTCGTCGAAAAGAACTACGGAATAAGGCTTTCTTCTTACAGCCTCGGTTAGTTGTCCGCCGTCGTCAAATCCTATATACCCGGGAGGCGCTCCGATTAGTTTTGATACCGAGTGAGCCTCCATATACTCGGACATATCTATTCTTATTACTGCGTTCTCGTCGTCGAACATAGCCTCGCCGAGAGCCTTGGTTAGTTCAGTCTTTCCTACGCCCGTAGGCCCTAAAAACAGGAACGAGCCGATAGGACGAGAGGGGTCTTTTAGCCCTGCCCTAGCCCTTCTAATCGCTTTTGCAACCGCTCTTACGGCGTCGTCCTGGCCAACTACTCTATCGTGCAAAATTTCCTCGAGTTTAAGTAGGCGCTCCGTTTCGCTTTCGGACAATCGGGTTACGGGAATTTTCGTCCATTTGCTTACGATTTCGGCAATCTGCTCCGCTCCTATTACGCTATCGGAGTGTTCGCTCGACTTGTACCAGTTTAGTTTGCTATCGTCGATTTTTTGGCGCAACGCGGTTATTTGCTTTTTATACTCGTTCGCCGTGCCGTAATCCTCTTTTTTTACGGCATCCGTCTTTTTGTGCTCTAAATCCTTGAGTTCTTCCTCCATATTCTTTTGCTCGGGCGGAACGGTATTTCCGCTTACTTTGGCTCTACTCATAGCCTCGTCAACGAGGTCGATTGCCTTGTCGGGCAAAAATCTATCGGTAATATAGCGGTCGGATAGTTTTGCAGCCGCCTCGATTGCCTCGTCCGAAAGTTTAACCTTGTGGAAAGTTTCGTAATTTTCCTTTAAGCCTTTTAGAATTTCTATCGTCTCTTCTACCGAAGGCGGATTTACGATTATCGGTTGGAAACGGCGTTCGAGCGCCTTGTCCTTTTCGATAAACTTTCTATACTCTTCAGTGGTGGTCGCACCTATCGTTTGTAATTCGCCCCTTGCTAGGTACGGCTTTAGAATATCGGCAGGCGAAACTTCGCCCTCTTTCGAGCCTGCTTGTGCTAGCGTGTGGAGTTCGTCAATAAACACTATTATATTTCCACTCTCTTTAATGACGTCTATCGCCGTCTTTAATTTTTCTTCCAGCGCACCACGATATTTCGTGCCGGCTACTAGCGAACCGATATCGAGAGAGAACACGATTTTGTTTTTGAGTAGTTCCGGAACGCTACCGTCAACTATTGCTTTGGCAAGTCCTTCTACGACTGCGCTTTTACCAACGCCCGGTTCTCCGATAAGAACGGGGTTGTTCTTTGTCTTACGGCAAAGAATTTGGATTATGCGTTCAATCTCTTCGCCTCTTCCTATAATCGGGTCGATTTTATGTTCTCTTGCCCTCTGCGTAATATCAACGCCCATATCCGAAAGTTGACCGGGTAAATCTCCGCCCTTAGCGTTTTCATTACTCTCGCTTGCCTCGTTTTCGCCGATATGCTCTTGTAAAATCGTCTTTAGTCTATCAATAAGTTCAGCGATATTTACTTTGTAAAAATCACGCAAAATGCTAGACGCTAGGCTTGCTTGGTCAAGGAGCATACAGTACAAAAAATGTTCCGTACCGATTAGACGGTTGCGAAGATTATTACTTACTCGTTGCGCCGTAGTAAAAGTCGCCGAAACGCGCTTGGTATAAATAGGCTCGCCGATAATCGTAGTGCCCATATTTTGCGAGAACAACATTTTCGCAAAATCGAGAGTTACTCCACGCTCAACCAAAAGTTTACTTGCCGTACTCTCCGTTGTTTTTACTAGCCCGTATAAAATATGTTCCGTGCCGATTTCTGCACTCGAGTAGTATTTTGCTACTGCTTGCGCCTCTTTCAGCGCTTTTTCTAGGTTTTCAGTTACCGAAAATCTCATTTCTTACTCCTTAATTATCGTTTGAAGGGCGGAGCGCACTATCTTCGCTCGATATATATCTCGCTCTTCCGCCGTGCGAAGATGTCTATCAGCCGACGCAACGAGGTTAAACGGCTGTACCGCCGTAATCAGTTCGTTAATTTCCGCCTCGTCCGTAATATTTACTAGCCCGTAATACGCGCCCAGTTTTATCATTGACGCAAGTTTGACAAATTCGTGGTTGCTCATTTTGTAAGCGTACTTTGCCGTTCCTACCGAACGCAGAATTTCGTCGTACAAGTCGTTTTCACGAATAGAAAGTAGGCTAACTCTTGCTTGCTCTTCCGCCTCGCATAGATATCCTACCGCAGAACGAACTAGCGTTAGTATTTCTTGCTCTGATATTCCTAGCGTATGCTGGTTGGAAACTTGGTACAAATACCCTAACGCCTCGCTACCTTCACCGTAAACTCCCCTTATCGTTATGTTTAACATTTCTAGTTTTTTTATGCTTACGCTTAGCGTATTCATAATAGTGAGCGCAGGCAAAAACATCATTACCGACGCGCGCATACCCGTTCCTAGGTTGCTAGGACAAGCCGTTAAATATCCCAGTTTTTGGTCGAACGAATACTTTACTCCGCTTCCGATTATGTCGTCAACTCTATTCGCTTGGTCGTACGCTTGGTCTAAACGCAAGCCTTTTTTTATTACTTGTAATCTTAAATGGTCCTCTTCGCAAAGCATTACGCTCACTTCTTCGTCGTCGTTAACGATTACCGTGCCGTAAGGCGAGGACAACAGTTCTTTTGAAATTAGATGTTTCTCAACGAGAGTTCCACTCTCAACTTCGCCCAAATCGGAAAGAGAATAAGTTTTATATCTCTCGCCTAGCACTTCGCTTACTTTTTCGGTTATTACGCTCGCTTGACCAACGGTCATTCTCGGCGAAAAAGGTACTCCGCTAAAATTTCTTGCAAGGCGAATTCTCGTAGATATTACGCTACCTGCTATAAACGATTCGTTCATAGTATTTCGCCTCCTGCACTACGGCGTAGTTCTTGCAACTTTTTCTTAATTTTGGAGGCGAGTTCGTATTCTTCTTCGTCCACCGCTTTTTTTAGTTCCGCTTGAAGCGACGCATATTCGTCACGGGCGGACTTTACTTCGTCGCCAACCGATAGCGGGCGTTTGCCGATATGTTCTTCTCCGTCTTGAATTCGCGCAATTCTCGGCGTTAGTAAGGGCGCAAAAACTTCGTAACAACGCTCGCAACCAAGGTATCCCGTGCGGTTATATTCTTCCTCGGTAAGTCCGCAAACGGGACAAACTATTCTGCGACGACGAACGGGTGCGGACGAAAATGCGGAAAATAAACTTGGCGAAAAGGACGAGCCGTTAGTCTCGCCAGAAAGCAACAATTTCTTTCTACACTCTGCGCAAAGATGCGCTTGACTAGACACGCCGTTTATCGTCGTAATAGTATGATAAGTTGCTTCGTTCTTTTTGCAAATATCACAAAGCATTTTATTCTCCTTTCGTCCTTAACTAGTCCTATTTTTCCGATTTATTAAACTATAAAAACAGACCGAAAGCCTCGCATTGATACAAAAATCGTGTACCGTATGCGTTTTTTCGGTCATTTTTATTTATGCCATAAGTTTTACGAGAACTGCCTTTTGAGCGTGGAGACGGTTTTCAGCCTCTTCAAAAATCTCGTCGGCGTGGCTCTCGAATACCTCTGCGGTAATCTCTTCCTCTCTATGCGCGGGTAAACAATGGAGCACCATAGCGTCCTTTTTTGCAACCGCCATAACTTCGGAATTAATTTGATAAGACTTGAAGATTTTCTTTCTCTCTTCAGCCTCGCCCTCTTGTCCCATACTTGCCCATACGTCGGTGTATAGAACGTCAGCGTCCTTTGCTCCGTCAAGCACCGAACGAGTAATTTCAAGCAATCCGCTCTCATTACCCCACTTAACTAGTTCAGCGTCGGGCTCGAAACCTTCGGGGCAAGCCACCGAAATCTTCATTCCCATTTTTACGCAACCTACGATAAGGGAGTTAGCCATATTGTTTCCGTCGCCTACGAAACACATCTTTAGCCCCTTGAAACTACCCTTTCTTTCTCTTATCGTCATAAGGTCGGCTAGCACTTGACAAGGATGGCAATAGTCGGTTAGTCCGTTGATAATGGGAATAGAACCGTACTTTGCAAGTCCCTCTACGTCGCTTTGCTTAAAGGTACGAATCATAATTCCGTCGAGGTAGCGAGAAAGCACTCTTGCGGTATCCTCAATCGGCTCGCCTCTTCCGATTTGGAGGTCGTTTCCGCTCAAAAATAGCGCTTGACCGCCAAGTTGATACATGCCCGTTTCAAAGGATACGCGCGTTCTCGTGGACGCTTTTGTAAAAATCATACCCAAAGTTTTGCCCTCAAGTCTTTTGTGAGCAATACCGTGTTTTTGCTCGTACTTGAGTTGGTCGGCAAGGTTTAGGATAGACAATATTTCGTTTGGAGTTAAATCCGCTAGTTTAAGTAAATGTTTCATTATTTAAGCACCTCTTTAATTATTTCAAGACCTTCACTAAGTTCCTTATCACTTATATTTAGTGGTGGTAGAAGGCGTATTTTCGTTTTTGCGGTTAGGACTATTAGTCCTTTTTCGCGAAGTTTTGCTACGGCGTCCGTAGCGGTAATTCCATCCGTTTCAACGCCCAACATAAATCCTTTGCCCGAAACGGATTTCACTTTTTTAAGTTTAGTAAGTTCGCTTACTATCTTCTCGCTCTTTGCTCTTACGCTAGCGAGCAAGTTGTCGTCTAGTTGCTCAAGAACGGCGATTGCGCCTGCGCAAGCAACGGGATTTCCACCGAAAGTCGAACCGTGAGTACCCGGAGTTAGCACGCCTTCGCATTTTCCAAAAGCAATAGTTGCGCCGAGTGGTAAGCCTCCCGCTAGACCTTTAGCGGTACTTACGATATCGGGGGATATGCCGTAGCCTTGATATGCGTATAGCGTTCCCGTTCTACCGTTACCCGTTTGCACTTCGTCAACGATAAGTAAAATATCCTTTTCTTTGCAAAGATTTTGTACTTTCTCTACGAACTCGTTTGAGAGTGCGTTGACTCCGCCCTCGCCTTGGACTAGTTCGAGCATTATTGCGCAAACCGTGCCGTCAACTTTTCCGCTAAGGTCGGAAAAGTCGTTTGCTACGGCGTAATCGAACCCCTCGGTAAAAGGCATAAAGTTCGTGTGGAAATTGTCTTGGCCCGTTGCCGAAAGCGTAGTTACGGTTCTTCCGTGGAAAGAGTTTACGAGCGTAATTATTTTCGCTCTACCCTCGCCGTACTTGTCGAACGAGTATTTTCTCGCAATCTTAATGGCGCACTCGTTTGCCTCTGCTCCGGAATTAGAGAAAAAGACTTTCATTTCGCCCACTTTCTCGGCGAGTTTTTTAGCGAGCAAAGCGCAAGGCTCACTATAATAGAGGTTAGAGGTGTGCGCAAGCGTTCCCACCTGCTTTTTAACCGCCTTGCTCCATTTTTTGTTTGCGTGTCCAAGCGTATTTACCGCTATTCCCGAGCCAAAATCGAGATATTTTTTTCCGTTCTCGTCAAATAGATAACTTCCCTTTCCCTTAACGAAAGTTATATCCGCTCTAGCGTAGGTGTTTGCTATATAGGTTTTGTCGATTGATTTAATGTCCATTTTTATTAGTAAAACATAGTTCCGATACCTTCGTCGGAAAGAACTTCAATTAGTATTGCGTGGGGAACTCGTCCGTCTATAATAAACACTCGTTCTACGCCACGACGAATAGCCTCTACGCAACAATCGATTTTAGGAATCATACCGCCCGAAATTATGCCCTCTTTAATTAGTTGTGGCGCTTCGGATACGTTGATTTCGCTAATTAGAGTGCTGTCGTCGTCTTTATCACGGAGAATTCCTCTTATGTCAGTCATAGAAATTAGGCTCTTCGCTTTAAGCGCGCCTGCAATCTCGGCTGCAACCGTGTCGGCGTTTATGTTGTAAACGTTACCCTCTCCGTCGCATCCTACCGTACTGATTACGGGGATATAGCCAGCGTCGAGCACGTCGGTAATCGGCTTAGTGTTAATGTGCGTAATCTCGCCTACGAAACCAAGGTCGGGATTAAGCGTGGTAGCCTCTACCATATGTCCGTCAATTCCGCATAGTCCGATTGCTTTTCCACCGCTATTCTCGATTAGATTTACGAGGTTTTTGTTCACTTTGCCGGTCAATACCATTTGTACGACTTGCATAGTGTCTTCGTCCGTTTGGCGCAAGCCGTTTACGAACTTGGACGGAATATTCATTTTCTTAAGAGTGTCGTTAATTTCCGGTCCGCCACCGTGAACGAGAACTACTTTTACGCCGATTTGCCAAAGCAAGACGATATCTTGCATTACGTCCTTTTTGAGTTCGTCGTTTATCATTGCGTTTCCGCCGTACTTAATTACTATGATTTTACCCGTGTAATCTTGTATGTACGGGAGCGCTTGTACTAATATTTCTGCTTTTTCAGCGTTACTTACTTTCATTTCGTTTCCTCTTTTTAGGTTCTATAATCGCCGTTGATTTTTACATAATCGTAGGTTAGGTCACAACCCCAAGCGGTTGCCTCTTCGGTGCCGTTACCTACGCTAATATTTATCTTTATTTCGTCTTCAAGCAAGATTTCTTTCGCTTTTTCTTCCGAAAAATCTACGCCTGCTCCGTTTTGACAAACTTCTATTTCGCCCTTTGCCGACGCAAACGAAACGCCAACTTTGGTTACGTCAACGTTTGCTCCGCTGTATCCGATTGCGCAAAGCACTCTTCCCCAGTTAGCATCAGCACCGAACATAGCCGCCTTAAATAGCGAACTAGTTATTACGCTTTTTGCGACCGTTTTTGCCGTTTCGTAATCGTCCGCTCCGCAAACCGTACACTCTAAAAGTTTAGTTGCGCCCTCACCGTCTTTTGCTATCATTTTGCATAAATACGAAGTTACGGCGTGGAGAGCGGTCTTGAACGCCTCGAAGTCCTCGCCATCAGAAGTTATCGTGTCGTTTCCAGCAAGTCCGTTAGCCATAATGGATAGCATATCGTTAGTCGAAGTATCTCCGTCAACGCTAACCATATTGAACGATTTTTTCACATCCTCGGAAATTGCTTTTTGTAACATTTCGGTGCTGATTGACGCGTCCGTAGTCAAGAACACGAGCATAGTCGCCATATTGGGGTGAATCATACCCGAACCTTTTGCGATACCGCCCATTTTACACTCTTTACCACCGAGCGTAAACGAATAAGAAATTTGTTTCTTTATCGTATCGGTAGTCATTATCGCCTCGTTAGCGTCCTCACTACCGTCGCATTTTAGGTTTGCTACGAGGCTATCCATACCATTTTCTATCGGCGTGATATTAAGTGGTTGTCCGATTACGCCCGTTGACGCTACGATAATATCGCTTGCGTTTATTCCCGTTGCTTTTTCAACGAGGTAACACATTTTAGTTGCGATTTCCTCGCCGTTTGCGTTACAAGTATTAGCGTTTCCGCTATTGCAAATTACTGCTTGCGCTATTCCGTTAGCAATATTTCTCTTCGTTACGGCGATAGGTGCGCCTTTAACGAGGTTGGTCGTATAAACAGCGCTAGCCGAACAGGGCACTTCGCTTACGATTAGCGCCAAGTCCTTTTTAGACTTGTTCTTTCTTACGCCACAGTGAATACCACTTGCTTTAAATCCTTTAGGAGCGCAAACTCCTCCGCTTATTATTTCCATAAGTTTACCTCTAGTCTATATTATAATTAAGTCCTGTCGTTTCGTCAAGCCCTAACATTATATTCATTATCTCTATTGCGCTTCCCGACGCGCCTTTACCTAGGTTGTCGAATAACGCTACTGCTACCGCTCTATCGTCGTTACCAGCGATATAGATATATAAGTCGTCCCTGCCCGAAAGCATATTAGCCGGAATAAACGAACCGATTTGTTCTGCCTCGAAAGGCAATACTTTAATTAGTTTCTTGTCCTTATAGTACTCTGCATAAAAGTCACGAAGCATACGAGCCGTCATACCCGTTTGCTCTCTCGTTAGCGGAACGGATACTTCCATACCGCTGTAAAAATCGCATACGATAGGCGCAAACACGGGCGCATTTTCTAGCGAACATATCGCTTGCATTTCCTTTAAGTGCTTGTGCGATTGCGTTAGTCCGTATTGACGGGGCGAAGATAGATACTCACTTCTTTCTTCCGCCTCGTACTCGGCTATCATTTTCTTTCCGCCTCCGCTATATCCCGTTAGCGAAAAACACGAAATATTCTCGTCTTTTTTAATTACGCCCTCTTTTACTAGCGGATAAACTAGCGTTACGAATCCACCTGCGTGACAACCCGGGACTGCCGTTCTTTTACTCTTTTTGATGTTTTCGTAGTGATTAGGGGTAAGTTCAGGCAAACCGTAATCCCAACCGTCCTTCGTTCTATGCGCGGTGGACGCATCTATTATTCTTACGCTATCGTTTTCAACCAGCGAAACCGCCTCGATTGCGGCGGAGTCGGGCAAGCATAGAAAGGTAATATCACTAGCGTTTATGCACTTTGCTCGCTCGAGGGGGTCTTTACGCTTTTCCTCGGCGATTTTTATTATTTCGATATCCTCTCTTGTAGATAGTCTATCGGCAATTCGAAGTCCCGTAGTGCCTTCGCTACCGTCTATAAAAATTTTAGCCATTTTATTTCTCCAAGATTGCTTTTAGTTTTTCCACTTGCGCTTTTACGCTCTCGGGCGCAGGTCCGCCCTCGCTAATACGCTTGAACGCACAGTTTTTAATCTCTACCTCGGCGTAGATATCGTCCTCGAATAACTCGCTTGCCTTTTTGTATTCAGATAAAGGCAAAGTGTCGAGCGTTTGACCGAGAGCAATACATTTCGCTACGAGTTCGCCCGTAATTTTATACGCACTTCTAAACGGCGTTCCCTTTTTCGTAAGGTAATCGGCGCAGTCCGTAGCGTTAATAAATCCTTTTTTGCAAGCCGATAGCATATTCTCGGGCAACCATACCGCCGTTTGTAACATATCGGCAAATATTTTAAGACAAGTTTTAACGGTGTCAAAACTGTCGAACACGCCCTCTTTGTCCTCTTGCATATCCTTGTTGTACGCAAGGGGTAATCCTTTCATAACGGTTAGTATGCTCATAAGATTGCCGTAAACTCTACCCGTTTTTCCACGAACGAGTTCGGCTACGTCGGGGTTTTTCTTTTGGGGCATAATCGACGAGCCGGTAGTGTATCCGTCGTCAAGTTCGACGAACTTAAATTCCCAACTCGACCACATTATTACCTCTTCGGCAAGACGGGACAAATGCGTCATTACGATTGCTAGACTAGAGCAAAGTTCGATTACGAAATCCCTATCCGAAACGCCGTCCATAGAGTTTATGCTAGGCGAATAAAAACCGAGTTTTTGGCAAGTCATTTGGCGGTCAATCGGATAAGTAGTTCCAGCCAAAGCGCACGAGCCAAGAGGCAGGACGAGCGTTCTTTTCTTTGCGTCCTCTATCCTCTCGATATCACGAACAATCATTGACGCATACGCTAAAAGATGATGCGCTAACGTTACGGGTTGGGCACGCTGAAGGTGAGTGTATCCAGGCATTACGGTCTCGTAGTTCTTTTCCGCTATGTCAATTAGTGTAAAGGCAAGGTTTTTAAGAAGTCCTACCGTTTCGTCGCTTTGCTCGGCTAGGTAAATTCTAGTATCCGTCGCAACTTGGTCGTTTCTACTTCTCGCCGTGTGCAATCTTTTTCCCGCGTCGCCTATTCTTGCCGTAAGTTCGCCCTCGATAAACATATGAATATCTTCAGCATTATCCGATATTACGAGTTTTCCACTTTCGATATCCGCCAAAATCGCCGTTAAGCCGTTTTGTATTGCCTCGTAGTCTTCGGGCGTAATTATCGCTTGGGCGCATAGCATACTTGCGTGCGCTAAACTACCCTTGATATCCGCTTTATACATTTTTTTATCTACGGAAATGGACGAATTGAACTTATCCGTTTCTTCCGCAGTCGGCTTTTGCGCGCGACCTGCCCACATTTTTTGCATAATTTTCTCCAATTTATAAACGCCGAAAGCGCTCCTGCTTTTATGCAAGAGTGCTTTCTTTCCCCAAACTAGTTTTTCTTGTTCTTCTTCTCCATCATAGCGCGCACCTTTAAGGGCAAGCCGAAGAGGTTGATAAATCCTGCGCTATCGTTTTGGTCGTAAACCTCGTCCTCGTCGAAGGTTGCTATCTCTTCGTCGTATAGCGAATACGGAGAAGTTACGCCTGCGTTAATGATATTTCCTTTGTAAAGTTTTAGTTTTACTTCACCCGTTACCGTCTCTTGCGTTTTATCTACGAACGCCGAGAGCGCCTCGCGTAGCGGAGTGTACCACTTTCCAAAGTAAACTAGTTCAGCAAACTGATTTGCTACTAGTTGTTTATAGTGTTGAGTGTCACGGTCAAGGCATAGCGTTTCCAAAACTTCGTGAGCGCGGTAAAGAATAGTTCCACCAGGAGTTTCGTAAACACCACGCGATTTCATACCTACGAGACGGTTCTCTACGATATCCGATAGTCCGATTCCGTTCTCACCACCGATTTTGTTAAGCGCGGTTACCATTTCAACGCCGTTAAGTTTCTTGCCGTCAAGCGTTACGGGTTTACCCTTTTCAAACCCTATCGTGACATAGGTGGGTTTATCGGGTGCGGTGAAAGGCGAAACGCCCATCTCCAAAAATCCGGGCTTGTCGTATTGCGGTTCGTTAGCCGGGTCTTCTAGGTCAAGACCTTCGTGCGAAAGGTGCCACAAGTTCTTATCCTTAGAGTAATTAGTCTCACGATTGATTTTCAAAGGAACGTTGTGCGCCTCTGCGTAATCAATTTCCTCGTCACGGGACTTAATATCCCATACACGCCAAGGAGCGATAATCTTCATATCGGGAGCGAAAGCCTTGATTGCGAGTTCAAAACGAACTTGGTCGTTACCCTTTCCAGTACAACCGTGGCAGATTGCGTCAGCGCCCTCTTTAAGAGCAATCTCGGTAAGTCCTTTAGCAATAATCGGACGAGCAAACGCCGTACCTAGTAGGTAATCTCCCTCGTACTTTGCGCCTGCTTTTAGCGTCTCGTAAACGTAGTCTTGTATAAACTCTTCTTTAAGGTCCATTACGTAAAGTTTGCTTGCGCCCGTCTTGATTGCTTTTTCTTCTAGTCCGTCAAGTTCAGTTCCCTGTCCTACGTCGCCGGATACCGCAATAATTTCGGGGTCGTCGTAGTTTTCCTTTAGCCAAGGAATAATAATCGAGGTGTCAAGTCCACCCGAATATGCTAGTACTATCTTCTTAATTTTCTTGTCTTGATTTTTCATAGTCATCTCTCCTGTAAGGTTAAATTTGATTTACTCCTATATTATAGTCGCGTAAGGCGATACTGTCAACTGTTTTTATGTATATTTATTCATTTTTTATAAATATTTTTGAATAAAATTTTGTTTTTATGCATAAAATTGTGCATAATTGCATATTTATACAAAAGCCGTTCTATCTTCACCCAAATGAGCGTCGTCACCTTCTCTTACGACTTCGATTTGACCGTCCACTATCGATAGAACGGTAATCGAGGCGTTTGCGAACAGTCCGTAGTTTTCAAAAGTATCGGGCTCGATTTTCTTAATTTTTACCATTAGTGCGCGAAGAGCCACAGAATGAGTTGCGAGCAAAATCGTTTCTCCCTCGTGGCGACGGGAAAGTTTCATTATTCCCTCGTACATACGGGTTACGACCTCTTGCATACTCTCTCCGCCAACCGGGCGAGCGAGTGCGGGCGTTTGTTCCCAAACCTTAAACTCGGACGGATATAAGTCCGCTAGCGAATAGTAGTTTTTGTTTTCCCACTCTCCGCCGTCAATTTCACGAAAAGCCTCGTCGGTAATTACTTCTAGTCCGCGCATTTTTGCGTGCGGAAAAGCGGTATCGTACGCTCTTATGAGGTCGCTTGAATACACCGCCGTAAATGGCACGCTTTTTAGGTGAATAGCGGTTTTTTCCGCTTGGCGAACGCCTTTTTCAGTAAGCGGTACGTCCGTTATCCCCGTAAACGCGTCGCCCATATTGCCTGCGCTTTGTCCGTGTCGAATAAGATAAATTAGCATATTGTTTCTCCGCCCCGTATTATAACATAATTATTGCTTTTCGTCAATATCGGAGCGTAAAAAAAGAGCGTTATTTTTCGTTTTTTTGAAAATAACGCTCTTTTTCTTTATTTATATGTGCGTATTACGCCTTGAGTACGTAATCTATGATTAACGCGTTGTTATTGTTATTGCCTTCAACCACAACGTAAACGTGGTTAGTAGCGTCAACCTTTTCGCCAACGGTAATTACAGCCTCCCAAATAATCGAGTTATCAAATAAACTGTAATGAATACCAAACGCTTTAGAGTAATCGGCGCTCCAACCGTCGGGAGTAATAACTTTAACGGCGTAATTAGTAGAACTCCAGTTGCCCGAGCCCAAATAAGCCCTACCGCCCGTTCCTGCGTTTAAGTTTAAGCGAAGAGTAATTTGTTCGCCGTTTTTAACAATCGGTTCTCTATCGTATTCTGCAAAACCATAAAGGTCAATAGTGTGCGGAATTTCAAAACAATACCTACCGCGTTCGGCGATATCTTTCATATTGAAACCGCGTTTTCCTTCGGGTACAACGTCGTCGCCGTCAGTCCATTCAATCTGAACTCGGTGAGCATATAAAACCATAGGAATAAGCGTCATTACTCTATCGGTAAGTTCGGTGCAAGTAGAAGGAACTTTATTTCTAATCGTGGCGTTTACACAAATTTGGTTAATATCGTCGCCGATATATTCCGCCCAATCTTTAGGAATACCTTGCGTTCCGTACACGATACCCATAATCGAGCCAACCGTTGCGCCCGTGCAGTCCGTATCGTCTCCACAATTTACCGCATAGATAACCGACTTTTTAAAGTCGCCCTCGCCGTAAAGCAAGCCGATAGTTACGTAGCCAAGGTTAGCGGGGGCTTGGAACCAACCGATATCTTCGCTTTGTTTAACGAGCATTTCCCTAACTTCACGGTAAGGCGTACCCTTATTGTATTCGTCAACGACTAGTTTTACCGCTTTATAAACTCTACAAGTTTCAGGAATTGACTTTAATCCCTCAAGTACGATTTCCATCATATCATCCATAAAGAACGCTTTGGACTCGAGCGACGCAGTAAAAATTTCCGCATAAGTTCCCTCGCCCATACCGTGGTCAACGGTAGCATCTGCGAATGCGTATTCTCTTGCGTACATAGGGAAACCGGGGGTTAAAGTAGCCCAAATTTCACTACGAATCCAAGCGCCGTTACTGTTACGCCACTTATCGTTGTAGAGTTCGCCTGAAAGGGGTGCGGGTACACCGTCAAGCAAATTCGATTTGCCTACACCGTATTCGTTCCAATACGGCGCAACGTACTTAAGCCAGTATTCGCCAAGAGTTCTCGAGTTTAAGTACCAAGGTCCTTCTTGCTCCATAGCAACGAGCCAAACTAGTTGCAAATCAAGGTCGTCGTTAGGAAGTGGTTCACCGGGTTTAGAGTTAAAGCCTTTAACGTCCAGAAAATCTTTCGTTCCCTCGAACGGAGTGCCTATCGTTCCGCCTATGTTTTTTCCAATCCAACACGCGTAAATCTTGTCGCGCAAGCGCTCTTTGTTGTATTTTACATACTGCATATCCAATATCATAATTATTTACCTCCTGTGTGCTTTAATTTTAACACCACCAACGCTAGCGTTCTACTATTTTTCGCTCAAAACTTGGATTTATCGCTCATTTTCGCTTGATTTTTAATTTTTGTTACGATATAATCTAGGCATAAAGAAAAACGGAGGTTTTATGGAATATACGCTTTCTACCACCGCCCTTCCCGTGCTTTACTTTGAAACGAAAGGCGTTTCCGTCGTGGGCAAGCCGTACGCTTTAAATAGTAATAAAATTACCGCTTTGCACTACCACAAAACGGCGGAATTAGGAATTTGCTTATCGGGGAAAGGGATTACTTATATAGGTAATAAAATTTATAATTTCAAGACGGGCGATATCCAAGTTTTGCCCCCTCTAGTTCCTCATCTTTCAACCTCAAACGAAGGCGAAAAAAGTACTTGGATTTGGATTACTTTCGACCCCGTTTCTTTACTTAAAAACGCCGGATTAACCTCGCCCGACGGCGCGTTATCACTCGCAGTCGAGGATAATTTCTTAACGGGAGTTTTTAGCGAAAACGAATACCCGGAATTGACGAAAAGCATTCTCGATATAATAGCGTCAAGCAAAACGGAGGACGAATTTTATTTTCTCTCCGTTACGCTTGCAATCGCTCGCTTTTTAATCGTTTCGTCGAGAATTAAGAAAACCCACTCTCACGATACGCCACACAAAAACAAGAGTTCTTCAAGGCAGTTCCATAAGATTGCGCCCGCCATTGATTTTATCGGCGCAAACCTCGACGATAGCGACGCTCTTAAAGAGGAAAACCTTGCAAAAAAATGCGGTGTTTCCGTCCCCACACTTCGTCGACTTTTTTCTCTGCATACGGGATATTCGCCCAAAGTTTTTATAGTTCGTTCTCGTATGGCGTACGCCGAATATTTACTGAGGGAGTCCTCACTTTCCGTCTTGGACGTTTCGCTCTATTGCGGATATAGTGAAGTTTCTGGGTTTAACCGCACCTTTAAGTCGTTTTTCGGCACTTCGCCACTTTCATACCGTAAAGAAAAATAGCGAAAATCACCACTAATATTACAAAAAAAAGAGGCTTTCGAGTGAAAGTCTCTTTTTATATAGTTAAGTTAGAATACGAACATAATAGTTCCCGATAGCATTATCGCAAGCGCAATCCATACTATTATTCAAGCGCAACAATTGTAATCACTAATATACACAACGAAATAAACAACAATACGTCACTTATAAATCTTTTTTCACGATTTTCCTTGAACAAACCAAAAATAAAACCCGTAATCGCAGAACAAACTGACAAAAGCGAGAAAACAAGCCCCACCGCAAAAAATTCTTCATCATAGAAAAAATAAAAGTATGATGAAGATAAGTACGTCCCAGAATAATATATCGCATTATAATTAACAATCGCTAGCAATACAAAGGTAAGTGCCAAAGAAAAAAAGAAAACTGTTGCGTAATTCATAACGTTAAAAGTAATTTTTTTCTTCTCACTAGAAGTGTATGTACGTTTTTTCTTCTCCTCTACCACCGCACATCCACACTGTGGGCAAACAACCGCATTTTCATTTATTTGATTTCCACAATATTTGCAAAACATTTTAAACCTCCTAATTTTCGCAAAGTAATAGTGTTCCTGCTATCGCATTAACAAACAATAAAGTTATTATTTTAAACGCCAAACCAACTATCTTCTTTTCTTTCACGGCATCTAAAAAAAGAAAAAGCATTATGAAGTCAACAATCGCAATAAAACCATAAATAGCAACACCCCACCATAATCCCAAAAAAATGAATAGTAACGCCCCTAACGAAGCAGAAACACAACTTAAAATCATAAGAACTTTTACCGCAGTATTATGTTTTTGAATTATATTCTCCTTTACCAGGCAACCACAACCAGGACACATTATTGCCTCATCTCGTAGTTCTTTTCCACAGTATTGACAAAACATATCATTCCTTCCTTTGGGAAATAATAATTTTATTATAGTGGCACAATGTGCCTTTGTCAAGCAAAAATTGCACAATGTGCTAAACTTTTTATATGATAAAGATTGAAGAAATACAAAAAAGATTGCGTGAAGCAATACAATATGGAACAATATCACAGAAGGAACTTGCAACAAGATTAGGCATAAATCCATCTACCGTTAGCAAATATATGCGCTTAGACAAATTTCCCGCACTAGATACTTTTGCTAATATTTGTGAAATTCTTGACGTATCTGCCGACGAAATTTTAGGTTTAAAATAATTACTTATCATATCAAAATAAAAGGACAAAGCCCTATATAGCATTGTCCTTTTTTTGTCATTTTTGTTGCTCTTATCCGTTAAAATACGAACATTATCGTTCCAGAAAGCATTATTGCAAGCGCAATCCACATTTTTGCGCTAATTTTTTCCTTGAATACAATCCACGCCATTATCGTCGTAAAGATTATCGTTCCGCCCGTAATGAAAGGATACAATAGCGAGGCGTCTAGCGTTTTTGCAACGATAAGTTGCAAGAAATATCCAAGTCCAGACGAGATTGCAAATCCTGCAGAAAAAACAACGGCGAGCAGATTTTTCGTTTTGTTTCCAAACATAGGCGAAATAGTATCGCCACTTTCAACCGCTCTCTTTTTAAGCACGAGCGTTACCGCCGTGAAAATGATTACTGCGAACACGCAACGGGCCGAGTATAACCAAACGAGATAGTCGTTCGTTCCGATTGCCGACGAATTGATTTGATGCGTCTTGGACATTATTCCCGAAAGACCGTTACTTAAGAAAATGATTATGCAGTAAAGGTAGAACTTTTTACTGTTTTTCTTACTTTCGTTTCCGCTCTTCGCCAAACTAGATAGCACTAGCGCGCAAATTAGTATTATAACGCCTATTATTCGTAGCGCGGTTACCTTTTCGTCGAGGAAAAATATTCCAAAAAAGTATGGCAAGAGCATTCCGCCAAGCATCATAAACATAGTGCATACAGAAACGCTACCCTCTTTGAACGCCAAAATATTGACTATCATCATCATTACCGAATTTAGCGCAACGATTATCGCAAAAACGAAACTTAGTACGCTAAAATCAAGCGAAAAGCCGTTCATTGATAGGAATAATAACACCGAAAACAGCGATACTATTGCCGGATAAATTAACGCCGGGCGTATCCCTTTAAGCGAGTTTTTTTGGTAAAGTTTATTAAAAGCATTTTGCACCGCAATTAGTACTGCGGACAATGTTATCCAAGCGTAATCCATTCTAATCTCACTTCGCTAGTTGCTCGATTTCTACCCCTGCCTCTTTTAGCAGTTTTAGTGAAAACTCGTCGGGATATCCGTGACGATAAACTATTCTTACTATTCCGCTATTGATTATCATTTTAGCGCATATCACGCAAGGCTGATGCGTACAATAAAGCGTTGCTCCGTCTATGCTAATTCCCATCTTGGCTGCCTGCACGATTGCGTTTTGCTCGGCGTGAGTAGCGTAACAAAGTTCGTGTTGCGTTCCACTAGGTATATTAAGTTTACGACGGAGACACTCCCCTCTTTCTTTACAACTGATTACGCCTGCGCTCGCACCGTTGTATCCAGTCGTTAGTATGCGTTTATTCTTCGCGATTACCGCGCCTACTTGACGGTTTTCTTGATAGCAACTAGACCAAGTAGCAACTTGTTCTGCCATTGAAAGAAATCTCTCGTCCCACTTCGTATTTTTCATAGCGTCCATTGACTAATAGCCCCTTTTCCTTTTGTTTATTAGCATTGTATCACAATTCGCGCGTTTTGACAAGCGATTTTACGCTTATATTACTCTCGACAAATAACGACCTAAAGTGCTAGCACTCTAAAAGCGAGACTGATAATTTTTTAAAATTTTTTTCGCTTTTTTCGGTTAAATCGCTTGCCAAAAATGAAAAAGTGATATATCATATTATACAAGCGGTAATCAACCGCTGATTTACTAGAAAATATTATATGGAGGCATTGAATATGCAAATCAAACCTTTGTTTGACAGAGTTGTCGTTGAACCTATGGACGCTGAAGAAAAAACTTCTAGCGGTATTTTCCTTCTCGCTAAGGACCAAGAAAAACCCCAAATGGCTAGAGTTATTGCAGTAGGCCCCGGCGGAATAATCGACGGCAAAGAAATTAAAATGGAAGTTAAAGTAGGCGATAAAGTTTTATGCTCGAAATACGCTGGTAGCGAATTCAAAGTTGACGGCAAAGAAGTTACTATTCTCCGTCAAAGCGATATTCTCGCTATCGTTGAAGAATAATTGTAAGGAGATAAGAAAATGGCTAAACAGATTAAAACTGGCGAAGAGGCAAGAAAGGCGCTAGAGGCTGGCGTTAATACCCTTGCTAACACCGTAAAAATTACGCTCGGTCCTAAGGGCAGAAACGTCGTTCTCGGCAAAAAGTACGGCGCTCCCCTTATCACTAACGACGGCGTTACGATTGCAAAAGAAATCGAACTTGAGGACGCTTTCGAAAATATGGGCGCTCAACTCGTAAAAGAAGTTTCCACCAAAACTAACGACGTGGCTGGCGACGGTACTACTACCGCGTGCGTACTCGCTCAGGCTATTATCCGCGAAGGTCTAAAAAATATCGCGGCTGGCGCTAACCCCATTATCGTAAAGAAAGGTATTGCATCCGCTACCGAGGCTACCGTTGCTCACCTTAAGACGATTAGCAAGCCTATTGATTCCAAAACGGCTATTATGCAGGTTGCGTCTAACTCCGCTGGAGACCCCAAGGTTGGCGAACTTATCGCAGACGCTATGGAAAAGGTTGGTAAAGACGGCGTTATTACGATTGAGGAGTCCAAAACTATGGAGACTAACCTCACTATCGTAGAAGGTATGCAGTTCGACAGAGGTTACGCATCCGCTTATATGGTTACTAACTCCGATAAAATGGAGGCGATTTTAGAAAATCCCCTTATCCTTATCACCGATAAGAAGATTTCTAACATCCAAGAAATTTTGCCCGTACTCGAGCAAATCGTTAATAACGGCGCTAAACTTTTAATTATCGCTGACGATATCGAGAGCGAGCCCTTGGCTACCCTCGTTGTTAACAAACTCCGCGGTACCTTTAACTGCGTTGCCGTTAAAGCACCCGGTTTTGGCGACAGAAGAAAAGAAATGCTTAAAGATATCGCCGTTCTTACCGGCGGTACGGTTATCAGCGAAGAAACCGGTCTTGAACTTAAAGACGTTACTCCCGATATGCTTGGTAGAGCAAAACAGGTTAAAGTTGATAAGGACAACACCACTATCGTTGAGGGCGCAGGCGACACCGAGGCTATCAAGGCTAGAATTAAGTCGATTAGAGCGCAAATGGAAGTTACTACCTCCGATTACGACCGTGAAAAACTCGCTGAACGCCTTGCTAAACTCGCAGGTGGCGTAGCAGTCGTTAACGTTGGTGCTGCTACCGAAGTTGAAATGAAAGAGAAAAAACTCCGCATCGAGGACGCTCTTGCAGCAACCAGAGCGGCTGTTGAAGAAGGTATCGTTCCCGGCGGTGGCGTTGCTCTTATTACCGCAATCCCCACCCTTAACAAACTCGTAAAATCGCTCTCCGGCGACGAAAAAACGGGCGCTATGATTGTTCTTAAGGCTCTTGAAGAACCCCTAAAACAAATCTCCGTAAATGCTGGTATCGACGGCTCTATCGTAGTAAATACGATTTTGACTTCCAAAAAGCCTGCAACCTACGGTTACGACGCGCTCAATAACGAGTACGGCGATATGGTTGCTAAGGGCATTATCGACCCCACCAAGGTTACTCGCTCGGCACTACAAAATGCAGCGTCCGTAGCATCTACCCTACTTACTACCGAATCGGTTGTTGCCGATATCCCCGAGCCCGAGCCTGTTGCTCCTGCCGGCGGTATGGGTGGTATGGGCGGTATGTACTAATACTATCGATTACTATAAAAAGAAAACGCGTTACCAAAAATGGTAGCGCGTTTTTATATGCCGTGGGAAGAAAATTTACTCTTTAATTACATTGATTTTCTTTTCCATAAGGTTTTATCAAGTCGTCGTTGATTGTTTGCAAAAGCAAGGTTTATCAAGTCAATATGATTTTTCTTATAGCAATAAGGATTATCAAACTCGTTTAAGAAAAAAATCCTTCCCTATTTTTACAAGGAAGGATTTTCTCTTCAACTATATTTGCTCCGTTTCTCACCGTAAGGTTTGAGCAAAGTCCGTATCCATTCGGTTAAAGCGTTTTTATCGCTCCCTTGTAATACTATGTTGTGCAAAGGGCGTTCACTTTATACGGAAAAAATTATTTTTTTTTACTCGTTAAGACCTTTTAATCTTCTTTCGAAAACGGCTAGGCGCTCTCCGTTAAAGAAGTTGCTCGCAAAAATACGGTTGATATACGAAGTCTTTTTAAGCAATTTCTTTGCTCTAACCTCCACCGACGCAATATAATCGTCGTCCACGACCTCAGAGCGATACTTAATATTGTTAAGCGTAGTGAAATACATTTCGTCCGTTAAGAACATATCGTACGCGCGGGAGTAAAGCACCGTTTCTTCGTTAGCAAAGAAAGAGTTTCCGTAGTAGAGGTTGGAATAGTATTTAATTCCAAGAAGGTCAAGCGTAGTGGGTAAAATATCGGCAGTACAAACGAATTTGTCGTTATACACGGTTTGAGTTTCGCCCTTACCTATTTTAACCATAAGCGGAACTCTGTATAGTTCAGTTAAGTTTTTATCGTTAGAGTTGTTCGTTAGGTCAATGTCTTTAATGTAGTTTGACTGAGAATTATAGTAAGTGTTATGGTCGGAGAAAAGCATAATAAGCGTATTATCCGTAAGCCCTTTTTGGTCGAGATAACTTACTAGCGTTCCGATTGCCTTGTCAAACTCCATAGCCGTCGCAACGTAGTGATAGAAACAGTTATTATCTACCGCCTCTTGCGAAGTACCTTCCATAAGCGTTAGTATTCCCGACGCGTCGATTGCGTCGTAATAGGGCTGTAAATTCTCACGGTGCGTGTACTGTCCGTGCATAGTAATAGTCGTAATATATGTGTTAAAGCGTCTGTCCGTCGGGAACATTTGCTCGTTGCACGACGCTATCATTTCAGAGTCAAGGTTGTACTCGCCAAGTTCGTCGTGGTTTACCATTACGCCCTCTTTTACCATTTGTTCGGACGATACGAACGCCTCGAAACCGATTGCATCTACCAAATATTCGTTACGGTTATAGAAAGTGTTAGTTCCGTTATGGAAAGAGGTCGAAGGTATTTCGTACAAGTTTTTCATTACTTGCGGTAGCGAATACGGTATATTGTTAGTTGCGTAATCGTAGTTCGTATAATAAGTCAGCGGATAACTTCCCATAAGCGAAAGATTTTCAGATACGTCCGTTTTCTCTCGCGAGTGATAGTTCGTCATTACTATCGAGTGGTCGTAAAAGTTGTAAAGGTTGGGGAAAAGCGTACGGAGCGTCGCCTCGTCAGCGGTGTGTCCGTTAGGATAATGCTCAAGGTCACGGATAAACGAGAACCACTCGAAACTCTCGCAAAGTATCGTTACAACGTTGTAATCCTTTGCTCGTCCAAACATAGGCGTCGGCTCGCTAACTGCGCCGTAAACGAAATCTTCGATATCAGATAAACTTCCTACCTCTACTTTATCAAACGCGCTCTTATATAACTCGGTGGCAAGGTTACCCATTATTCCACGGTCGGAATACAAACTGTCCGTCTTTTCGTAGAGCATACTCTCTAGATAATCGTCTCTATCGTTCTTTCCCACTTCAAGCGCTGCCATTAGTCCGTGAGCAAGCAAGCACGCAGAGAGAGCAACGGGGATTACGACCTTAAGAAGTTTACCCGTAGGCTTAGGTACGTACTTTATAGGACGAGAGCCAAACACGATAAACGCGCTAACTAATACACCCGCAACAGAAGTAAAAGCAAAGTTTATAGGCAGTTTTTCGATAATCGCCATACCGTCGTTGCGGAGTTGGAGCATTGAAAAATCGAAAATCGTTCCCGTCATATCGTAAATAACGATAAAAATGATATCAATAAGCATCCATACCAAAAGCACTACGCACGAGAAAATATATCTTGCTTTTTGATTTAGGATAAAGAACTGGACGATTGTGAGCGTTCCCAAAATCGAAAGCCACATTATCGGATTGCGGACGAAAAATTTACCACTCGTAACGAGGACTGCTACGAGTTCGATTATTACGCCAAGCGCAAAAAAGCAAAGCGGAATATAATTCGTTTTAAAAAAATGTTTTATTCTCTCTTTCATAGTCTTACAAAATATACAATAACATCATCAAAATAAAAGTCACGATAAATCTACGCTCGGACACGAGATAGATTATTCCATAGTACAAACAAAGCGCAAAATATAGCCACGAGAAAATCGAGGGCGATACGAAAACTTCGATTAAACCGAAAGTAATCATACACAAAAATCCACCGAACGGGAGAGGCAAACTCGTCTTAATTAGTAACTCGCTCGCCTTTTGCGTTAGCATTATAAAGTATAAAAATGCAAACAGTTTCGCTCCACCAAACGCTATTCCCGACAGATTGTTAAGTAGCGTGTACATATTCACTTTCTCGCCTAGTTCATACACGACTTTGAACTCAAAGCCAAGGAAAATTCCCGTCAAAAGTATGGGGAGCGCAGTCATAACGTATAGCGTTATTCTCCGTCTAATGGAGAGTTCTTCCCCGTGTTTTTTGGCGTCGAAAAGTCGAACGGGCAAAAATCGTCTTGCTATTCTATGGAAAACTATTATTTCAGCGATTAAGAACACCGCCGAAACGGAGTTTCTCACAACGTCCGTTAAATAGCCGTAGTAAACTAGCGAAAACAACGGTTTATCAAGCAGTCGGAAAAGTTCTGTTAAATATACGCAAACGATTAGCGCTAGTGCGAACGAAAAGTATTTTATACTCTCCTTTCTCTCATTTTTGTCTTCGTTTAGCCTCACGCTAAACTTCGTATTCTTCTCTATTTCTTCCATAAGTCCTCGTTAATAAAGTAATCTTGCGCTTTGTGGTAATTCCACTACGTTTTCATCACTACCCCTAATCGCAAAATCACGATTTAGGATAGTCGTATCGGGCACTAGGTATATGCGTTTATCACGCCAAATCGTTTCGCACTCGGTAGAAAAATATTTGCCCGTAAACATTAGGTCAACTAGGCTAAAGTTAAGCGTAACAACCGCCGTAGTAAAGTTACCGTCAATGAATAGTCGTTTGAGTTTCGCCTTAATCTTTCGCGCAACGTAGTCGGCTGATTGAGCGTGCGCTCCACCGTTACAGAACGGACATTTATCAAGGAGCACCGTGCTTAATTCTTTGCCCACTTTCTTTCTCGTAATCTCAACCAGTCCTAGCGCCGACATACCGATTACTCTCGTTTTCGTCCTGTCGTACACCATTTCTTTTTTGAGTTCCTCAACTACCGCCGTTTTATGCTCTTCGTCTAGCATATCTATAAAATCGACGATTATTATACCACCGATATTGCGAAGGCGTATTTGCCGTGCTATCTCTCGCGCCGCTTCAAGGTTTGCTCTAAACACCGTTTCCTCGTGGTTTGCGCCCTTTGTAAACTTCGCCGTATTTACGTCGATTACGGTCAAAGCCTCCGTGTAATCAAACACGAGCGAAACGCCACTAGAAAGTTTTACCGTGCGGTCAAGCAGTCTATCCACTTCACCTATTACGTTGTATGCGTCGAACATATCGTATTCGCCGTCGTAAGCGACTACTTTATCCCAGTATTTTATGTCGCTTTCTTTAAGTGAGGCGATTAATGCGTCAGCCGTCGCTTTGTCGTTACACACGATTGCGCCTATATTCGGCGAGAGCATATCACGAACTTGACGGAATACGAGGTCGCCGTCAGAATATATCTTACTAATTCCCGTTGATTGCTCGTAAGATGAAAGCACCTTTTGCCACTGCTCGAACAAGCGTTTCGCTTCGGCGTTTATCTCGCCTCGCTTCGCCTCCATACAGGCAGTACGCGCAATAAATCCTCCGCCATCGGGTTTTAATTTAGTAAGTTGTTTGATTATCTTATCTCGGAATTTCTCATCCGTTATCTTTCCAGACACTCCGACAAAATCCAGAGTCGGCAAAAAGATTAAATATCGCCCCGGGAGCGTTATATTCGTCGTTAGGCGCGCGCCTTTGTTACCAAGTTCTTCCTTGGTCGCTTGCACCATTATATAGTCGCCCTCTTTTGCGTCAATGCGAACGGGCATTACGCCCGCCTCGGTCATAACGGTCTTATGTTGCGCCGTCTCGCCTACCGCCAAAAAGCCGTTTTTTGCACTGCCAAAATTGACGAAAGCAGACTGAAGCCCAGTAAGAACGCTCTTTACTTGCCCTTTATAAATGTTACCCGTAATATACGAAGAGGCCTTATATTCAACGTAGTGTTCCTTAAGTTTCCCTTCTTCTACGAGCGAAACGCTAGACATATACGACTCGACGTCTATTAAAATTAAACCCGTTTTCACAAAACCCACCAAAAAAACTTTATTCCACTGTTTATTATAGCATATACATAATATATTTACAAAACGAAAAACGGCAAAAACTTACACTTTTTTACCGTTTTTTGCATAAAATTTTAACTTTTTCGTTCATTTGCTCGCCCGTAATCTTTTCAAGTTCTCTTTCAGTAAAACGCATCAGTTCTTGCTCTTTCTCGCCTAGGATTACGAATTCCGTCCAGTAGCCTTGGTTTAGCCACTTAAAAAGCGAGGTAACCGGTGCGTCGCAACTTATCATAATTTTACGGTGAGGTAATCCTTTTTTCAGTTTTCGTCTTCTACTAGAGAGCGCCAAGGCTTGTTCGTAAACGCAAGATTCGTCGGGAAAAAGCGTCGAGAGTAACATAAATCCTCCCATCGTAGCGTAAGTAACGTTCAGTCCGTAAAAACAAGAAATTACGAATAATAGCGTAAACGCTACGCCAAAGATTACGCCCACTATTTTCATCCGCTTGTGAGCAAGCGCTCGTCCTCTTTTTTTGGCTAATACCGACAATATTATTCGTCCGCCGTCTAACGGATAAACGGGAAGTAAGTTTACTAAAAATATTGAAAGCGACGCTTTTACTAGCGTGACGGAGTACGGATAAAGCGATGGAAAAACCCACCATAGAGCCGTTAATACCGTTGCTGTAAGAAGGTTAGCAAGAGGTCCTGCTACGGCAATTAAACACTCGTCCTTTTGCGGTGCAGTTTCAAAAAAACCGGACAAAACTAACCCGTACGGCATAATTTTAATTGCGCCGATTTTATAGCCTAGTCTTTTCGCTACGACTGCGTGAGCGTATTCGTGCACTAGCATTACCGCTAGCGTGGACAAGAAATCTACTATACGTCCTATTAAAAACAGGTACAAAACGAGAATATATACGAGTGGGGAAATCTTTATTTTCACGCTCTATTATATTCTCTTAACCTCTCTTTTATTCGCTATAAAACTCTGCCGAAATCTAAAAACTTATCCGTAATCGCTTTAACGGTAAGAACGTATTCGCCCCTCTCGGTAATATCAACGTAAACTTTTAAGTCCCCCTCGGATAGGTACATAAAATTTGTAAGTAAGCGATATTCGTCCGCTTTAAGTACCTTTAACATATCTTCTATTTCCGCTATTTTATTATCCGATATACTCGATTGCATTTTTAGTTTTGCTATTCTTGCCATAATTCACCTATAATATTTTTTTGAGTTTTCCTTTTATTTTTCCAAGCAAGCCCCTATATTTTTTCTCAGCGTCGTAAACTACTTCTCTACCTCCGAGCAAAACGCTACAAAGCATTTCGACACTCTTTCTCCCTTCCGATTTTTTACTAGGGCTTGACGACGAACAAGATATATCCCCTAATTCATCGTCGTCTGGGATTACGCCTATAATTTGCGTTTTGAGTAACCGCTCTATATCTTCCGCTCTAACTTCTGAGCCAGCGCGTTCTCTATCCCCTCTTGCTCGACTTAATACTAGCGACACGGACGCAAGGTTGTAAGGGCGTAGTAGCGATATTACTTTTTGCGCATCTTTGACTGCTGATAAGTGTGGCGTAGTTACCACGATTGCCTCGCTAGCCGACGAAACGGCACGATGAAAGCCTTTTTCTATACCCGCCGGGCAATCTATAAGCACAAAGTCAAACCTAGTTTTTAAACTACTTACCACCGCTTTTATGCTTTGCCCGTCAACGCACGCACAATCGTAACTATGCACGGACGGTAGAACGAACAAATTTTTACTCTCGGGAAGGGCAATCAACGCTTGCGAAGGGCGACAACGGTTTTCTATTATATCGACCAAATCGTAAACGACCTTATTCTCTACGCCAAGCACTACGTCGAGGTTGTTTAGTCCTATATCAGTATCGACTAGCACTACTTTTTTGCCCGCTTTTGCAAGCGCTCTTCCTAGTGATATCGTGATTGTCGTTTTTCCTACTCCGCCTTTTCCCGAAGTTATTACGATTGTCCGCGCCATAACCGTCTCCTTGCGCTTTAGTATAACACCGTAAATAGGCAAATTTTTGACGCTTTTTAGTTTATTTTGACTTTTTAGGCAAAACAAAAACACCACTCATCTATAAGCGGTGCTTTCTTCGTTATTCAGTTTATTTATTGTTGCGCGCGGATAAACTTGAAAAGTTCTTTATCCTCGAGCAGTTTACTTGCGCCCAAAATAGATGCGTATTCAGGCTCGTCAGAAAGCGTAATGGGAATATCAACTACTTCCTTAATAATATCGACTACGCCAAAAATTTTGCTCGCGCCTCCGCAGAGGTACATTCCTTTTTTCTGCACGCTAGTAGCAAGTTCTGGTGGACAAGTGTTTATTACGCCCTCGATTGCGTCTGCAATTCGTCCGTAATACGGCAGTAGTGCGTCGTAAACGTCCGTTGCGTACACCGTTCTCGTAGCCGGCGTAAGCGTATTTACGCTAATTCCATTAACTTCCATAGACGAAACGTCGTTAGGATAGAAACTGCCTATTTCTTCTTTAATTTTACGAGCGGTATTTGCGCCCACTTTTAATCCGTACTTTCCCACCAAGTAATCAACGATTGCACGGTCCATCATAGTTCCGCCAACGTTGACCGAGCAACCTGAAATTATACCGCCCATACTAACGAGAGCAATCTCGGCAACGCCTCCGCCGATATTTACCACGAGGTTTGCCTCGGGCGAAGTTATCGGCAAATCAAAACCGAGCGCCGAGGTAAGCATACCGGAAACGGCGTTAACTTCGCTTACTCCCGCTTTAAGTAAAACGTCCTCGTAAGTTTTCAGTTCTTCTACCGAAAGCCCGGTAGGAACGCATAATACGGCTTTGATTTTGGGGAAAAACAATAGTTCGTCGGGAATTATTTTCTTAATAAACTCGCTTAAAAGTCGCGCGCACGCATCTTCGTCAACGATATACCCTTCTGATACGGGATTGATTATCGTGGTTCGTTCGGGCGCTTTTCCTAACATTTGTACTGCTTTGTTTCCAACCGCAAGCACTTTTTTGCTGTCGCCCTCGCCTACTAGCGCTATTACCGTTGGTTCGCGTAATACTACCCCCGCACCAGACAACGCTATCGTCGTTTGCGAAGTGCCTATTTCTATTGCGACGGATATTGACGCCATTTTCTAAAAGTTCTCCTCTAATATTTTTGCAAGTAGTTTTACGGGCAAGCCGATTACGTTGTCCATATCGCCTTCAGTCTTTGCAACGATTGGTTTCATTCCCTCGTCTTGTATTCCGTAACCGCCCGCCTTATCAAACGGCGAGCCAGTAGCAATATAATCGCTTACGAGCCTTTCGTCGTAATCGTTAAATTTTACTTTCGTGGTTTCATACGCAGTAACCGTTTTACTTTCGCTAATTACGGCTAACCCCGTTATTACTTCGTGTTCCCGTCCGCAAAGCATACGAAAAAACTCTTTCGCCTCGATTTCGCTTGACGGCTTACCTAAAACCATACCGTCAATCGTAACGATTGTATCCGCTCCGATTACTATTCCGCCCGTTTGCGAAAACACGGACTGCGCTTTCTTGAGCGCAAGAATTTTCACAAGTTCTACGGGCGAGAGCGCAATTTCTTCTTCGCTTTCGCCACTAGGACGGATTTCTACCTCCAAGCCCTCTATTTTCTTGATGAGTTCTCGTCTTCGAGGCGACGCTGATGCTAGCGTTACTCTCATAGAATATCTAAGTTCTTTCTAAACGCTCTAGCGAATTCCGCTCCAGCAGACATAGCGTCTTTAATCTCTAGCGACGCGTCTCCGTCAATTTCCGTTTTCATAATTACCGAGTCGCCCAAAACGTCACAGTTGAGGCTCTTAACAACGCCCGACATAGAACGGTCTAAACTTTCCGCTATTCTGAGTATTACGGATAGACGCATTACTGCAATCAAGTCTTCCTCTTGAAGAAGGTCTTTATACTTATTCCACTCTACCATTGAGAATTCGTCTCGACGAGTGCCTTGCGAAACGAAGGCGGCGAGCAATAAATCTCTATGCGAAATGCCGTAAAGATTTGAATTTAGGATAAAGTAGAAACTGTGACGGTATCTATCGTAGAATTTAATTCTCGCTCCGCTATCGTGCAAAAGCGCCGCTACGCGCAATACCTTTACATATTGACGGGGGAGTTTATGCAATACTTTTAATTGCTTGTATAGTTGAATTGCGAGGTTGCATACTTGCTCTGCGTGGGGCACGTTGATATCGTAATAGCGAAGTAGCGTATATGCCGAGTATCCCAAAACGTCGCTAATCGGTTTTTCAACGGTGGTGGGTACGGCGTGATTAAACATTATGCCTTCTCTTATGCCCGAGCCGGAAATTACGACCTCTTCAAAGTTGGTGTTGTCAAAAAATCCTTTAATTGCCGCAAGCGCCGAAACGAAAATGTCCGCTCTTTCGCTGTTTAAGCCCTTAATCTTACTACGCTTGTCCAGTTCAAGAACTTTTATCATATCGTAAACGTTGTCAAAATCGCCCTTTGTGATATGGTAGTTGTGTAGCATATCAATCGGATAACGCTTAAGTCTTTTTACGATTCTTGCAAGATTTCTAAAAGTTCCGCCTAGTCCGATAAACTGAACGTCGGGCTCGAGTTCGTTAAGCCAAGGTATTTTCTTGATTTGCTCACCAACGTAGGTTTGAATTTGCTTTGCTTGCTCTTCGGGCGATAGCGCAGGGTCGGAGAACATATCAAATAGCGTCATCGTTCCAAACGGCAAGTTCTCGCGATTTAGAATATTTCTTCTATTGTAATGGATTAGTTGCAAACTACTTCCACTTATATCCATTATTACCGCTTTGGGAATATCAAGCGAGTTGATTACTCCGTGGTAAATGTGCGTTGCCTCTTCCTCTTCGGTAAGAACCTTGAACTTAAATCCGCATACCGAGTTGATTTCTTCTATAAAACTTTTTTGGTTCTTCGCTCTACGAACTGCGTTGGTAGCAAAAGCGTACACTTTCTCTACTCCGTAACTGTCGCAAAGTTTTCTAAACATCTTCAAAGTCTTTACTGCGTGAGCCACTCTCGACGGTTTCAAAAATCCGTCGCGTTCCATATCTTGCCCTAATCTAACGCTCTCTTTGAGTTCGTCAAAAATAACAAAATGCCCTTCGGGCAAAATGTTTGCAAGAATAAGTCTTGCGGTATTACTTCCTAGGTCGATTACTGCAATTTTTTCCATATATTTCTCCATTTTGGGGTTTTTATCGCTTTCCTAGTAATTATAGCACAATTTTTACTCATATTCAAGACTGTTTTGAAAAATATTTTAACTGATTTTTGTTGTTTATTTTTGGTTGTTTTGTATATTTTTTAAAATCAAGCGTCCGTTTCATTATTAATAGCAGTAATTATATTTACTTTTTTCTTTCCTTGTGATAAAATGTCGATATGAAAAAACTAACGAGAAAAAAATATACTTTTATATCCCTCTTATGCTGTATTTTATTAGCGTTTACAACCGCATTTTTCGTGCCGGTAAATACGGCGAGCGGAGCGCAGTATTATAAATTTGGCGAGGTAACTTCCATTTACGCAAACTCTCAACTCGTCGCAATCGGTGACGAAACGGGGGTTGCTATTTTCTCGCCACAAGGCGAACTCGTTAATAAAATCGCAGTTCAAAGAGCAAAAAAATTGCGCTTTGAAAACGGAAAACTTTACGCTCTTTCAAACGATACGATTTGGGCGCAAGACGGCTCGGTTTATTATCAGTCCACTACACCTATTACCGACTTTTGTTTTTTTGAGGGTAGTTTGTTCATAGCGAGCAATAATTCGTTACGAAAATTGAACTCCTCGCTTGACGGGTACGAGCGTTCTTATTCTTACATAGAAGAAATCTCGTCTATTACGGCAAGCGAAAACGAACTGTTTATTGCCGTTGCAGACGGAGGTCGAACGAGCGTAAGTACGCTTTCAGGCACGACGGTTTCTACTCAAATTAAAATAGGCGATGACTTGTCCGTTGCTAGCGGTGAACTTTACGCAATATCTAAAAGCGGTAGTGCAGTTAAGATTTCGGAAAACGGCACGACGGTTTTATCGGGCGAGCGTTTTGTAACGGCTTTATCGGGCGATACTCTTTGCTACGCTACCGACGAAGGC
Source organism: Pumilibacteraceae bacterium (assembly GCA_045654245.1). GTDB lineage: Bacteria > Bacillota > Clostridia > Christensenellales > Pumilibacteraceae > UBA10677. The sequence goes on along the minus strand of JAZOMX010000011.1, from coordinate 87,531 downwards.
GAAATCTTTATAGGCGATACGCTTTTCCTTGCTCACCGCTCGAGCGAAAACGGGTTCTATAACTCCCCGACTTCGGTTGAGTCCCGTATGGGCAAGACGGTTATTTGCGATTACCTCAACGACAGAGTTCTCGTCATTTCTAACAAAACGGAGATTATCCATTTACCTAGACCAAAATCAGCCTCGATTAGTAATTCTGGCGAAATTTTCGTTGCGTATAATTCTAACGCGATTGCAAAAATTTCCGATTTGGGCTCTGTTGAGAGTGTTCCCTATTCACTTAAAGGCACGATTGACTCTCTTTATTGCGACAATTACGGAGCACTTACCGTACTTACGAACGGCGTTTCATACTCAATAAGCGAAGAAAAAACGCTGTACGACGGCGTTTCGGTTATTTCAGCCCGCAGGTCGGACGACGCGATTTTTGCAGTTTCGGGCACGAGCGTGTTGCTTGGTAGCGAATTAATTTTCTCTGCTACAGACACAATCGACGCTCTTGCCGTTGATGAAGGCGGTAACTTCTTCTACGCCGTATCCGGTAGCGTTTATCGGTACGACGGCGAAACGCACCACCGTCTTAGCGACGGTTATTCTAACGCCGTATCACTTTCTCTCTCGAGAGCGGAAAATTCGTTTTGCTCGTACGGAGATTTAATCGTTTGCGACAGAGAAAACTCGCTAATTAAAGTTCTCTCCGCTAGCGCAGTTGGTAGCGTAACTACTTCTTCTACGACTTTACCCACTCCCACGGAGTACGATAGCGAAAAAATTATACGCTCGACGAATTCCGATTGTTCGATTTACGCAACGCCTAATGAAACGGATATTAAACTCAACGTTAGTAAAGGCGCTAAACTAATCGTTGGAAAGTATGATATTTTACCTCACTTCGCTTTCGTTCTATACGAGGACTTGGTAACGAAAACATTGATACGGGGTTATGTTTTTAAGTCCAACCTTGACAATCCCGTCGAGTACGAAGAGCCTCCTGCTCAAGAGGGCGAAGTTTACGCAAACGGAACTAATCTATACGCTCTACCATCAACTAGCGCTGAAATTTTATCTGAAAATTTACCTGTAACAACTAGAGTTTCTCTTCTTCCTTTCGCAGATTACGGCAAGTGGTACAAGGTTGAATATAACGGCACTATTGGTTACACCCTATCCTCCGCTCTGTCCGTTAGACACTTTATTCCTAACACGGAACGCCCTCAATGCGACGCAGTTATCGTCGAGCATAACGGCTCTTTGATTGCAACTTTATACGAGTACGAAAATGGCGAATATAAAGTTATTGATGGCGAATTTATCGCTGTCGGCACCGAGGTTGACGTGGTGGGTGCGTTCGATACTTCCAAAAAATATACGAAAATTAAGTACTTCGACGAAAAGTTAGGAACGCTTACCTGTTTCGTTGAAACTGAGTTTATTGATTATAATAGCGTTTCGATAGTTCAAATCGTGGCTCTTGTAATCGCAATAGTTACCGTAATTCTTCTCGGCGTAATTACGATTAAAATCGTGCGAAAGAGAAATAAAATTTAGTCAAAATTGAAAACAGCCAAGGCAAAAAAGCCTTGGCTATTTTTTTACATAATTTCTTCTTTTTCCTCACTTAAAGAAAGCGATTGCGTTCTATCGTACAAGATTTTGTTTACCGAAAGTTCATACGCCGTGCGCTCTTCGGACGCCGTTTCGGAAATCTTTTTGTTGTACTTTCTGCTTTGGATTCGTCCGTTTAGCGTTACGTTTCCACCAACCTCTATATTCTTAACGAACCGAGCGTTTCTACCCCACGCTATACAAGGAATATAGTCGGACTTTCCGTAACCACGGTTAACGGCGAGCAAAATATCGCAAATTTCACGGTTAAACGGCGTCGTTCTATACACGGGCTCTTTGCAAATATAGCCGTTAAGTTCAACAGAGTTGGGGTTATCGTTATTCTCGTCGTAGTCAAGAAAATCACGAACGAAAACGGTAAGCATTAGTTTGCTTTTTTCGTTTTCGAGTTTGTTATAACTCCTAAATTGCCCCGTTAAGGCAACTTTTTCGCCGTTTGTAAGATTTTTTCCTACCATTAGCCGTTCGGATACGGTAACCGGAATTACGTCCGTTTGTCCCGAAAGACGAGGTACTTCTAGGTAGAATTCGTAAAATCCTTCGCCGTAAAGTTCGTGTGAGTAAGTGGGCGCAGTTAAAACCTTGCCCATTAGGTAAACCTTGTTGTTCGTAAAATTGTCGTTCATCTTTTATGTCCTTTCTTTCAGTATTTGTTTTCCCGTATTGTCGATATGGTAATTTTCTTTATAAATTAGTTCTCCGACCGTTACGAGTGTAAAACCTTTGTTCTTTAACCCTTCTATAATCGCAGGGAGCGCCTCGGCGGTATGTTCTCCGTCGTTGTGCATAAGCACGATACTGCCCTCTTTTACTCTGCTAATAATCTTACTAGCCATTTTTTCACTTTTAACGCCTTTCCAGTCAAGCGAATCCACGTCCCATTGAACGGTAAATAGGCCTTGCTCCTCCGCCGTCTCTATTAGCGTATCGTTATACTCGCCGAACGGCGCACGAAACAGCGTAGGTTTAACTCCCGTTATATTTTCGATTGATGCAACCGACGAGGATAGTTCAAGTTCAATTTGCGTTTTTGACAGCGAATTCATATGCGGATGCGTCGCCGAGTGCGTACCGATTTCTACCCGTCCACTTTGGGCAAGTTTTTTGAGTTTATCCGAATATTTCTCCGCCCAAAACTCAACCGCAAAAAAGGTTGCTTTTGCGTCGTATCGCTCTAGCGTTTCCAAAATCGCATCAGTTTTGTCCGCACCCCAAGCGCAATCGAAAGTAAGCGCTACTTTCTTTTCTTCAGTTTGCACACAATAAATCGGTAATTTTCTCGTAGTTTTACCCGCATAAACGGCGTAAGCACCCGTTTGGCCTACCGCAACCAGCAAAACGATAAACGACAGAGCAAACGAAAAAAGAACGAGTAATTTCTTCTTGCTGAAAATCAAAAATTTCATTGTTTGACTTCTCCCATTGTAACTTACTTTACTTGTCGAATTTTGGACGATTTTAGCAATTTTTAGCAATTTTTAGCAATTTCTTTGACGCAAAATCCAACAAAAAGGCTTGTATTTATTACTATTCATAAAATAGGCAATTAAGAACAAAAACGAAACAAACTTTCATTTTTTTATAATTTATTTCCTTACTCGGTTCAACCTAAAATGCGCACAAAAAAAAGAACTTGGAAAATCCAAGTTCTTTTTTTCGTTGTTTTCGTTATTTGTTAAACGGATGAATACATTTTCTTGGGCAAGCGTCTATGCACGCTCCACATCTACTACACTTTTCGTAGTCAATTACGGCAAGGTTATCAACGATTGTGATTGCTTGCGAGGGGCAAGTTCTAGCGCATTTTCCACAAGCGATACAGCCGTTTTTACATACCGCCATAACTTCCTTCGCCTTACATTTGTTCGAGCAAGCAATAACCGCTACTGCCGAAACGGGAACTCTTTTAATTAGCGCTTTGGGGCAAGTCGCTATGCACGCTCCGCACGAGGTACAATGTGAGGAATCTACTTCCGAAACAGCCGTGTCTTTATTTACCATAATTGCGTGGTGAGGACATACCATAGAACAACTTCCTAGTCCCATACAGCCTACGTCGCAACCTTTGTTTCCTCCAGCCAAAATTTCAGCCGAAACACAGTCTCCGTAACCTTGATATTCAAACTTATTGTCACAAGCGTTACCACCGTTACAAGCGACGTATGCAACCGTTCTCTCGCCTGCAATTACCGTAATATTAAGTATCTCAGCGATTGCATCTTTGTCTTTTTTGCTCGTTGCGTTACACTTGCTTAGGTCGGTTTCGCCTTTAACGAGAGCCTCGGCGAAAGCACCGCAACCGGCATAACCACAACCACCACAGTTCGCACCGGAAAGATGCTCCTTTACGGCGTCTATTCTCTCGTCGTGTTCAACGGACATTTTTTGTCCAAGGAACGCGAGGAAAAACGCAAGTGCGCCTGCGATTACTGCGATTAGTATAGCCGGGAAAATAAACTTCATAAAAATTCCAGCGGAAAGATAATTTATAATTTGCATTTTTTATCCTCCTAGAAAGTAAGTCCGTTAAGTCCAGCGAACGCTAGAGCCATAATTCCCGCCGTAATAAGAGCGATTGGCAAGCCTTTGAACGGTCCAGGAATATTTGCCGTCGTCATCTTCTCTCTAATTCCCGCCATAAGTAGTAGCGCTAGCGTAAAGCCTAAGCCGATTGCAATCGAGTGCGCAATCGTGTTTACTAGCGACATAGCCTTGCTGATTACTTCGTTTGCCGTGCCTAACACCGCACAGTTAGTAGTGATAAGGGCAAGGTAAACGCCGAGCGAGTTATATAGCGAAGGAGATAGTTTTTTTAGGACTATATCCAAAATTTGAACGAGCACCGCTATTATTAGTATGAATACGATAGTTTGTAGATAAGTAATTTCTAGCGGAACTAACATATAGTAGTACAAAAGGTAGCAAACTAGCGACGCGATTACGAGTACGAAGGTTACCGCCATACCCATACCGAGCGCAGAGTCCGTTTTCTTACTTACGCCAAGGAACGGACAAATTCCGATTGACTGTACCAAAACTATGTTGTTGGTAACGATACCAGCAATTACTATTGATATAATTTCACTCATTATTCGTTACCTCCGCTTAAAAATTGTTTCTTGTTTTGATTTTCTTTCACTATTTGCATTACGAAATTAAATAGCGCCATAAGTAATCCGAATACTATAAATCCGCCTGCCGTTGCTTGGAAAATCGTTAGTCCTAGTAGCGCTAATCCTTGTCTTATCGCACCCATAAGTAGTAATGCGAGCGTAAAACCGATTCCCATTGATACGCCGTCGATTAGCGAGTAAACGACGTTGTTCTTGCTTGCGTACGCCTCTGCTCTACCTAGTATAATGCAGTTTACTACAATAAGCGGTATAAACGCTCCTATACTCTTGTTTAAGTCTGGTAAGAATTTCGCTACGAAAAGTTGAACTAGCGTTACGAAAGTCGCAATTATTACGATATACGCTGGAAGTCTTACTTTATCGGGGATTAGTTTACGAAGTAGCGAGATAAACAAGTTGGAGCAAATTAGTACGAACGCCGTCGCTAGTCCTAGTCCTAACGCATTAAATATCGTATCAGACTTCGCTATCGTAGGGCAAGTTCCTAGCACTAACACGAATACGGGGTTATTTAGTATTCCACCAAGGAACGCCTCTTTTATTTCTTTCTTATCCATTATGCGTTACCTCCCGTAAGCGTAGTTGCAATCGAGTTTGAAAGCGTGATTGCCTTCGCCATAGTTGCGAGCGTGTTCGTTGCTCCAGTATTCGTTGCAAAATCGTCAGCCACGATTTCTCCCGTCTTTCCTGCGATATTTCCATACCACTCAGGATTTACTTGACCGATATAACTGTCTTCACAGTAGTGACATACCGTCTTAATAATCTTGCCTTGCTCGTCGTAAGCCGTAAGCATTTTTAGCGGCGGATACCACTTTCCGTTCTTGCTTTGCGCTAAAATAATATACTTACCTGCGTTTGCGCCCTTAGTTGCCTTATATACCGCTATAACTTTGGTGTCCTCGTCGGGAGCAATTGCGTTTACCGAAGCAATTACCGAGGCTATTCCGCTTACCTTTTCGTATCCGTCGGCAGGTAGAGCATCTTGGAGCGAGGCTAACATTTCCGTTTCTGGAGCAGTCTGCATTTGTTGAGCCATAGTTCCAGAAAGCGTGATTGCTTTCGCCATAGTTGCGAGCGTGTTCGTTGCGCCGGTATTCGTCGCAAAGTCGTCGGCTACGATTTCGCCACTCTTACCTACGATATTTCCGTACCACTCGGGGTTTACTTGACCGATATAACTGTCTTCACAGTAATGGCATACCGTCTTTATGATTTTGCCCTGCTCGTCGAAAGCGGTAAGCATTTTTAGAGGCGGATACCATTTTCCGTTCTTGCTTTGCGCTAATACGATATATTTTCCTGCGTTTTCGCCCTTGGTTGCCTTATATACCGCTAAAACTTTGGTGTCTTCGTCGGGAGCAGTCTCGTTTACGTCGTCAAGTATGCTAGAAATTCCAACCACTTTTTCATACTCGTCGGCAAGGAGAGCCGATTGTAGCGAAGGTAACATTTCCGTTTCGGGAACTTTTAGCATTTCGCTAATCATTGCGTTTGCTACCGTGATTGCCTTTGCTATCGCTCGATGCGAAATAGTTGCGCCCGTGCTAACTGCAATATCGGTATCCTTAATCGCGCCGTCTTTACCTATGAGTTTATCGAACGAACTTTCATCAACCTTTTTCCAGTAACTTTCCGCTTGCGAATAGTTAATCGACTTCATTATTCTGCCGTTTTCGTCGTACGAAGTAAGCATTACTACTTCGGCGTCTCTGCCTTGGGCTTGGGATTGAATAATATATTTTCCAGCGTTTGCGCCCTTGGTCGCTCTATATACGGCAACTACCTTAGTCGTAGCCGAGCCGTGCTTTTTATTTACCGCACCTATTTGCTCGTCCGCTTTTACGAGTTCGAAGAACTCAATCGCATTTACGTCGCTTGCCTCTCCAGTAGGGCAAACGGTGTAAAGCGTTTTTGCCATTGCTTTATCGAGTTTCGCCTCGTATTTTAGAAAATTGTTCGCTACGGCTAACAATCCTACGCATACGAGCGCTATCGTAAAGAGTACGATTACTGATTTAAGAGTTTCTTTTACAGACTTTTTCATTACTCTTTACCTCCTTTCTTTTGCTTTATGAACCCGAAAGGACGAGGATAAATATATTTGTCGATTAGGGGTACTACACAGTTCATAATAAGTACCGCAAAACTCATACCCTCGGGGTAAGACGCGAATACTCTTATTAGCACCGTAAGTAGCGCAATACCGAAACAATATATGCAATTTCCGATAAAGGTGTTGGGCGAAGTTGCGTAGTCGGTCGCCATAAAGATTGCGCCGAATATTAGTCCGCCCGATAAAACGTGCGCGAGCATATTGTACCATAAGTCTGCGCCTTTAAGCGAACTAGAGATTAGTCCGTCGCAAATTAGCGCAAGCACAGCCGTCCAACCGATTATCATAAGAGGAATTCTAAAATCGATTACTTTTCTTACCGAAAGGTAAATATAGCCTAAAAGCAACGCTATTACGCAAGTCTCGCCTACTGCAGCAGAACCGTGATTTCCAAAAAACAAAGTCTTTATTACTTTACCAGATACTTCTTTGTTTCCAGAAAGCCAAGTCGCTCCCGTACTTGCCGAGAACACCGCTCCAGTAGTTTGTGAGGTTGCAAAACCGAGCGCAAATGTTAAGAACAAGAATATTCTTGCTGTTAGTGCGGGGTTAGCGAAGTTTCTTCCTATTCCACCGAACAATCCTTTTACTAAAACGATTGCTACGATTGAACCGATTAGGCACGCCAAGAGCGTATCAAAACTAATAATTACCGTTCCGCTCTTGGAAACGAGGTTAAATCCCCAAATTTTCATAGTCGCAGGTAGGTTTAGAGCCAAGATTACTGCGGTTACGAAACAGGATAAATCCCAAGTTGATGCCGACTTAAATCCTTCTTTGTTCCACTTTTTAGTGCGGAACATACTCCAAAGCGTTTCCGCTCCTCCGCAGAAAAGACAGCAAAACAGTACGTTTAGTGCTACGTGGTGACCAAAGAACAACACCGACGCAATAAACACGGGCGCAAGTGCGATTAGCACGTCCGCCATTATTCTTCTCGTCGAATTTGACTTGTTAGTTATATGAGGAGAAGAAGATACTACGAAATTACTCATTTTTATTTCCTCCCTCTTAGTTTCTTTTTCGCTAGTCTAAAGGACTGAACGAGCGTACGCTTTGCAGGACATACGAAAGTACAACTTCCGCACTCGATACAAGCGTTTAGACCGTATTTTACAGCGTTATCAAGTTCGCCCGACAACGCGTAAGCGTCCATATACATAGGCATTAGTCGCATAGGACAAGCGTTTGCGCATTTTCCACAGTTGATACATTGTGACGGGCTACCCGTAAACGCCTCGCCGTCGCTCATAAGGAGCAAGCAACTCGTAGTCTTGGTGCAAGCAACTTGCGAGCCTGCTACCGCTACGCCCATCATAGGTCCGCCGTTAAGCATTTTTACAACCCTAACGCCCTCTTTTAGTCCTCCGCAATACTCGATTACAGCCTCGTAAGTAGTTCCGTTAGCAACCCAAATATTTTTAGGTTCGGTTATTCCCTCGCCCGTTACCGTCATAATACGCTCGTAAAGAGGCTTACCCTCGCGAACGGCAAAATGAACCGATAACGCCGTATGGACGTTGCATACTACTACGCCAACGGCAGTAGGAAGTCCGCCAAGAGGAACTTTTCTTCCCGTTACGCCGTAAATAAGTTGCTTTTCCGCGCCTTGAGGATATTTCGTCTTAAGGGGCTTTACCTCAATATCGTTTATTCCGTTTTGTTCAAGGTAATCTTTTAAAACGGCTATTGCCTTTTCTTTGTTATCTTCGATACCGATATACGCCTTTTCTACCGATAGCGAGTCCTTAATTAGACGAACGCCGTCGATAAAACTTGCCGTATAGTCAAGCATAATACGATAGTCGCAAGTAATGTAAGGCTCGCACTCCGCTCCGTTGATTACTAGCGTATCGATAGGAACGGGAGAATTAAGTTTGACCGCCGTGGGGAATCCCGCTCCGCCAAGTCCAACTATTCCTGCCTCCGCTACTCGAGCGAGTATTTGTTCTTTGGTAGGCTCGGTTAACGGCTCGAGTCTTGTCTTTCTTCCTTCGTCGTCAGCCTCGATTACGATATGTTCGCCCTTTCCGTTTGCCGTTACTCTTTTCTCAATCGCTTTTACCACACCTGACACGGATGAATAAATATTACTACTTACTACTCCGTCAGCAGTTGCGATTAATTCGCCTTCCGCTACGGCTTGACCGACCGTGGCGATTGCTTTCGCCGGTTTGCCGATATGTTGCGAAAGCGAAATATACACCGTTTTCGGCGCAGGCATTACGCTTACCGCTATATTTTCGGTAAGTTCTTTGCGCCCTGATGGGTGTACTCCTCCTCTAAATTCCTTCTGCAAAATATATCCTCCGTAACTTTTTTACCCTGCCTACCATAACGATAGGCGTAATGGCTTACAATATGTTATTTTAACATATTTTTTTACTTTTGTAAAGACGATTTCTCTTGTTTTTTCGAGTTTACACTCTTTTTTTCTTTAATGGCGTTCTTTAATCTAATTACACCGAGAATTAGTAAAAACACCCCAAACGCAGAGGATAAAAACTTGCTCCCAAGTTTAGGGACTAACAGTGAGGCAAGGACGGAAGTTATTACCGACGGAATAGCAAAAACAATCGCGTCTTTCCATTTTACTAATTTGTTTTTTGCGTGTAAAACCAGCGCAACGATAGAAGTCGGAATAAAGGCGAGTAGGTTTATAGACTGCGCTAAACGCTGGTCAACGGTAGAAAGCAAAGTCAGGAGTGGAATAAGTATCGTACCGCCTCCCATACCCATTCCGCTTACTACTCCGCCCAAAATTCCAAACAATATCGGCAAAATTATTCTTACCATATCTCCTCCTAAAACAGCAATAGTTTAAGCCCAGCGATTATCATTACTACCGCAAAAACGAGCGATACGGTATTTTTTTGCAATTTCTTAAGCAGTACCGCTCCCACTATTCCACCGACGATACAACCGCCCGTTACGAGTAACGTTATCTTAAGCGAAAAGTAACCGCTAATAAGATAAATAATCGCACTTGCAACGGTAGTAGGCAAAATTACCGCCATAGCCGTTGCGTGCGCGCTTTTTTCGTCCAGTCCTTTCTTTTGCAATAGCGGTACGACTAGCATACCTCCCCCGCCACCGAATAGTCCGCAAATAAACCCCACTACCGCCGAGCCGAATAGCAACAACACTTTTTTAGTTTTCTTTTCCATACCCTTATAGTTTGTCTAATTTTTTCGTAAAATAGTGGTTTGCTCGCCCGTTTTCTTTTTTTCTTTATATATAGTCGCTTTTTTTAGCAATTTTTTGCCGTTTAACCGCTTAAAACGATTGCCAAAAAGCGTTAATTATTATATAATTATACAATGTTACAAAGTATAAAATCGGTTAGTCCCGTTTTATAATAAGGTAAAATCTATCAAAGGGTGTTTATATAATGAATTTGGCAACTTCTACGAAGAAACTTATCACTACAGTTACCGCTTTTTTAGTAGCGGTTATTCTTGCCGTTGCGCTTTGTTTTTCCGCTCCCAAGGCTGTCGCCGAGGAAACGATTAACTACGCAAACTGGCACGAGAACGTTACGGTAACTAACTCGCAATTCGCAGAGACGGGAAGCGAAACCGTTCCCCTACCCACCGGTTGGACGAACTCCGCTCTAGGTGGCGCTAACTCCGTTGGCGTTATCGCAGGAGTTATGGACCTAGACTCCTATTCCTCCAACAAAGAGACTTACAAACTCGACCAGTACTCCGAGTATGAATTGGCTAATCCCGATTCGCCTTTCGGTACTTCTTCTAGCGAGAACGATAAAACCAACCGCAAAGTTTTGCTCATCAACGCTAACGGCATTGATACCGCTTACGGCTTTAAGTCTTCCGAGATTACTCTTGCTGGCGATTCTTACTATAAGTTGACCGCTTGGGTTAAGACGGGTGGACACTCCGCTAACGGTGGTGCGTCTATTATCGTTGACGGTGTTACTGAAGATACGCTTGGTTTTACGGGCATTAGAACTCCCGACCTTCTCGACGGCAACGCTGACGATAAGGGTTGGTTCGAATATACGATTTTCTTCGCTACCGCTTACGATACCACTACCGCTACGATTTCGTTGCAGTTAGGTCACGACGGCGTTGGCGGTCTTACCAAAGGCTACGCTATGTTCGACAACGTTAACCTCGTTCGCATCAACTCCTCTTCTTTTGAAAATGCAGTTGAATCGTTAGGCGAAGGTCAGACGGGTAGAAAATTCGTTGCATACGCTTACAACGACAAAGACGCTGAACCCGCTTTTGAAGGTCGCGGTTATTTCGTAAGCGCTAATCCCGTTTATAACGAAAGCACGAACCCCTATGGTTTCGGTTCTGTCTTTACCGGCGGTAAGGCTTACGCTGAAACGACTTCGGGCACCGAAGGTCTTTCGGGCGCCAAAACCAAGTACGGCGCTGACGGTATCGTTTATCAACCTTCCGTTTCCGCTTACTCGAACACTTTCGTAGTTTCCACTTATAACGGCACGGAATTTGAGGCCGATTACGCTGGAATTAAGTCTATCCCCTTTGAAGTAAAAAGATTTGCATCCTATCGTCTTTCCGTATGGTTCTACGCTGAACACATTTCTTTGGGTGGCGTAAACGCTACGATTGAATACGCAACGGGTGAAAACGAACCCACCATCTCTTCCACCGCTCTTTCCTATACTGCTGGTAATCCCGGTAAGTTCGGTTGGCAAGAGGCTGTAATCCTCATTAAAGGTTCTGACTTTGCTGATTATACCGCTAACTTAGTACTAAGTATCGGTACGAAAAACAACGAAGGCTCTGGCGTGGCGTTCTTCGACGATATTACCTTGTTCGAAATCCCCTCTTCCGAGTACGAAACCCTTACCGAGAACGCAACTCATACCGTTGCTATTGATACCGCTACCGATAACACGGGCGTAAACAACGGTTGGTTTAATAACGTTGGTACTACTACCGAGAAGATTGATTACTCTCTCGACAAGCCCCTCCCCGTTAAATCGTGGACTATGAAAAACACCGCTCAAGTAGGAACTTCTAACTTCTCTAACGTTAACGTTCCCACCAGCGACGCCGTTCACGGTCTAGTTAAGGCGGAAGACCTTGCTTTCGTTCCCGGATTTAACAAAGATTTCGGAAACGCACTTAAACTTTCCTCCACCTCCGCTACGGCTTACTGCTACGCATCAGAGGGCATTACTCTTACCGCTGACAGTTATAACACGATTGCCGTTACTTTGTTTGCCGACGACCTTGACGGCTACGGCGCTAACCTCGTAATTAAACAGGACGCTAAAGTAGTCGGCACGATTGAAAAGATTACCAAGAGCGGTACTTACACTTTCTATATCAAGAACGGTAAGGCTGACTCTACCGTATATCTCGAACTATGGCTCGGTCTTAACGATAGAGTTTCCAACGCAAGCAAACTTGCATCTGGTTCGGTTTACTTTACTAGCGTTAACTTCAAAAACGATTCTACCGCCGAAATCTTCGACGCAAAGGCTGAATCTTATAAATACAACAGAGCAAACGCTGAAATTAGAAACGGCATTTCCTACGCGGTAATTGACCTTACTTCTTCTTTCACTCAATTCGATTCCTATACGACTGGCTCGGTAAAAGTTCCTTACAACTGGTCGCTCGTATCGGGAGATGACGCTAGCGTAGTTTACGGTATCTTCGACGCGAACAACCGTGAGGGCGATTCCACTATTCCTTACACTTTCGACAATAAGGGTAAACAGTACGCAGTTATGCTCCAAAACGTAACGCCTACCTACTCTACCTTAACTCTCGATAACGCTTTCGGCTTTACCGCTAAACAGTACTACAAAATCTCCGTATCCGTTAAAACTGATATTCCCGAGGAATACAGAAACAGCGAAACGGCAGTTGGCGCATCCGTATATCTTACCGTTTCGGACAACAAATTCTTCTTCAAAAATACTAGCGAAACGATTGATAGCGTTACCGACAACGAAGTTTATCGCACTTTCGTATTCTTCGTTAAGGCTGGCGAGTCCGACCTTACCGCTAACCTCGTAATCGGTCTTGGCGATAAAGAAAGAACTAATCAATATACCGTTGGTAGAGTTTACCTCAACGATATTACCGTAGAGGATATGTCCGAAATCGATTACAGCGAAAAGGTAAAAGGTCTTTCGGACAGCGAATATCTTATCGACACTTACACTATGAGAGTTGACCTTGCCGAAGTTAAGGAAGAAACTCCCGAGACCGAAGAACCCGAGTCCGAGGGCTCGCTCGAGTGGTGGCTTATCCCCTCTATCCTTCTTGCAGTTGCTGTCGTAATCGCAGTAGTTGGTACGATTATTAGAAAGTTTATCGAAAAGAGACCTACTAAACCCACCAACACGCCTTCCCGTTCGTCTTATGATAGAAGAGCGCTTAAGGTTGACTCTGACGAAGAAGAAGAGACGACCGTTCGCAGAACTGATATGAACAACGATTCGTTCGACGACTTCGACGACGAAGTTGAGGCTACTGAGGTTGAGGCTACTGAGGTTGAAACCACCGAAGAAGAGGCTACTGAGGAAGTAACCGAAGAAACGGCTGAAGAAGAAACAACCGAAGAAGTAACCGAGGAAACGACTGAAGAAGTTGCCCAAGAGGTTAGCGAAGAAGTTGTTCCCGAAGTAGAGGCTACTCCTGCAGAAGAAAATAATCAGTAATATATAATAAGGAAAAAGGCACGCTAAACGCTAAGGTCTCTTCTATTAGGGATTTTTAGTTCATAACAAAAGTATAGCCCACTATACTTCGCAAAAAGCGAAATATGGTGGGCTTTTCTTATCCACAAAAGATTAAGATAATTTAGTTTTATTTTTAGCCTTGTGGCTAAAAGTTATATTGCTTGTTTTAGAAGCAGTTATATTTTGGCTACGCCAAAGTTATATTAAATAAATCCTTAACTCGCCGTCAGGCGAATATAACTGCCGAAAGGCAATATCACTCGTCGTTAGACAAATATCACAAATCCGTAAGGATTTATTTAGTTGTCGCAATTCCCTACGGGAAGAGCGACTAGCGTGCCTTTTGTTTTTGCAATTATATTCTTTTTATATTATCCCACCGTTTACGGAAATATTCGCGCCTGCGATATAGAGTTCTTCCCTTACTAGCATTTCTACTACGCTCGCAACCTCGCTGGGCTGTCCTACCCTCTCGAGCGATACGCTTTGCGTAAACGAGTCAATCTCTTCTTTCGTTAAATGCGAGTTCATATCGGTATCAATTATGCCGGGGGAAACGCAGTTTACGATTACACCGTTAAGCGCAAGTTCGGCATTAAGAGCCTTGGTAAAACCTATCACGCCCGCTTTCGACGCCGAGTAAATAACCTCCGTAGATGCTCCGTACTCGCCCCAAACCGAACTGATATTAACTATTCTACCGAAACGCTCGCTTACCATATCGGGCGAATACGCTTTGCTCGTTAAGAACACGGATTTTAGGTTGGCGTTCATAACGGCGTCATAATCTTCTTCGGTGCAATCGCATAGCGGTTTAACGAGCGAAACGCCTGCGTTATTTATAAGCGTATCGACGAAACCAAAATGCTTTTTCGTGATTTCGTATGTTTTTGCCACCTCGTCCGCCTTGCTTAAATCCGCCTTAATTGCGATAGCGTTCACGCCTCTTTCTTGCAACTGCTTAACTAACGCCGTTGCCTCGTCTTCACTAGTGCGGTAATTAATTGCAAGCGAAAATCCTTTCTCCGCCAAAGTTAACGCGATTGCTCGCCCTATTCCTTTTGCTCCGCCCGTTACGAGCGCAACTCTTCTTTCCATTAGTAATTGTCGGGTAAATCGTTTGAAAAAAGTATTACCCTTTCTCCTTCTATTTTTTCTAGTTTTTCAACGGCCTCGCCTAGCGTTTTGAGGCAAATCACTTGCGCTTTTCCGCCTCTTGCGCCCTCGCTTAAAGCCACCGAGTTTGCGCCTATAAATATTGCGTAATCAACTTTTTCGCTAGCGGTAACACCGATTTCGTAATTGATTTCTCGTTGGCGTTTACCTGCCTCGACTACGCCCGGAGTAACGAGCACTTTAATTCTTCCCTTAAACTCGGGCAAAAGGGATATTGCATTTATAACGCTACTCTCGTTTGCGTTGTACGCGTCGTCTATTATCGCGTCTTTTCCATTATATAACAATTCCAAGCGATGCGCAACAGGTTTTAGCGTTTTTGCCACATTTTTTATCTCTTCTAGCGGAATTTCTAATTCTAACGCGCATAAAATACAAAGCGAAAGCGTTTGCGGAATATGTTTTCCGATTAACGGCGTTTCTATGCGCGCGCTTTCTCCTCCCACGGTTAGCAAAAAACTCGTTCCCCTCTCGCCAGTCGTTATATCCTCTATCTTACACTCTTTCTCTACGGACGGTAAATTTAATAAGGGCTCGTAGTCAAGCGTTACTACGGGCAAATTTTTCACGCTTAAATAGTTGGCTAGCGTTAGTTTTTCTTTCTTTATATTAGCCTCGCTCTTGAAAGTTTCAAGGTGCTGACTGCCGATTTTCGTGATTACGCCGAAATTCGGTGCTACGATTTCTACTAGCCGTTTTATATCCCCTTTTCGGCGCGCGCCCATCTCCGCTATAAAGACCTCGGTATCGGCGGGAAAATCACTCGAAAGCGCAATTCCCATCGGCGTATTATAATTTTCCTTAGTCGTGGCGACCTTGTATTTTACACCTAAAAATTGCGCCAAAACGGTCTTTACCGTTGTCTTACCATAACTGCCCGTGACGGCTATTTTAATAAGCCGATTATCTTTTCTCAAACTTTCCGTCTTTCTTTCGACGAACCTTTTGTTTCTCCACTCCTCGAGCGGATAAGTCAATGCGTGAGAAAACAAAAGCGTTATCACTAAAGGAGAAAGTAAAATATATAACGCGAAAAATCTAGTAAAGCGTTTGGTATAACGCAATTTTACTTTACTGTTTTTGCGCATTACTAAAAAAGTTACGAGAGCAAAAACGGGTGGTAAAATTAGAAAAACGGGCGTGATTAATGCTAGTGAAGTAAGTAAAAGAAAAAACGCTAGTGGTAAAATCGCCTTGCATTTTTTGCGTTTGAGCGCTCTAAAAAACTCGCCTAGACGATATCCGCCGAGTTGATAGATTAGCAAGATTTTGTACGACGATAAGACCGTAGTTATAGAAATTGAAAGTATTAATAGTATTATCATAACGAGTTTTTAAGTATTTCCGAGAAAGAAAGAAAATCGTCTAAAAAGCAAAAATGTCCACAATTTTTCATAACTTTAAGCGCGCTATTTTCTATAAGAGCGTTTAGTCGTTTAGCCATATATAGAGGCGTTTGACGGTCGTTCTTCCCCCAAATAAGCGTGGTTTTTACCTTGATTTGACGGGCGTAACTCTCCAAATGCGTATTGACTACCGAAACGAAAACTCGTTTCATTTGGCTAGAAAGTCGGCGATAATCGGACGAACCAGCGTTTTTACTTTCTCGCTTAAAAACCTTTTTTATAAATTTATATTTTGCAACCTTATAGTAATACGAAAGTTTTCTTTTGGGCTTTATTCCTGCAGACGAGACTAAAATTAATTCGCTTACTATCCCTCTCGAGCCCAAAATAATCGCCACTCTTCCACCAAAACTATGTCCTAGAACTACGGGCGGACGGGAAAAAAGGGTTTTAATCAATCTTTCCGTCAAATCTGCGTAATCAAACACGGTAAAGTCAGCAGTTGGCTCTTGGCTTTTCCCAAAGCCTGGAAAATCAACGCTTACTACCTCGTGACCAAGGCAAGCGAGAAAATAAAAAATGCGACGCATTGTTCTTACGTCGCACCCCCATCCGTGTAATAGTAACACGGGTGTCTTCTCGCCTTCTTGTCTTTCGTAAAAAACGGATATCCCGTTTTCACTATACCACACTATCTTTTTACCTCAAACCTCATTATTACCGCACTATCATTTCCGTAATAGCGTTTTCTCTCGGCGATTTTCTCAAATCCGTGCTTTTGGTATAGCGCAATCGCGCTATCGTTGTGCTCGTTTACCTCCAAGAAAATTTGCTCCACATTTTTGATAGCGCACTCGTCTATAATGGCGCTAATTAAAGCGGAGGCTATTCCCTTTCGCCTATGCTTTTCACTTACCGCAACATTTAAAATATTGCCCTCGTCAAGCACGATTTCAACTCCGCAATAGCCGACGAATTCTCCATCCTCTTCCGCTTTTAGAATTATGCAATTCTCGTTCTTTAGCGCAAACGAAAGATTAGTTTCCGACCACGGGCACTCGATATACTTTCGCTCGAGAGCAAGGATATTATTTAGGTCGAATTCGTTACAGCGTTTAATTTGCATTTGCTTTTTCCTTTGACTCTTTGTCACGCTCCGCTTGCGATTTAAGCAAGTAAAACGGCTCTACCGCTCTATAATCTTGCGCTTTACCTAGTTCGATTGCTCGCTCTACCGCGCGCTCTAGCGATATTTTTCCGTCGTCTCGTTTTGTTCCTTTTAGCATTTCGCTACTCTTTTCGTCCGCAAAAATTACGCTTGGTTCTGTAACTAGCGAAATAAACTTCTTAGCCTCTTCGTAAGTCATTGATACGGGCGAAAATAAGGTCTCGCCCTCGCTTGAATACACCGCCAAGTAACAGTTGTCAGCGTATGCGTTTATTACCGATACGATACTCTCGATAGCGCGCCTAGTCTTATTATATGATAATTTTTCCAAAGAGTTTACGGCTATTACTTTCGTTCCGCTTACCGAGGCGAAAGTCTTTATCGTCGTTACGCCTATCCTAATTCCCGTGAACGAGCCTGGTCCCGTTATACACGCAAGATAGTCAAGGTCTTTTAAGGTTAGTTTTGCCTCGTCAAGCATTTCGTCAATCTTAACGAGTAATATTTCAGAAGTTTTCTTAAAATCCGGGTCACGCCAAAAATAACTCTTTTCGCCGTTCTTAACCAAAATTTCAAGCGCGCTTCCTGCCGTGTCTATCGCTAGGTATTTCATTTTTTCTCCTAAAATTCGATATGCTTAACTTTGTCCGATTTGCTACGGCGATAAAGAACGACCTTATTGCCGATAGAGCAAACTTGCTCTGCGTTAAGTTCACTCGAAAGTTCTTCAAGCACTTCCTTTGCGTCGTAATCGCTACCTTTTAGAACCGAAATCTTTACGAGTTCTCTCTTCTCTAGCGCCTCGTCAACGCCTCTTATTAGCGTATCGCTTATATTTCCCTTACCTATTTGATATATCGGCTCGATTTGGCTTGCGAGCGCACGCAAGGTTGCTCTTTGTTTACTTGTCATTGATTTCTATCTCCCTTTTTTCATCCGCCGTTCGGCTGATTTTAATCTCGATTATTTTTCTTCCACTAATTGCGCTTTCAATATTTTGCGCCCACTCGATACATACCACCGTGTTTCTCTCGCCGAAATACTCGGTTAGCCCTGCCTCGTAAGCCTCCTCTCCGCTAGAGAGCCTATAAGCGTCGATATGGACTAGTTTAAGTCGTCCGTCGTAATCGCACATAAGCGTAAAGGTGGGACTCGTTACCTCTTCTCCGTCAATGCCAAGCGCTTCCGCTAAGCCTTTAACGAACACCGTTTTGCCCGCTCCTAGTTCGCCGTCAAGCGTAATAACTTCTCCGCCGATTAAGTGGCTCGCTATTTTCTTCGCTAGTTCCGTCGTCTCTTCTGCGGACGAGGAAATGAACTTAAACTCACGAGTTTTCTTAACTTTTTGTGGGAACATTTTGTCGAGCAAACGCCCTATTCTCTTGTAAACCAAAAAAGTTATAACGCTGATTACTACCGTCTTTACGGCGTTAAAAGCCAAAACGTAAACCCAAAGCGAGGCGAACATACCCTTAGCGCTATCGCCAACGTAGAGCGGAAAAGTTATGTATCGATTACACAAAAGCGCTACTCCGATTTGCAAAACGGAGCCAACCGCCATACCTATCACTACCCAAGTTTTGCCTTTTTTGAACTTATAAAGTAGCGAAGGCGGGAGTACGAAAGCCGTCGTCATTAGAAAGTTTGCAAGTTGTCCTACCCCAGCCGTGTCAGAGTGCGTAAGCAGTATTAAAAGTTGTTTTATTCCCTCTACTACAATCGCCCCGATAGGTCCGAACATATATCCGCATAGTAGCGTTATTACGTTGGTAAAGTCGAGTTTTAGAAAGGGGGCTGGTGGGAATATGGGAAATTCTAACCACGATAATCCGTAGCCAAGCGCCACGAATACTGCTATCGTAGTTAGGCTTTTAGTCGTAAAATATTTCTTAATCGTCATAAAAATTGCGCCTCCGTTTTTGTTGAAGGCGCGAGAAAAACAAAATTATACCGTTTTTACTCATCTCGTCCGGACTGTAACCGTCGGTAAAGGAATTTCACCTTTTCGGGCGCACACGCGCTTTGCGGACTGTACCGCCGGTGAGGATTTTCGCCTCGCCTCCAAGTAATAATATTATAACTCTACTGCTTGGCTCTGTCAAGCGTCTCTTTACTCTTTTTAGGAATTCTGTTTTCTAGGTCGAGCGCCTTAAATAGCCACATTACGCTTGCCGTTGCAACTAATCCCGTTACGAAATAACGAACGAGGTTATATAAAATCGGTAAATCTTTGGGAATAAAGAGTTTAAAACCTTCCTTTACTGCCAACGAAAGAGCAAGTCCGATTACGACTTTGATAATCTGAACGAACCATCTTGCTTTCACTTCGTACTTTATATATCTTTTTTCAATAAAATATCCTATCGTTACCGCACTATATCCGCCCAAAACTTTGAGTACGTTGCCGGCAGAATCGAGGCTGTCCGTAAAAATTAGAACGAGCAAGACGATAAAACAGATAGGGAGTACGCCCAAAACAACGAACTCTTCTCTATCTTTTAGCAGTTCAAATAGGTTAGAAAACAGTAACGCTAACCCTATTCCGAACGCTAGTCCCACGATTACGTCGCTTAAAAAGTGTTGGCCGAGGTAAACCCTACTAAACGCCACCAAAACGCAAGCAATCGCCGAAACGACGTAAACCCAAGTTTTTCTATACTTATTCGATAATTGCGTCGTTATGCTCGCTATCGAGTGCGAGTGTCCGCTAGGAAACGAATATCCACCCGTAGGCTCAGTTACGGATGCTATACCGTCGTAGGTGTACGGTCTTGCTCTTCCTACGAGCGATTTTACGCCTTCTACCGCCACGTTGCCGAGAAGATATACGTTGATATACTTAAAGCCAAAACGCTTATCTACGCACCAGTAAAGAACTACGCCTACTACCAAAAAGAATATCTCGTCGCCAAAGTAGGTTATGCCCGAAAATAGCGCATCCAAAAATCCGCAACGCATTTGTTGAACGGCTTTTACGATTGATACTTCCATTTTTAGTCCTCAATGAATTTCTTAATATTCTCTCCATCCGCCCAAAGTCTTTCGATTTGGTAAAAATCACGGAGTTCTTTATAAAAGACGTGTACTATTACCGAGCCGTAATCGAGCGCAATCCACTTTGCGTCAGCGTCACGATGAAGAGGCTCTAATCCAGTCTTGGAAAGTTCATCCTCTACGTAGTCGGCTAGCGCCTTTACGGCAGTCGTAGAAAATACGCTAGCGATAACGAAGTAGTCGGCTACAATCGTTTTGCCCGTTAGGTCAATAGTCGTTACGTCTTTGCCTTTTTTCTCGTCGAGCAAAGTTGCAATCGCCGTAGCAAGTTCGCTTGGCTCGGTTAAATTAAATTTACTTAAATCAGTTTTCTTTATCATAATTTCTCCTTTTCATAGCACGCAAGCGCATCCAGCGTTTGACTAGCAACCGTCTCGCCCTTGCTTTCTAGATATTTAATCGTGTTCTTTATTATCGCAACTACGCCTTTATCTAGGTCGTCGTAAGTTATTTTTCTTATTTCGTCAATGCCCGAAAAATCTCTGCCGTCCTCGATATAGTCGGCGCAAAACACGATTTTTTGCAGGTCGGTCATATTTTTATCGCCCGTAGTATGCGTTGCAATAGCGTTTAAGATTTCTTCGTCGCTAATACCAAAAAACTCTTTTGCAACCGCTCGCCCCGTAATCTGATGCGCTACGGGAGCAGAATACGATTTCGCCTCTTCGGGATAAACTAGTCCTATTTTTTCAAAATCGGAGGGCGAAAGATATTTAGCGATATCGTGCAAAATACTTGCTTTTATTGCTTTATCCGTGCTAACACCTTTCTTAAACGCAAGAATAATCGCACTCTTTACCACTCGGTAAGTGTGCTCTATTCGGCTTTGTTTCAATTTCATTTCGCCGAATTTTTCGGTTATTTCACAGTAGTTTCGGTATAGCCCGTTTTCTTTAATGAAATCTGCTACGAGCGGAGGCACTACCTCGTCTTCTTTACCAAACGCTACGCTCGCTTTAAGTAGCGACGACGAGCCTTCCTCACCCAAAAATGGCGCAACTTCAACTCGCAAAAAAGTACGAGCGTAATCTAGGTCGGCTTGCTTAATGGGATAAAACGGACGCTCGACAACGAGGAAAGTGACGAGACTGTTTAATATATCCACTCTCGCCCAGCGGTCAAGCGTTGCTAGACCGTCCGAGCCGATTACGAAATATAGTTCGTCGCCCTCACGGAAAAACTTTTGCGCCGTCATAAAAGAATAACTCGTGCCCTTTGCGTCAAGTTCGACGGACGATACTTTGATTTTATCGTCGCCCTCGAACAGTCTCTTTAATAGCGTTAGTCTCGTTTCGCCGTCCACTTCACTCCCGTCCGTCTTAAAGGGGGAAATATACGCAGGAACTACGATTACTTCATCAAAAAACTCGGTTAGTTTTTTTGCAAGCGAGTAATGCGCTTTGGTTGGCGGGTCGAAACTTCCGCCGAAAATCGCTCTTTTCATACTATTCTAAATACTCGAACTCGATATCGAGAACGCGGACGGTATCGCCGTCCTTTGCGCCTGCTTTTCGAAGTGCTTTGAGTACTCCCTCTTCTTTTAGTTTCTTTTGGAAATAGGTAAAACTATCGTAACTGTCTAGTACCACGTTGCGGGCAAGTTCTTCCATAAGTCCTCCCGACACGTCGAATCCACCGTCGTCGCAACGAGTTACGATAAACGAGGTCGTGTCACGGTCGGCGTACTCAAACGGCTCATAGTCTAATTTCTCAACCGGAGGCAAGGAGAGTAGTTTTTCGTAAACTACCTTTATTAGTTCATCTACGCCTTGTTGTGAAATTGCAGACATTACTACCGTGGGCTTTCTTACCGAGCGTTTGAAACGCTTGATTTCGCTATCGTCCGGTAAAATATCAGCCTTGTTTAGCACCACGATTTGTGGCAAACTACCAAGACGCTTATTATAGTTTTTAAGTTCGCGGTTTATATTGCGATAATCCTCTACGGGGTCTCTTCCTTCGCAACCCGAAATATCAACTACGTGCACGATAAGGCGAGTTCTATCTACGTGGCGAAGAAATTCACTACCTAGTCCTACGCCCTCGCTCGCTCCGTCGATAAGTCCTGGGATATCAGCCATTACGAAAGTATTATCGTAATATTTTACTACGCCAAGATTTGGAGAAAGCGTCGTGAAATGATAGTTAGCAATCTTAGGTTTAGCGGACGAAACGACTGAAAGTAAGGTAGATTTTCCAACGTTTGGGTATCCTACTAACCCTACGTCGGCTATCGTTTTGAGTTCTAGCGTTACGGCGTGCTCGTCCGTCTTTTGTCCCGTTTGCGAAAAACGAGGCGCTTGACGGCGCGAGGACTTAAATCTAGCGTTGCCCTTTCCGCCAAAACCGCCTTTAAGTACCGTTACCATTTCACTCTCGTCAAACATATCGGCAATAATATTGCCCGTTTCGGCATCACGAATTACCGTTCCCCTAGGAACTTTAACGACTAACGGTTTTGCCGACTTTCCGTGCGAAAAACGACTAGAGCCGTTCTCTCCGTTTTCCGCTCTAAAATGCTGTTCGAACTTAAAATCGGTAAGCGAGGATAGATGCTCGTCAACTGCGAACACGATATCTCCTCCCTTTCCGCCGTCGCCACCGTCAGGACCGCCGTTAGGAACGTATTTTTCAGTATAAAAGGAAGTACAACCGTTTCCACCGTTACCAGCCTTTATATAAATTTTCGCTTTATCTATAAACATAATCGTCTCCCTTAGTCAAGGTTAAGTCTTTTTAGGATTGCCTCGGACGCTTTTCTTCCTGCGCCCATAGCAAGGATTACGGTTGCCGAACCAGTTACGGCGTCGCCACCGGCGTAAACACCGTCAAGCGAGGTCATCATATCTTCGCCAACTACTAGTATTCCCTTTTTTGCCGTTTCAAGTCCGTCGCAACTGTCTTTAATGAGCGGATTAGGACTCGTGCCTAGCGCAACGATTACCATATCGGCAGGGAGCGTGAACTCGCTACCCTCTACCACGACGGGACTTCTTCTTCCGCTAGCATCAGGCTCGCCTAACTCCATTTTTACACACTTAATCTCGTTAACCCAACCGTCTTTTCCCAAAAACTCAACGGGGTTAGTGAGCAAGCAAAACTCTATTCCCTCTTGCTCGGCGTGGTGGATTTCCGCCTTTCTTGCCGGCATTTCGTCTTTTCCTCTACGGTAGATTATCGAAACTTTTTCCGCTCCCATACGAAGAGCCGTTCTCGCAGCGTCCATAGCGACGTTACCTGCGCCTATTACCGCTACTTGCTTGCCTCTTTGCACGGGCGTAGTGGAATTACTATCGTACGCCCCCATAAGGTTAATTCTCGTTAAATACTCGTTTGCGGAAAGCACTCCGTTAAGGCTCTCGCCCGGAATATTCATAAATAGAGGGAGCCCTGCTCCGCTACCGATAAATACGGCGTCGTACTGCTCGCGTAGTTCGTCAAGCGTAATAGTTTTTCCTACCACGACGTTAAGTTCAAATTTCACTCCGAGGTCACGAAGTTTGTCTATTTCCGCTTTAACGAGTTCTTTGGGTAATCTAAACTCGGGTATTCCGTAAACTAATACTCCACCGGTTTTGTGGAAAGCCTCGTAAACGGTTACTTCTACGCCCTTTTGAGCAAGTTGCGCCGAACAAGTTATACCGGCAGGTCCACTACCTACTACCGCTACGCGCTTGCCCGTAGGTTTAATATCGTACTCTTTCTTGGGTAGCGTAAGCATATAATCGCCAACGAAACGCTCTACCGAGCCGATTGCAACCGCTCCGTCTATTTTACCTCTTATACAGTTATGCTCGCATTGTTGTTCTTGCGGACATACTCTTCCGCAAACGGAGGGGAGTGAGTTCGTCGTCTTTATAATCTCGCCCGCCTTTTCAAACTCGCCCTTTGCTACCGCCAAAAGAAACTGCGGGATTTTTACGCCGACGGGGCAACCCTTTACGCAAAGCGGATTAGCGCAGTTAAGACAACGAGTCGCCTCGTCCATAGCAAGGCTTGCATCAAATCCTAGCGCAACCTCGTCGAAGTTATGCGCTCTTACCTCGGGCTCTTGCTCGGGCATTATATTTCGTTCTTTTTTTAATATTGCCATAATTATTCTTTCTCACCAGTTAGTCTGCATATATGTTCTTTCTCTTGCTCTTTGTACGCGCGTAGCCTACTCATTGCCGTTTCCCAGTCGATTTCGTGTCCGTCAAACTCGGGCCCGTCAACGCAAGCGTACTTCGTCTTTCCAGCAACGGTAAGACGACATCCACCGCACATTCCCGTTCCGTCAACCATAATAGGGTTCATACTAACCACAGTTTTTACGCCGTACTGCTTTGTCAAAAGCGAAACCGCTCTCATCATAGGCATAGGTCCAACCGCCATTACGCAATCGTATTTACCCTCGTCCAAGCCTCTTTTTAGAATATCGGTTACGAAACCTTTTTCGCCGTAACTTCCGTCGTCCGTCGTGATAAATAGTTCTTTTGCCGACTGACGGAATTCGTCCTCGTACATAATTAGGTTTTTCTCTCTCGCACCTACGATTACTTCCGCCTTATTTCCGATTGAGGCAAGATATTTCGCTTGCGGATAGATTACCGCGCTTCCTATTCCGCCACCTACTAATACGATATTTTTGTATTCGCTTATGTCAGTAGCCTTTCCAAGCGGTCCTACGAAGTCGGAAATATATCCGCCCTCGGGTACGGAGGCTAACTTTGCCGTAGAATATCCCACTTCTTGAACTAGGATTGTTACCGTTCCCTTTTCTTTGTCCATATCGCAAATCGTAAAGGGAATTCTCTCTCCCTCTTCATCAACTCGCAAAATTATGAATTGCCCGGGGCGAGCGTGTTTCGCTACGAGCGGTGCGTCGATTACGTATTCGTTTACTTTTGGCGCAAGCGTGCGCTTTTTTAAGATTTTATTCAAGTTATTTTTCCTCGCTAATATAATTACAGTATTTCTTTAAGTTACATTTATCACATTTTGGACGCTGTGAAGAACAAGTGTATCTGCCGTGGAAAATAAGTAAATGGTGACAAAGCGAACGCTTGTCTTTGGGAATTACTTTTTCTAGTCCCATTTCCACTTCGTACGGCGTTTTTCCTTTGGCTAGCGCAAGTCGGTTTGCCGTTCTAAAAACGTGCGTGTCCACCGCTATTCCGTCGCCACCAAACGCCACGCTTGTCACTACGTTCGCCGTTTTCCTACCAACGCCGGGCAGTTTTATTAGTTCGTCGAACGCCTCGGGAACTTTACCACCGTAGTTTTCTACAATCGCCTTGCTCGCTAGAATTATGTTCTTCGCTTTGTTTCGGTAAAATCCGCAACTAAAAATTAGTTTTTCCAGTTTCTCGGGTTCAATTTGAGCAAAATCGTACGGAGTTTTTGCAACCTTAAAGAGTTCTTTCGTTACGATATTCACTCTTTTATCCGTACATTGCGCGCTCAGTATTACCGCTACTAGAAGTTGAAAATCGTCCTCGTGGTCTAGTTCACAATGCGCGTCGGGATACGCCTCGAAAAGCAAAGATAGTATTTCGTCAGTTCTGTTCAACTTCTTCGTCCTTTTTTATCTCTTCAGTCTTGATTGCGTTGCCGTGGCGAACGGGGAGCATTGATAAGAACGCTAAGCCCATAAATACGAGCGAATACGGAATTAGTGCTCGCATTGAAATGTACTCGATTACTAGTCCCGCTAGATACGGCGTTACGATTTGAGCCGTCATTGAGAACGCATAATATAGTCCCGTGTAAGTTCCCGTAGTCTTTTCGTCCGCCATTTCTACGCTCATAATGTACGAGTGTACGTTTATCGTTGCCCAGCCTCCGCCTACCAAAACGAAAGTGGGATACATAATAAGTTCAAGAACGCTTGCTTTTGCGCCCGAAAGCAAGAATACGCTTGCAAACGCAAGACCTAACGCCATCATTATTATTCCTACTAAAACCGTCTTTTTTCTTCCTATCTTCTTTCCGATTTCAACGGCTGGAACGAACATCACGAAAGCGGACGCGTTGGCTACCAGTAAAGGCAAAGTGAATTTCTTTTTTAGTACTTCTAACGAGAATACCGAAAAGTGCGTGGTTAGTGCGTTGTACGCCATATACCACAAAAATACGGAAAGGAGAATAAACGCTAGGCTGATTTTTTGAGCACGGGTTAGCGAACCCAAAACCTTTTTTAGCGTGCCTTTTTCCTCTTTCTTCTCCTCTTGTTCGTCGTCCACGATACCAAGGCTTTCCATAATCGCCTTGCTCTCTTCTGCGTACTTGTTTTCCTTAACCTTAATCGCCATAACGATTGATGCAAGTACCATCATTACCGCTATCGAGATTACCAAAATCCAGTTGTTGCCCGTAACGAAAAGAGTTCCGTCAAGGTTTTCGGAGGTTTTAAGAAGAACTTCCATTAGTATTAGCGAAATTACTCCGCCTACCGTTCCCATTACGTTGATTACGGCGTTTGCCGAACTTCTAATCGGCTTGGGCGTTACGTCTGGCATTAGCGCTACGGCTGGAGTGCGGTATAGACACATAAACACTAGCACGAAAGCAGTCGCTACGAGCATTAGCGGTAACGCACGAATATTGTGCGCGTAGTTAACCAAAATAAAAGTTACTCCGCCCAAAATCGAACCGCAAAGGATAAACGGCATTCTTCTTCCGATTTTATTTCTCAGTTTCATTGGGAACTTGTCTGACATAATTCCCATAAAGGGCAAGAGGACTACCGCCAAAATATTGTCGAGCGCCATTATTATTCCACGCTTGTCCGCAGTAAAACCAAAGTCTTGCAAAAATAACGGCATTAGGCTGTCGTAAACCTGCCAAAACATACTAATCGTAAAGAACGCTAGTCCTACCAAAATCGTTCGTTTGATATTTAGTTTTAGTTTATCGCTCACTTTTCTTACCTCCGCGCAAAGTCAAGACTTTTCCACATAATATTTTACCACGAAAAGCCTCTATTTGTAAAGCGTTTAGAAAAGTTTATTAGCCTTATTCCCACCTGAAATTTCATACGCGCCTATAAACGAGCGAAGTAAGTAATCTTCGATTACTTCTTGCGCCCTCGCTAGCGCGCATTCTTCCGTTTTAACACTCATACTACAACCGTTTCCTAACTTCGACGGCGTGGGCGTGAGCGAAACAAAATATCCTTCGTTTTTTAGTATATCGTGTAATTTTAGCGCGTGCGTTCTCGAACGGAACGCTAGTATAATTTCTTTCATTTTTATCTTTTCCTTTGGCAACCGTTTCGGCGTTATCCCGTATAATATAGTATATTGTTTCTTTCGTTAGAGGTGCTACTTTTATGATTTACTTCGATAACTCCGCAACTACCCGTTTTAAGCCCGATTGCGTTCTTTCCGCTCTCGTTTCTGCCGTGAAAGATTACTCGGCTAATCCCGGGCGTAGCGGTCACGGCTACTCTACTGCGTGCGCTCAAAAAGTTTATGAGGCGAGAAAAAGTTTGTGCGATTTTCTTGGAGCGGACGAGGTCATTTTTACCGATAATTGCACGGGTGCGCTTAACCTCGCTATTGCAGGTTCGGTGCAAAACGGCGACCATATCGTCGTGTCGCAATTCGAACATAACGCCGTACTACGAACGGTTCACGCTCTTTACAAAAAAGGCGTTATTTCTTACTCCGTTGCTCGCCCTATCGACGGTATTATTTACGCACGGAGCGTTTATTCGGCGATTAAGCCTAACACCAAAGCGGTAGTGATTAGCCAAGTTTCCAACGTGCTGGGCGTAGAGGCTAAAATAGACGAAATCGCTCTTTTGTGTAAGCAAAAAGGGATTACTCTCATTATTGACGGAGCGCAATCGGTAGGACATATCCCCGTAAACATCAAAAAAATGGGCAAGGCTATGATTGCCGTTGCTCCGCACAAAGGATTAAATTCTATTCAAGGCGTAGGCATACTTGCGCTAACGAATACGGTTAAACTTTCGCCCTACCGATACGGCGGAACGGGTAGCAGTTCGCTCGACCTAAATCAGCCGTGTGATATTCCAGAAGGCTTTGAAACGGGTACTCTGCCCGTCCCTGCTATTCTTCCGCTCCCTTACGCTATTAGATATAACCAAGAAAATTTTGCTCTTCATAGCCAAAAATTATTGCACCTTTCTTCGCTTTTGCACGAAGAATTAGAGCGAGTAAGAGAAGTTACTCTCTACTCGCCCAAGGTTTCTCACTGCGGAATAATTACTTTTTCCGTTTCTTCGCTCGATAGCGAAATCGTATCCTCGCTTTTGTACCAAAAGGCGCAAATTTGCGTGCGTGGAGGATACCATTGTGCGCCCCTTACTCACTCTTACCTCGGCACGGAAAAATCGGGTGCGGTAAGAGTTTCGCTAGGCGTTGACTCGACGGAGAGCGAAGTGGAAATATTTATCCAAACTTTGCGCTCCGTTATCGCTAATCGTTAACGCTTATAATGTTTATTACGTTTTGTAATTTTTCTCGCTTTTCGGGAGAAAGACGAGGCGATACCATTTGTAAAAACGCCTGTATGCTCGCACCGTCGAAAGTTCCTTCCGCTTTGGATTTTTGCACTGCTTTGATTAGTTCTTCAATAAGTTCGTCCTCGCTTAGTCCCGAATACTTTTTAGCCGAATTTCCGCCAACACCGAACGAGCGCAATATATCTTCGATACCGCCTTTATTCCCACTTTCCTTTTTCTGACCGTTATATCCTCTTAAATTACGCATAACAACCTCCTTTCCGTACTTTTATTTATATGCGCGCATATAATTTAGCGTAACTATATTAAGGAGAAAATTATGGACCTAAACTCTATTCTTCCTTTACTACTCGGCTCTAGCAAAACGGATAAAAGTGATTTAATTAAGGCTATCTTAGGACAAAACGGTGACTACGGCTCACTTTTTCAAAGTTTTACGAATAAACGAAAAAACAAAGCCGAGGGGTTTACGCCCGTACTTGGCTTTGTTAGTGACGATATTTTGGGTATTATGACTAGGTTTTTTGCTTAAATCCTCGCTAGTCCTTCTTTTTTTGCTTGCTCGGCAACGGCGTTTGCGACTGCAATCGCCACACGCTCGTCGAGAGCGGACGGCAAGATATACTCGGGTGAAAGTTCGTCGTCCGAAACGAGTTCTGCTATCGCTTTCGACGCCGATATTTTCATACCGTCGCTAATCGCTTTCGCTCTTACGGACAGCGCACCCTTAAATAGTCCCGGGAAAACGAGGACGTTATTGACTTGGTTGGGGTAATCACTTCTACCCGTTCCGACGATATACGCGCCTGCGTTCTTTGCCTTTTCGGGCATAATCTCGGGCGTGGGGTTTGCCATAGCGAAAACTATCGCTTTATCCGCCATAGTTTTTATATGCTCTTCGGTTAAAATATTAGGCGCTGAAACGCCGATAAAAACGTCACAACCTACGATTGCCTCCGTTAGACCACCTTTAATCTTACTAAAGTTGGTCTTTTTTGCAAGTTCGCGTTTTTTCCAGTCAAGCCCGTCTTTGCCGTCGTAGATTATTCCGTCGATATCAGACAAAATAACCTCGCCTACTCCGCTTTTAATAAGTAGTTCGGTAATAGCCGTTCCCGCTGCACCAGGGCCAGAAAGACAAACCTTTAGTTCGCTCATTTTCTTTTTCGTAAGGCGTAGCGCATTGTAAATTCCTGCTAGAAGTATTATCGCCGTGCCGTGTTGGTCGTCGTGAAAAACGGGAATATCTAGTTCCTCTTTTAACCTAGTTTCTATTTCAAAACATCTAGGCGCAGAAATATCTTCGAGGTTAATTCCGCCAAACGACGGTGCAATATTTTTGATAGTCTTTATTATCTCTTCGGTGTCTTGAGTGTCAAGCACGATAGGAAACGCGTCAACTCCTGCAAAACGCTTGAAAAGAACGCACTTACCCTCCATTACGGGCATTCCGGCAAGAGCACCTATATTGCCCAAGCCCAAAACGGCACTACCGTCCGAAATTACGGCAACCATATTGCCTCGTCTTGTGTAACGATAACTTTCGTTCTCGTCCTTTTTTATCTCTAAGCACGGGTTTGCTACACCCGGCGAATAAGCAACGGCAAGGTCCGTTTTATCGTTAATCTCGCAACGACTTACGACCTCGATTTTTCCTTGCCATTTCTCGTGCATAATAAGCGATTTTTCTTTAATATCCATACTTATTCCCAACTAGTTTTCACTTTTAGTTAACGACGCAAGATTTTTAATGAACTTGAACGCTACGGCGTCGTTAAAGTTTCGCAAATTAAGTCCCGTCTCGTTCTCGATTTTATCAAGTCTATAAATTAGCGTGTTGCGATGAATATACATATTCCTACTCGTTTCGCTTATGTTTAGTGAGTTTCGCATAAACTCGTCGGCAGTTTCCATAAGTTCCGTATCCGAAAAAACGGTTTCAGCCGTCTTGCTTAATAAACTATCAAGACTTTTCATTAGGTCTTGCTGTGGTAGTTCGCCAAGCAATCCAAACACGGCGTAGTCTTTATAAAAATAGACGTTCTTATTCGGCTCGGTTATTTTTCCAAACTTATGAGTAAGCAAAACTCTCTCGTAACAGCCGTGCAACGAGTGGAAAGATTTTATAATTCCTCCCGTCGCAATCGCAAGGTCTATTCTTTGCTCTTCTTTTATATTTTCATATAAAATAGTCGCAAAGTCGTCCGCTCCCCTATACTCGCTGTCGATAGCGTAACGAAAATATAGGATAGTCGTTTCGTCCATAGTTACGATATAATCGCTTTTATCCGCTACGGTTTCTAGAAACGCGCGTAAGTTTTCCTGCTTTTCTTTTCCCGTCGTAACGAGCGCAAGCATATAATGGTTGAATTTTACCTCCGCCAAACTTGCTTTGAGCATATTTTCTTGCGCTACCGACATTTCGCCAAGCAAAAGCATACGAATTTTGTCTTCCATCTTTCCTTCACTTTTGCCACCGATTTCTAGCGCAGACGCAATTAGTAAAGCGTAATTTTTTACGTTTTCGCCCGTTCCACGAATAACGATAAAATAAGTATTATCGGCAGTTTTAACCTTAATCGAAGTCAAGTTTGCCGTAAGCGATACGGCTATCTCCCCTGCCGTTATAGGGAAAATCGGTTGCGCCAAAAGTGGGAAATCGGGCGTAGCAAAAAGGCGTTCTCCCGTTACTCCGTAAAACGCTAGTGGTAAACCCATTTTGTCGTGTATTCCCATTAAATATGCGCGAATATTTTTCATTTATTTGCCTCGTTATGCGTTTACTAACGCTTGTGCGATATCTCCGATAATGTCGTCAGCGTTCTCAATTCCAACGCTAAATCTTATCGTGGACTTGCTAATTCCACCTGCAATAAGTTGTTCTTCGGTTAGTTGACGATGCGTGCTAGACGCAGGATGCAATACGCCCGTTCTAGCGTCCGCTACGTGGACTACGATACAAGCAAGTTTTAGACTGTCCATAAAGCGCACGCAAGCCTCGTACGAACCAAGTTCAAAGGTGATAACTCCGCTTGCTTTTCCACCCATATACTTTCTACACTTTTCATAATTAGCGTCAGTCGAAAGTCCGGGGTACGAAACGCTCTTT
This sequence comes from Pumilibacteraceae bacterium, assembly GCA_045654245.1. Classification (GTDB taxonomy): domain Bacteria; phylum Bacillota; class Clostridia; order Christensenellales; family Pumilibacteraceae; genus UBA10677. The sequence goes on along the minus strand of JAZOMX010000011.1, from coordinate 55,635 downwards.
ACTTTGGGATGGCGAGAAAGATATTGTGCAACCTTAAGCGCGTTTTCGCTATGGCGTTCCATACGAAGATGCAGGGTTTCTAGTCCCACGTTTGCTAAAAATGCGTTCATAGGGCTAGGCGACGAACCAAGGTCACGCATAAGTTGAACGCGCGCTTTTACGATAAACGCACTCGCTCCGAAACTCTCGGTGTAACTTAAACCGTGATACGACGGGTCGGGCTGGGTTAGACAATCGAACTTTCCACTCTTTGCCCAGTCGAACTTTCCGCTGTCGATAATTACTCCGCCAAGCGCCATTGCGTGTCCGTCGATATATTTACTAGTCGAGTGAACTACGATATCCGCTCCCCACTCGATAGGACGGCAAAGATAAGGCGTTGCGAAAGTGTTGTCAATAATTAGAGGAATTTTATGCTTATGAGCAAGTTCGGATACGGATTGAATATCTAACACCTTTAACGCAGGGTTAGCAAGCGTTTCGCCAAATAGCGCCTTAGTGTTGGGACGAATATTCTTCTCCACCTCGGCGAGGTTGTCAAACTTCATTAGCGTTACCTCAACGCCCATTTTCTTAAGCGTTACGCCGAGAAGATTAGTCGTTCCACCGTAAATATCAATCGACGCTATAATATGGTCGCCAGCCGACGCTATATTTAAAATCGAGATTAGCGACGCCGCTTGTCCGGACGAGGTCATCATTGCGCCTACGCCACCTTCAAGTGATGCAATTTTCTTCTCAACGGCATCAACCGTGGGGTTTGCAAGACGAGTGTAGAAAAATCCCTCCGCTTTAAGGTCGAAAAGGTCTCCAACTTCTTGAGTGCTTTCATACTTGAAAGTAGTGCTCATAGAAATAGGCAAAACTCTTGGGTCTCCGTTCCCGGGATTGTATCCTTCTTGTACGCATTTAGTTTCGATTTTGCTCATTTTATTTTCTCCTTATGCTTTTTCTTCAATATAATCAGTATATAATTTTTCTAGTTTTGGTTTTTCAGCAAGCATTTGCGCCACTTTGCTCTCTATTTCCCGTCCACTTTCTACCGCAAGCGTGAAAGTTACGCAGTCCGAATATTCCGTCGAAAGAAGTAGAATATCCGCTTTTGAAAAGCAAGGTTGGACTTTTTTCGCCTTTGAAAAATCGGTTGAGAGCGAGTAAATATCACACTCTTTCCTTTTTATCTTGGGCGCGTTTGCTAGCGCTGACGAGGCTGACGAAGAGTATGCTCTGACTAATCCGCCCGCGCCTAGTTTTACTCCGCCAAAGTATCTTACGACGGCGACTAGAACTTCCTTTAATCCGCTCTTTTTAATCGCCTCGAGTATTGGCGCACCCGCCGTTCCGCCCGGTTCTCCGTCGTCCGAAAAGCGTGCACCGTTGCCCGTTTTATCAAACACCGAACCGTAACAAATATGCGTTGCGTCCGAATATTTCTTACGAAGTTCGCCTAATGCGACGAAAAGTTGCTCTTCGCTTTCTACTCTAAACACCTCGGCTATGAACAACGAACGGCGAATCTCGGTCTGCTCGCTGTACCTTTGTACGCTCTCGTAACTTGCCATTAGACGAGTTCAACTCTTACGTGTACTTTCTTACCCTTATGGAGTACGAACTCTACCTGTCCCGTCATTTCGCCTAGCGTAGTAGCAACGGACGGAACTTTATTGTCGTCAATTTTTACTCCGCCACCCTCGATTAAACGGCGAGCCTCACTCTTGGAAGTCGCTACGCCGGCAAGAACCATCACATCTACTACGGGCGTGTCCTCGGTTGCCTTAACCTCTACAGACGGCATTTCGCTTGCGTTTCCGCCAAACGCTGCTCTCGCTTGCGTTTGGGCTTTTTGCGCCTCTTCTTCGCCGTGAACGAGTTTGGTTACTTCGTACGCTAGTCTTTCTTTAGCAGAGTTTATACGCTCGTCCTTATATTTTACGAGGTCTGCTATTTCATCAAGTTCGAGGAAAGTCAAGAGTTTTAAGCACTCTTCAACTTTTACGTCCTCTACGTTTCTAAAATATTGATAGAAGTCGTAAGGCGAAGTTTTGTTGGGGTCTAGCCATAATGCGCCCTTTGCGGTCTTACCCATCTTTTTGCCGTCGCTAGTTTCAAGCAAAGTAAAGGTCATTGCAAACGCGTCGTCGCCCTTAAATCTTCTGATAAGGTCTGCGCCTGCCAAAATGTTAGACCACTGGTCGTTTCCACCGATTTCGAGTTTGCAACCGTATTTCTCGTAAAGAACCAAAAAGTCATACGCTTGCATTAGCATATAGTTAAACTCGAGGAAGTTTAGTCCTCTTTCTAGTCTAGTCTTAAAGCACTCCGCCGTAAGCATCTTATTAACCGAGAAACATACGCCGATTTCACGCAAAAAGTCAACGTAGTTAAGGTTTAGTAGCCAGTCCGCATTGTTTACCATTATTGCGGGGTTTTCGCCCTCGAAGTTAAGGAAACGGCTCATTTGCACCTTAAAGCAATCGCAGTTGTGCTGGATTTGCTCTCTAGTCATCATTTTACGCATATCCGTTCTGTTACTCGGGTCGCCTATCATTGCCGTTCCACCACCGATAAGAGCAATCGGCTTGTGTCCTGCTCTTTGCATATGCGCCATAGCCATAATGGGTATATAGTGTCCTATGTGCAAACTATCAGCCGTAGGGTCAAATCCTACGTAAAAAGGAGTACTCTCCTTACCTAGTTGAGCGTAAAGGTCGTTTTCGTACACCGTTTGTTTAATAAATCCTCTTTCTTTCAAGACGTCAAACGCATTTTTAGCCATTTTCGTTTACCTCCGATAATATTTTCCTTGTTTGCGTTTATTTTACTCTTCGTGTTTCCGCTCCGCTTTTCCCGTGTAGTAAAGCGATTGCGGTAAATATTTCAGCGTGAAATACGCCGTAAAGCCCACCGCCAAGCCTGCAATTAGCGACGCTAGTAGCATTAACGCTAGGTAGGGCATTAAACTTACTCTTACTATTATGCTTGCAACGAATAGTTGCGTGGCGTTAAAGGTTACCGCTCCTATAAAACTTACGCTAACTACGGAAATCTTTCCGAGCGCAAATTTTATCAGGAAAACTTCCACCGTTAGCGAAATTACGCCTGCCGGTAGCGAGTACGCTAGCGAGAACAGATTTCCGCTAAACAAACTGCCCAAAAGACAGCGTACTACCAAAATTAGATAACTTTCCGGAACACCTAGTATAAAGATTGCAATCAGCGTTACTAGGTTACTCAGTCCCATTTTTGCGCCCGGCGCAAAAGCGAATATAGGTGGCAACGCGCTCTCGATTAGGTGGAGCAATAGCGCAGAGGCTATCATTAGCGCCGTTAAAGTTATTTTCTTTGCGCTCATACCTCTTCTCCCGTGTCCGCTTGGAACTTACTTTCGCCCTCAATCGTGATTACTACGCCCTCGGGCAAACACACTATCTTTTCTCTTGCGTCCTCAATCGAGCCCATTTTTTCGCAAAGGTGGTCGGAACAACCGCTTTTAACAACTTTTACCGAGCCGTTCTTAATCACAACGGTTAGGCTTTTTACCGTAACGGTTTGGTCTCGCTCAAGCGAATACGATTGTTCTTTCCCGTCTGCCGTTATGACGACGCTAGCCCCTTTTTTCTTGGAAAATAGGGGTAAAACCGCTAGTATTACCGCCAAAACCGTCACTAGCGCGATTACGATTATATCAAGCACGGCTATGGGTTTTTTGGTTTTAACGATATTTATTCTCTCTATATCGGTCATACGAACGAGTACTCCTCTTTATAGAGATTGGTCGTTTCCTCAAAGAGAAAATCGCCCACGATTAAGCATTTTTTATCGGCAGTAAAGATTATTCCGTCGTAGCCTACGCTTTCTAGTAACGCTTTGCCTTGCTCTAACCCGAGCACGCAAACTGCGGTAGCGAGTGCGTCGCAAAGCATTGAACTTTCGCCTCTTATCGTTGCCGATATTATATAGTCGCTCTCGTTTTCGTATTTGCTCGTTTGAGCGTTATACTTAACGCCAAGAGGCATACCCTTTCTGCCGTCGAGTATATGACAAACTTGAACTTTGTCGCCGTCGCTATACTCGTAATCCCAGCACCGTTCGTAATCTCCGCTCGTCGCTATTCCGCAATCGGTATCGTAAAATCCGCAGACGTAACGGATTGAATTAAGCGGACGAGGATTGTTTACGCCTACGCCCCACTCCTTTTGCGAACCGTTAGCGTTTTCGTTGTTTCCGATAAGAACTAAGTTTCCGCCCACCGAAATAAGCGCACTCGTAACGCCGTTAGCCTTGGCAATCTCTCTGCACTTATCAGCGCAATACCCTTTTGCTATTCCGCCAAGGTCAAGCGTTAGGTTCGCATCAGTTTTCGTTAGGTAATACTTGCCCTCGCTCTCGGTGATAATTAGCGAATTTGCGCTCGCTCCCTTGCTAGAAATAATTTGCTCGCTAGTAGGCAAAGCGTCAGGCTGACCGCCCGAATACGCATATTCGTTTATTCCGGCAATATCTACGCCCCAAATTTCCGATAACGACGACAGCGTGACGTCGAACGCTCCACCTGTAAGTAGATAAAGGCGTTTAGCCTCGCTCGCTAGAAAATAAGTATGCTCGTCAACTTCGATTACCTCGCCCGCTGGCGCACGGTTAAATCGAGAAACGAAACTATCGCTTTTTTGCGTGTTTACGCTTTCGCCGATTTCGTCTAGCATAGCGCTCATTTCTTCTAACGCTTTACTTTCGTTACCACCAAGTAGCGACGCCGAAAAAACTATACCCGAAGAAAAAACCGTGTGCGTGGAAGTGTGGTACTTCTTTTCTCCGCAACCAAGCGGTGCAATCGCTAGCAAAATCGCTACGAATATTAACGCTATACTCTTTACCTTTTTCAAGCCTACCTCGCGTTACTTTTTAACAAATATCAGTCCTACCGTATCAGGCCCACAATGACTGCCGATTACGGGCCCCACTTGTTGCACCCAAACGTCTGCGCTCGGGAACTTCTCCTTTACCATACTCAAAAGAAAATTTGCGTCTTCTTCACAGTCAGCGTTGATTATCGAAATAGGTTTCGTCAAATCAACTCCGTCACGCTCGAGAATATCGAAAAGTGTTTTTAGCGATTTCTTTCTGCCGTTCACTTTCATTATGCTCTCGAGTTTTCCGTCAACGGGCGATATTATCGGCTTTATGTTCAAAATTCCGCCCATAAACGCCTCGAAAGACGAAAGTCGTCCGCCTCGCTTAAGATAAACGAGGTCGCCTACCGTAAAATAGCACTTTATTTTCTCTCGCATTTGTATAGCGTACTCTTCTAGTTCGCTATCGGACGCGCCTTCGTTATGTTTGAGCGCGGTAAGATAAACCAAAATTCCTGCGCCCATAGAAATATTCTTGCTATCTACTACCGTAATTTTACGCTCGGGATACTTTTCCTTCAACTCCTCGATTGCTAAGTTCATAGAGCCGAAAGTTCCACTCATTTTTTGGGAAAAAGTCAAATAAAATATATCCTCGCCGGACGCAAATACGGGTTCGAAATAATCAAGATAGTTTTGCTTGTTAAGTGCGCTCGTTTTAGGAACTGCGCCCTTTCTCATTTTATCGAAAAAAGCCTTTGAATCGGTGTTTTTTCCTAGGTCGTAATAATATTCCTCGTGCTCTACCGTGTAGGGCATTGATATGTAATTTATTCCAAGACTTTCTTGAACTGCGTACCAAAGTTCGCAATTACTGTCACAGAAAAATCTACTCAAATTCTATTCCTCCTTTTTTGTTCGCTTACAAAGTAAGCCATTTTAAACTATTATATATCTTTTCATCTTTTTTGGCAAGTATTATTCAAAATATTCTATAAAATTTATGCGATTTTTTGGTTAAATTGCATAAAAAAAGCCTTCGTCACGAAAGGCTTTTTAGTCCGTTAAGTCTTTATATACTTTTTTGCTCGTAAGCGTCGTTTCATAAACGCTTTCAAACCGGTTTAGGAGGTAGTAAACGGAACGCTTTACTATCCCCTCGTCGAAAGAATATTCGGCTGTTTCGTCCAAAGTTTTTCTCGCTATGAAAGTCAAAAAATTATCAACGGTATTTGGCTCGACTTCTCTCTTTTCCGGCGATAAAACGAACCCCGATAGTGAAAGAATTTTTTGGATAAACTTGGCGAGCGTTACTGATGCGTTTTGAGGATATACGAGCAACGATTTTAGCGTTTTGACTAAGACTATAAACGCATTTTTGCTGTCAATTGAAAGCGACGATTTTTCTATAAGTTCGAGCACTACGGCAGAGGTTGCGTAAAGCGTTGGCTCGGAGCAAAGCGAGTAAGTATCCTCGATTGACGACGCTCCCGTTACCGTGTATCTTCCGCCCTTTTCGGTGAGTTCGTACGAGCAAAAAGCAAACGGTTGCGAGGCAAACTTGAGTTTCGCTTTCGCCTTTCTCACTCCTTTCATAGTGGCGTCAACTACTCCTTCTTCGGCAGAAAAAAGGCGCACGGCTTTATCGCTTTCGCCTTTATCCGTCGCCTTTAATAAAATTGCCGTAAGAGTTTTTTCCACTTATTTCTCCTCGTCGTTTTCTTCCGTTATGCTCTTATAGAGCAAGTAATACGCAGGATTTCCGCTCTCGCGAAATAATCCCCACGAAAGCCAAGCGGGATTGATTTCACTAAACCCGTTGTCTGCGTCTCGCATAACGATTCCGTCTTTTTTCTTCATACGCTCCTCCCTCGATTATTATGAGGAAAGAGAATAAAATTTATACTATTTAATCTTCTTTGCGTCGTAACCGATATCGCTCATTACCGAACCGCTGTTGCGCCAGTCCTCACGAATCTTTACGAAAAGTTCCATATACACTTTCGAGCCTAGCATTTTTTCTATGTCCGCTCTTGCTCGCTCGGCTATCATTTTTAGTTTTTCTCCGCCACGACCTATTATAATCGCTTTGTGGCTCTCTCGCTCGGCGATAATATCAACGCAAATATGCGCCGTTCCAAACTCGTCGTAACGCATAGTTTGAACGAAAACGCCTATGCCGTGCGGAATTTCGTCGTTTAGGAGCATTAGCGCTTTTTCTCTTATTATCTCGCAAAGCATATATCTCTCGCTCTTATCCGTAATCTCGTCGGGCGGATAATAATAAGGACCTTCGGGTAGTTCGCTAACTAGCGCGCGAAGTAAAACATCCGTATTCTTTTTCTTCTTTGCCGAAACGGGTATTATTTCTTTTACCGCTCGTCTATCACCCTCGGGCGTAGTTAAGTACGAAAGTCGTTCCAAAAGCGGATAAACTTTTTCGTACGACGACTCGTCCACTTTGTTAAGCGCGATATATACGGGCGCGTCGCCACGCAAATATTTTTCGATAAAAGCAGTGTCGCCGTCCGTTATTTTCTTGGTCACGTCAAGCACGATTACGATTGCGTCAACGCCGTCCGTAGAAGAACGCACGCATTTATCCATATATTCGCCAAGTTTAGTCTTTGGCTTGTGTACGCCCGGCGTATCCACGAACACGACTTGATACTCGTCCGTAGTTAGTATTCCGTTTACTCTATCGCGCGTCGTTTGCGCTTTGGGCGAAACTATGGAAACTTTTTCGCCGATAAAAGCGTTCATTAAACTCGATTTCCCCACGTTGGGGCGTCCGAGTATCGTTACGAATCCAGATTTCATTACTACTCCCTTGATATTCCAAGCGCTGATAGCACTTCCTCTTCACGCGCTCTCATTTCATTTTTGTCCTCTTCTTCAATATGGTCGTATCCTAAAAGATGCATTAGTCCGTGAGTGAAAAGATAACAAGTTTCACGCTCTTCACTGTGTCCGTACTCTTGCGCTTGCTCTTTGGCTACGTCTTCGCAAATTACGATATTACCTATATTAACACCCTTTCTATCTTCGTCGTATTCAAAGGGATAATTCGCTTTCGTAAACGCCGTAATCTCGTACAGCGACGGATAGGACAGCACGTCGGTAACCTTATCGATTTGACGAGTGCTAGCGTTAAGCGAGCGAATTTCGTCCTTGCTTACGAAGTCAACTTCAACGATAGCATTTCCCGAAAATTCTAGTATCGTATATGCTTTTTCAGCAATTTTCGTAAAAATTTCATTGTATTTCGGAGTATCGACTACTAGCATTTTTACCTCTTTTCGCCCGACGGATATTGCACTCTTGCGTGGAATACTCCGCCGTAAAGTCCAACGATTGTTTGTTTGATTACGTTAAGGTCGCTCATAGTAATTTCGCAGTTGTCGAACTGTCCGCGCGCTATTCTATCGCTGATAATTCCCGATACGATTTTCTCGGCAACCTCGTGCGTGGGCGCGCCCGTCGCTCTAAGAGCAGCCTCCGATGCGTCGCAAATCATAATAATTGCCGAAATCTTACTTACCGGCGTTACGCCCTTATACGAATATTCACTAGCATCAACGTCGCCGTCGGTAAGTTTTTGCGCCTTTGCATAAAATACCGCCATAGGCAAAGTTCCGTGGTGCTGGAGCGTTATTTCCGCTATTTCCATAGGGATATGGTGTTTTAAGCACATTTCATAACCGTCGGTGGTATGCGCGCGTAAAATTTGCGCCGAAACTTCGGGCAATAATTCGTCGTGGGGATTGTATTTGGACTGGTTCTCGGAGAAGAATAGCGGATTTTTAATCTTACCTACGTCGTGGTAATAAGCGCACGCTTTCGCTAGGTAAGGGTTTTCGCCTATCTTAAGAGCGCAAACCTCAGCGAAATTAGCGAGAGTTAGCGAGTGATTAAAAGTTCCCGGGGCTTCTTCAAGCAATTTTTTAATAAGCGGGGCTTCGTGAGAAATTAGTTCGGTAAGGCGAGTATTAGTTACGATATTGAATATCGCCTCGAATACGGGTTGGAGAATTAGTCCGAAGAAAACTTGTCCAAACGTCGTTACGCAAATAAATCCTACGGTGGTTGCAAAGTCGAAACTGCTTATTATTAGCGACGATACGAAAAGTACGGCTACGCCCACCACTCCAACGCCTAGTCCGCTAAGCACGAACTTAAAACGCTTGGTTACGTTGCTCATAGTGTAGGCTACGATTGAGCCGGCAAATATTCCTAGCACTAGCATAACGACTACCGAAATCGTCTCTACTTTGTCGCCCATAATCGACTCTAATAGCAAGGTTACCGACACTAGCATATTAGTCATTATGTTTGCAATAAAGACGTCTCGTCTGTCTAGAAGAGGCACTAGCACGAAAGCGGTAAGCGCTACGGGCATATAGTAAAGTCCAAGCGCAGATACGCTTATGCAAGCGACGTAAGAAAGCACTACTACGCTACAAGTTACCGCTAGGTGTTGCGTTTTTTCAATCAGTTTTTTACGCGAATAAACGACGTAAGTAAATAATGCGGTTAGAAGCAATAAACTTCCTACGCAGTTACTCGCAATCGCGATATAAAAGGTTTTGTTTCGCATTCCGCCCGAAAACGAGCCTGACGCACCGTATTTTACTACCGCGCACACGGCTATTAGTACGAACATTATTACGAAAAGCAACGCGCCTTTTAAAAATGATGCTGTTTTAATCTTCGTTCCCATTTGTTTTTTTCCTCTCGTGTTCGGCGTACGCTAGCACTATTCTTTGTACTAGTTCGTGTCGAACGATATCTTTATCCGTTAGATGGCAAATTTCTATTCCCTCTATGCCGTCTAGTATTTTTATGGCGTTTTTAAGTCCACTCTCCCCTTTGGGTAAGTCGATTTGGGTTAAATCGCCATTTACTACCGTTTTACTATTTTCGCCCATACGGGTTAAAAACATTTTCATTTGCTCGTTGGTCGTGTTTTGCGCCTCGTCGAGGATTATAAACGCGTTAGATAGCGTTCGACCTCGCATATACGCTAGTGGCGCAATCTCGATTATTCCGCGTTCTATTAGCGTTAAATAGTTGTCCACTCCGAACATTTCTTGGAGTGCGTCGTATAGCGGACGCAAGTACGGGTCAACCTTGGTTTGTAAGTCACCGGGCAAAAATCCAAGTTTTTCGCCCGCTTCGATTGCCGGCCTCGTCAAGATAATCTTGTCAACCTCGCCACGCTTGAACGCCGATACCGCCATCGCAACGGCTAGATAAGTCTTTCCCGTTCCGGCAGGGCCGACGCCAAATACGAGCATATTTTTCTTGATTGCCGTGGCGTAGTAGCGTTGTCCTAGCGTTTTACACTTTATATATTTTCCGCGCGCCGTTACCGCAACTGCGTCGGTGGATAGCGAAACGATATCGTCGGGACGGTCAACTAGCGCTAGGTCGATTGCCGAGCGAACCTTATCTTTGGTAATCTCGTAACCTTTGCCGATTAGCGTTATTAGGCTCTCGATTAGCGAAGTCGTGCGCTCTACCGCCTCGTCGTCGCCCACCACTTTTAGTACGCCGTCCGCAGTACGCAAAACTACGCCCATACCCTTCTCGATAAGGCGCGCGTTTTCGTCTAGCGAACCGAACAATTTTATTAGCGATTCCGTCGTGATTTCAATTTCACTCGTCATACTGGTTTAGATATCTTCCTTTCCGTTTGCAATATTGCAGTAATTTTGTAAGCGTTATCTGCAATTAATTCGTGTTTCGTCTTTATTTCAGTCTCGCTTTCGCCTCTAATTTCCTCAATAAATGCGGAAATTTCTTGCTCGAGCGTGCTTTTAGTTTGCGTTAACGCTTGCTCGTAATAAGTCGTTTGCTCGATTTTTATAGGGAGCAAGGTCGTAACCGCACTCTTTTCTTTCGTTTCGGATAGCAAAAACGGATTTTTCGCTTTTCCTATCGCTAGTCCGAAAAAAGAAAGCGTGGTCGTTTTTGCCTTCTTGCCCGTAAGAGCGTATTCTTGCTTGATTAGAGAAACGGTTTTCTCTCTGCGCTCGGCTACGATTGCTTTAACCTCGCCAGAGGCAAGCACTTGCTCTAGCACTTCGCCCGTTTGAGAATAGGTTACGCCCTCGATTAGCACTTCGCCTTTCTTTACGACTTGACCAACCTTAACTTTAGCAGTCCCCGATAGACACGCTATCGAGGTTATAACGCCGTCAAAGTCGGATACAATCGCTTTTCCTTTGTCCGCTCCAACCGCCGTTTTCGCTTTTTCAATCACGAAAATTTCCAGCGAGTTGCCGTCAAGTTTGACGCTAACCTCCGCTATTCCTCCGATACTAGTTAGCGCGCCGTAAGTCTCCGTCGGCGAAATTTCACTAACCCGTCCGCCTACTCTTACGCCCACTCTATCTAGCGCCGTTATTATTTGTTCACGGCTAACTAGTTCGTTTCCGCTAATCGAAATCGAATTAAGTTTTCCTGACGAATAGACGGCAAAAAGCACGACGAATAGCGCACCCGTAATCAATCCGCTACGAAGTAGCGCTTTGCGAAAAATTGCGGAAAGATTAAAAGACGATACTACTTCGTAATTATACCACATACTTTCACAAATTGCAAAAGTTTTTTTACTATCTTTTTGCGAAACGGTCAAAACGAGCGTTTTTTTATCAGTTTTGCGGACTTTCCACAGTTTTACGCCCTCTTTTTGTAGTTTTACAAGCAGTTCAGTCCCGTTATACCCCGTGATTTTTATCGTTACGCTCGACCTTAACATAACTTTTTTCAATCGCTCCCTTGATTATCATAGTTCCGTCTTCCACTTCAAGTACCGATAGACCTCGCCCTTCTACGACCAGTTCGCCCTCTTTTACGGCAAGCGTAACGGCGTCAATACCAAGGTCGATTATTCTCTTTATCCCCTCGATATAGAGCGCGCGTCCACCGTAGTTTACGAGAGTATAACTCCCTCTCTTATTAATTTTTTCGTTCAGTTCGGAGAAAAAACTCATAATTATACCCTTTAGTATTGTATGCGCTTTGCTCTCAAGGTATGAAAAAAACGGCGTTTTGCCGTTTCTTCGTTATTTCTTATTACTGCGCTCGTAGTAAAATATGTACTGCTGAGCGTATCCTGCGTAATCTCCGTACCGCCTCGAAAAATATTGACGCACCTTTTTGGGCGTATTTAACTGCTCCGTTGCGTTCGCCTTAAATATCCAAGTATCAACGGGATAAGACGAGCCGTTATGTAAGCCGAACAAGGTTATACAGTCGGCAACCTTTTGTCCTACGCCTTTAATCGAGAGCAAAGTAGCGTTAATCTCCTCTATGTTTTTACCGCTGAGCGACGGTAAATCTTCGTACTGGCGACAAGCGGTATAAATATATTCCGCCCTATAACCAAGCCCTAAACTCTTTAGTTCTTCCACCGTTGCTTTCTTTAACTGCTCTAGCGTGGGGAAAGCGTAATAGCCATCTTTTTCCTCGCCGTAACGCTCGCAAAGTCGCTCGATTATTCCCTTAATTCTCGTTATGTTATTATTCGCTGAAATAATAAACGAAAATACCGTTTCGTAGAAGTCTTGGCGCAAAATTCTTATGCCTTTTCCGTACTCCACCTTTTCTTTTAGTTCGGGAAAAGCAGACAAATCGGAAACGATTTTTTGATAGTCGTTAGCCAAATCAAAGTAGTTTTTGAAATACTCTATATCCTCGCTTTTAAGTATTACCTCTTCTCCTCGCTCCTCTATCTCGCACTTTTTATCGAGCGAATACACGGTAAAAGAGCCGTCTGGGTTTTGGCTATAACGAAAAACCTGACCGCAAGTTAGCGTTGCAAAAATATCGAAATATTCACTTTTAACGGTATAAAAATCCATATACGGTACGAAAAAACGCTACCAAATTATCGGTAGCGTTTTATTTTCAATTAGTCAGCGTAAACGCTTACTTGTTTCTTATTTGCCTTAGTCTCGAACTTAACCTTGCCGTCGATAAGAGCGAATAGCGTATCGTCGCTACCGATGCCAACGTTGTTTCCGGGATGTACGGAAGTTCCTCTTTGACGAACCAAAATGTTGCCAGCGAGTACGAACTGTCCGTCGCTACGCTTAACTCCTAGTCTTTGAGCGTGAGAATCTCTACCGTTCTTGGTAGAACCGCCTCCCTTTTTATGAGCAAATAATTGAATATTCATAAACATAATTATTTAACCTCCAAATCAATAAAATCCGAATAGCCTTCGTATAAATCGGCTACTCCGCACAACATAGTCTCTAGTACTATATCGGCATTTTTTCTGTCCTCTTCGGATAACGAACCTATTTCCAACGAAAGGTAACCGCGATTTTCGTCAATTTCGCACTTCGGTTGTATTCCAACAACTCTCATTAGCCCTAATATTGCCGTCTGAATTATGCTGGATAAACTCGCGCAGACGATATCTTCGCCCTCTACTCCGTAACCCGTATGGCCGTCTGCCACTACGCGCACGATTTTTCCGCCTTTTCTGGAAATTTCTACTTTAGTCATTAGCCGATAGTTACAATCTTAACTCTGGTGAACGGCTGACGATGTCCTTGCTTTTTACGGATATTCTTCTTTGCTTTGTACTTAAAGACGATAATCTTCTTGTCTTTGCCTTGACCGAGAACTTCCGCGGTAGCCTTTACGGTAACGTCCTTACCTGCAACTACCTTGTCGCCGTCAACAGTTAAAAGTACGGGCATCTCTACCTGGTCTCCTGCTTTTGCGTCGAGTTTCTCAACTTCGATAATATCGCCTTCCGAAACCTTGTACTGTTTTCCGCCTGATACGATTACTGCATACATTGTTAAAGCACCTCCTCACTGATGTCTCCGTTAGGCGAGGTATCGTCACTTTTGACGAATTTTACTAACCTCCGCTATACGGCTCGCCTTTTATTATACGACTTTTATTCTTCCGTGTCAACTAAAAATGAGTTAAAATTCGCTTTAAAATAAAGAAAAAGAACTCTTTTTTTTCTTTTTTAGAGTTCTTTTCTTATTCTAATTACTTTCCGTCATAAGACCAAGGTCTTTCATAATAGTAGCAAGGTCATCTCTTTGATAAAGCGCGTCCAGACAGAAAAAATCATCAATTTCTTCGTCCTTCGTTATAAGCGCACTCTCGTTTTTTTGCAAAAGTCGATTTCGTTCTCGGTCAAACCGTCGTTCTATTTTCTCTATTTCCGTTCTTCCACCGAGCAAAATTTCGTCCATAGTTTTCTCGAACTCACGCTGATTTTTAAGTTCGGCGTCGCAAGGGTATTTTTCAAGCAATTTTTGGTAATACGCTTGCCATTTTTCACGGAACGATTTTAGTGAGGCTATCTCGTTTCGATAGCGAGTAACGGCTAATTTTTCAATCTTGTCCGCTCTCTCGTTAGCGTTTATAAGCGCAGACGAAATTGCGTTAGATTTTTGCTCGTACTCTAATAGTCGTTTTTCCGTATCCACTAGCGTTCGTTTAAGCGAGAAAATACGATTTTTTTGCTCTTCTAATTTGTTTTCGTACTCGTTCTTCATTGAAAGCACGAACTCGTCAACTTGGTCGCGATTATATCCCTTTTTCTCGATATCGAACTTCATTTATCTCCTTATTTTACGGAAGAGTTTTCGTGGAGCAACTCTTGCTTTAGAGCATACAAGCCGTCGGATAGGTCCACTTTATATATGTGCGGATTAGACAATCGCTTGTATTCGTCCCAAAAACGAGCGAGTTCGTCACGGCGCTTGTTAGAACTTTCTTTAAGCGACGGACAGTTATAAACTCTCTTTCCGTTTTCAAAAATTTTCACTAAAAGTTCTCTCTTCTCATAGTCCAAAAGCGTCGTCGTTTTCCAACGCTCCGTCTCGTGAGTAAGAGTTAACGGTTTTCCGATTTCGTCGCTTTTAAGCGCAATTAGGTCGGCAAACGCTTTTCCGCTTTCCTTGTCGTAAATACGGTAAACGGTCTTAAAGCCCGGGTTAGTGATTTTTTCCGACGAATCGGACTTCTTTAGACGAGGAACGGGCTTGCCGTCGCGTACGATTTCGGCAAGTTTATACACGCCTCCTAGCGATGGCATATCTTCACTCGTAATAAGTTTAGTGCCTACGCCGTATTTGTCTATTCTCGCGCCTTGGCTGTTGAGCGAGTTTACGAGGTTTTCATCAATATCGTTACTTACGAAAATAATTGCGTCGCTATGACCTGCCTCGTCAAGCATTTGGCGAGCCTTTTTCGATAGGTACGCAAGGTCTCCGCTATCAAGTCTTATACCAACGGGCTTGTGTCCTTCCTTTTTAAGTCTGTCAAACACTTTAATAGCGTTGGGAACTCCGCTACGGAGCGTGTCGTAAGTATCGACTAAGAGCAAACAAGCATCGGGATAGATATCCGCAAAAGCGTTGAACGCATCAAGTTCGGTGGGGTAAGAAAGTACCCAACTGTGCGAGTGCGTACCCTTGGGGTCGATACCGAACATTTGTCCTGCTAGCACGTTACTAGTAGCGCACGCGCCACCTATAATACTTGCTCTACTGCCGTAAATTCCCGCATCCGGACCTTGTGCTCTACGAAGACCAAACTCAACTACTTTACCCTCGCCCGCAGCAGTGTTAACTCTCGACGCCTTGGTTGCGATTAGCGTTTGGTGATTTATGATGTTGAGAATTGCGGTTTCTATAAGTTGAGCCTCGATTAACGGCGCGCGAACGATTAGAATAGGCTCCATCGGGAACACGATTTCGCCTTCTTCAACGGCGTAAATATCTCCCGTAAACTTAAAGTCTTTTAGATACTCCAAAAACTCTTCGGTAAAGGTGTTAAGACCTCTTAAGTATTCGATATCGTCTGCCGAAAAATGCAAGTTCTCAATATAGTCGATTACTTGCTCTAATCCTGCGGAAACGGCGTAATTGATTTGACCTTTCTTTCTAAAAAAGAGGTCGAAGGTCGCCATATCGGAGTGAATTCCACTCTTGAGGTAGCCGTTCATCATCGTTAGTTGATAAAAGTCTGTAAGTAAAGTTAGGTTTCTCATTAGTTTATCTCTCCTTGCGGTGTTTAATCGTAGAAGTAATTATTACTAGTCCTACGAAAACTAGTACGATAGGTAGCGTTACCGCCCAACCTACGAGTCCAAAACTATTAAGCGCAAACGCTCCTGCTATTACGCCGAAAAATACGATTACTTTTAGGTGGTCGGCAACCGCTTTTCTCGAAAGAATTACGGTAAATAGCGAACAAATCGCAGGAATTGCTATATAAAATGGATAAAGTTGAGCGTACGAGAGCGAACTAAAAACCGCTAGATACGATATTCCTGCAGGCACTAAAAATACGAACGCTAGCCAAACGGAAACTACGTTGCCTTGCATAAGTCCCGTCGTAAAAAAGATTAGTCCAAGCGCCGTCAAAACGATAGGTAACCAAGTCTGTTTTAGCGTTACCGAGCCTATTACGCCTAGTCCTACGAGCAATAATACTACTCCGCAAGCAACGAGGTACGCGCCTGCAACGATATTGCTCGCGCGCCTTTGCGACGGCGTTAGTTCGATTTCGTACTTAAATTCCATTGTACTCTCCTACTCTTTCGTGTTTTTATTAACCTTATTATATATCGCTCGCTCGCGTTTGTCAACTCTTTATTTTTTCGCTTTATAACGAATTTTGTATTGTTTTGGGTTTTATTGCAACTATTCCTTGCTGAGGTAGATATATATCTTTTCTTATTCGTTCTCGAGACAATAGCGTTTTACCGTCGTAGTATAGTAAATACCCCTCGCTCGTCACACCTCTTACGCCCCACTTTACCCTTACGCTATTCTCCGTTTCGCTAGTTCCGTACTCGCCCGTCTCGTCGGTAATTATTTTATCGGGTGGCGGTGGAGCGAAAGAAACAATCTTGCTTTCTCTAACTATTCTATACTTGTTTTTTAGACCATATATTCTCACGGTTGCAGTTTCTCCGTCGCCGTGAGCGTAGATATAAATATCCGCTCCGCTATCGTTTCTAAACTTTAAGTCGCTATACTCTCCGCTTACCATAGCGTCGAACGAAGGCGAAATATACGAGGGTGGCAAGGAGTGATTTTTTACCGCCGTTACTTTAAGCCCGGCTAAAAGTACGCAGTTATAAAGCGTGGTCGAGACTTGACAGACCCCACCGCCCACGCCGTCCACGTACTCGCCACCCACGATTATTTTCGACTCGGCAAAACCGTTTTGAGCCTTTCTTTCGCCCACCGTTTTATTAAACGAAAACTCCTCGCCTGCCTTAACCACAGTTCCGCTAATGCGAGATAGGGCAAGCGTGATATTATGCTTTCTATTTTCGTTCGACGACGAATAATCGGTGCTAAACTGCGCGCGGATAAAGGTTTGTTTTTCTAGTCGCGCTCTCGTTATTTTCGGTTCGATTACCTCGGGGCGTATAGTTACGCTCGCTTTTCCCGATTGCTTTAACGCTTTGTATATATCGTAATATACTCGCTCTTCGTCCGTTTTATAGCCAACTTTTTCGTCCGTAAGCGTAAACGGACTTGCGTTATACGGCTTAAACGATATCGTTGCGTCCTCGCTCGGACGGTCTATCTTTGATATAATCGAATTTACCGTGCGCTCTAATAACGGCAAAGTATAAAGCACCGACGCTTTAGGCGAAAATCCGTCACTCAAATTCTCTTCTATACACGCTATCTTCTCTCTTAACGGCGCATTTATTCTTCGCTCGTAAAACTCCTCGATTACCGTGTGGTCGGTGGGCTTTATATACTCGTCGCAATACTCGGCTCTAATCGAGCCGAACGATAGCGTTACGCTTATACTCTCGTCCGCTCTCGCTTTTACTGTTCCAAACGGCAAAATAAGCGTTAAAAGAGCAAACACTATTCCGATTTTACCCCAAATTTCTCTCACGGGCATAGTGTTTGTATCTTTTGTCTTTATAATACGAAAAACCCACCGTAAGTAAAAACTCACGGTAGGTTTTATTTATTCGTTATGCGTTAAAGAAGGAATTCTTTTCTCCGATAGTAGCAACGATTTCAGCAAAAGTTACTAATTCTTTAAGTTCCTCGTACGACTCGTATAGAGTCTCAAAATCAGCAGTAATTTGGAGCATCTTCACAGCAGGTAATATGGGTTCACTACTAAACTCGTCTTCGTTATTATCCATAACGTTCTCGCCAAAATCTCCAACCTTATCCTTTTGAACGAACACCATAGGAATTAAGGTTTTTTCTTTAGTGTAAACGACTTTTCCGCCCTCTACGCTTGCAACGACGTACCAAACTTCTTTCATTTCTATATCGTATCTTCTAGAGAAGTTTATCATAGAAATCTTTTGAGTTACGAAAGGCGACGAAGAGTTGTTTACGTAAACGGTATCGGGATTATAATCGTTATCGGGATTTTCTTGGTCAAGCACTTTAACCGTATTAAAGCCCGTTACGTCGCCAAGGTTAAACCAAAGCGTATCGAATTCAACTACTACTTTTTCGGTCACTTCCGCACCGATAAACTCTCCAGTCGCGGAGTCGTAAACTTCTTGGTATCCACGAATAAGTAGGTCGTCGGGCTCACGCTTATTAGACATTATTATCGTCTTTTGCGAGTTGCTTGCGATAATTGCCGAAGTTTTAAGGTTAGCACTTTCAGTACCCGTGTACTCGTATAGATAACCTGCTACGGTGTTTCCAGTACGCAAGAATTCGATTTGTTTTAGATTGCCAACGCCTGCTATCGTAGCCTTGGTAGATAGCAATAAGTAATTTTCACTAGCAACGTACTTAATAGCAATTCCGTCCGTAATTTGCACTCTTCCTATTCTTTGTTGCGTTGCAGTATCGTAATAAAGTTCGATTGCAACGGTAGAATTTCCAGCAAACAAAATCGATTGTGTTCCGTTTAGTGCTATCTTAATCTTAAATCCAGCAACTTCGCCCGTAAAATTCGCGTAATCTTCAGGATTATCGTTAATAAAGTTTTGATAAGCCGTTGCAATCGCTCCACCTACGGCAAATACGGTATCAACGTAGCCAAGCGCAGTAGTCGTATCATTTAGTCCGTCGTATAGAACGTTCATTTGCTTTCCGATTGCTTTCTTCTTAATTTGTGATACGCTTACGAAGCTTTGGAAAGAACTATATCCACCTATGGGCATTTCAGCATAAGCCATATTTTCAGGTTGTAACGCCTCAGGCATAAACGACCACGGCTCAGGTCTGTGGAGAATTACGTCTAATACCTCTTGGGCTTTATTCAACAATTCGGCTCCGCCACCGGGTTCAGTTCCACCACCGGGTTCGGTTCCGCCACCAGGCTCAGTTCCGCCACCGGGTTCAGTTCCACCGCCAGGCTCAGTTCCGCCACCAGGCTCGGTTCCACCACCGGGCTCAGTTCCACCACCGGGCTCAGTTCCACCACCGGGCTCAGTTCCACCACCAGGCTCGGTTCCACCACCAGGCTCGGTTCCACCACCAGGCTCAGTTCCGCCACCAGGCTCAGTTCCGCCACCAGGCTCAGTTCCGCCACCAGGTTCAGTTCCGCCACCGGGTTCGGTTCCGCCACCAGGCTCCGTTCCACCACCAGGCTCCGTTCCGCCACCAGGCTCAACACCAGTTCCAGGGGGTGTTCCTGGCGTGGGCGTAGTTCCTGGCGTGGGGGTGGGAGTTCCACCACCAGTTTGTTCGGTGCTGGGTGTATTATCGGGATTTTCATTACCGCCAGCGTTTCCATTACCACCACAAGCGATTAGTGAAAACGACAAAATTGCGGTCATTAAAACCAACAATAAAGTTTTCAATACTTTTTTCATTTTGTCTTCTCCTAGAAATTATTTTTTCTTAAAAACGAGTTTAAACACGAAATTTTTTCCAGTCGTGTCAAGTTGCGTCATAGCAACTAGCGCCCAACCGTCTTTATCCATTGAGTTTAAGTATTCCTCGAATTCGCCGTCAATTTTTGCTTGAGAACTGAAAAATCCTGCTTTTTGCTCATAGTTAACAATTTTGTACATTTTTCCTCTCCTCCGTTTTTTATTTTAACACCCCCGCTAGATGCAGGGGTGATTAAGTGACTATTACCAAACTTCGCCCACTTTTTCGTTGTAATAGTCCTCGTCGTTTTCGATACCTTTGCTTAACTGGATAAGACGAGGAACGAAGGTGAAGGGCGATACTATAATTCCGATGGCGCCAAAGAATAGTACGGTTGTGAGCCAAACGATAAATCTAAGAATTGCAAAAAGAATTTTTACGCCGGCTAAGAACAATAGTCCGTCGAGGTCTAGCGTAAAGATTACGCCTGGCGTTCCGATTACTTTTCCTCCGCACTCTACGATATCAAGCACTACACCACCCCAAATAAGTTGGCTAATAAATATAAAGGAAACTGCGCCCACTCCGAAAATAGAGCCGATTAGCGCGCCTACGCCCATAAAGTTCTTTGCTATAAGCGCGTAAACGAGAATAACGCCTGCCGTTGCTAGCGCCGTCCACCACAAACCGACGTTTCTTTTTCTTTTAAACGCTTGTAGTCTTGCTTGCGCTCTTGCTTTTTCTCTCTCAATCGCTTGCTTTTTCGCGCGCTCTTCAGCAAGTTTCTTCGCTTTAGCCTCGTCTTCTTTTCTCTTCGCGCACGCTTTACATATAATATAAGGCGTGGTAGAGTGCTCTTCTCCACTATGTAACACTTTTCCGCACTCTTTGCAAACTCCTATCATTTCCGGTTTGTCCGTTTCAACGCTAGGTTGAACTTGTGCTCCGTCCGTAAAGTGCTCTAGTGGAACACCAAAGAGTTTAGACATACGCACGATTGTCTCAAAGTCAGGTTGCGCCTCGTCTCTCTCCCACTTCGACACCGCTTGGAACGTGACGTTTAATGCCGAACCCAAGTCGGTTTGCGTCATCCCTTTTTCTTTTCTTAATGCTACGATTTTTTCTCCGTAATTCATTTTACTTCCTCCTGTTTTTCTTGATAAAATTATAGCACGACTTGAGATAAAATTAAAAGTGATTTTACTAAACCGTTAGTTGAATTTCCTCTGCCAGCAGTTGAATTGCAGGTTTTTCATCAGGATTTGCGCTTTTTATTTAATTATATTAGGGTTTTTCCCTAATGTCAACTATTTTTAGGGTTTTTTCCTATAATAAAATTATGGAAGTTTTTTGCAATAGAATTAAGGAATTAAGAAAAGAGTTTGGGCTTACTCAAGCCGAACTTGCCAAAATATTAGAAACGAATAACAGCAGTATTTGCGATTGGGAGCGTGGACGCAGTCAACCAGACCTCACTTCGCTTTGTAAACTTGCTTGTTTTTTTGACGTTTCTGCCGATTATTTGCTTGGTCTTGAGGACGAGGCAGGGCTAAAAAACAAGCCTTTTCTTTTTAATATTTAAAAAAATCGTCTCTAAAATGACGAAATTTTTGGTCGTATGCAAAAAAAAATCGTAGCGCAAGTTTGATTTTACGCTACGATTTTTTCTACTGTTCTTTGAATTTTTGGATACGGGATAGGAGCCATTCTTCGGTATTGAGGCGAGGCTGTATTACGCACTCACGCCAAAGCATATCTAGAGTTGCACCGATTTTTACGGGCTGTATCCCCTCTCTAATTAGCACCGTTCCGTCTAGGGCTAGGTCGGTAACTTTTAGGGGAGCGTTCTCTTCTATTAGGCGTTTTTTTATCTCAACGAGGCGAATAGAATTATGCTCGTCTTCCATACCTCTAGCCTTATTGTCAGCCTCCATAAGAGCGACGAGTTTATCAATCATATCGAAGTTTTGGGCTACGAAAATGCGGAGTTTTGCCTCTTTTGTGTTGCGAGCCATATCGTACATATGGTTTCTACATAGCCACTCGACCTCATCTATTACGGCGTTAGGGTACTTTAATCCCTTTTCGCCAAGCACGAAACGAGCGATATTTGCTGATATTTTTTCATGGCCGTGCATATTGCCGAAATTTTTAACGCAATACGGCTTTCCGACGTCGTGCATGAGGGCGGAAAGTCTAATTTCGGGTGGCGCAAACCTTACCGTTTGATTGATGTGTTCAAGCACGTCGTAGCGGTGATATTTGGGATTTTGCTCCATACCCGCTCCGTCTTCTAGCCCAGGGATTAGATATTTCCACAAACCTAGTTGTTGAAGAAGGCGTAGTCCGCGATAGTGCGCACCCTCTTTACCGTATTTTTGGTCGGCAACTAATATTTTATCTAGTTCTTCCCTCTTTCTCTCTGCGGAAATATCACGAAGTAGTTCGGCGTTAGCCTTAGCGCATTTCGCCGTTTCTCCGTCAATCTTAAATCCAAGTTCTACGGCGAGGCGCACCATACGGAGTATGCGAAGTCCGTCGCTAGAAAATATTTTTTGAGGGTTGTAACTGCGAAGAATTTTCTTCTCGATATCAGCGCATCCACCCAACGGGTCAACTATTTTATCATTAGTTATATCGTAATAGATTGCGTTACAAGTAAAGTCACGGCGGAGTGCGTCCTTATGTATATCCGTCGTAAACATTACTTCACTAGGCGTATGTACTCCGCCCGGCTCGTATTTTTCCACTCTGAACGGGGTGTACTCGAAAGTATCCTCGCCGTAACGAATTATTGCCGTGCCGAGTTTGTAGTTTACTATTTTCGTTTGGTAGCGTTTACTAATACCTAGCGCTTCGGCTATCGTAGGTCCTGCAATATCAATATCCGTTTTTCCTAGTCCTGCGATATGGTTACGAACAAACCCGCCCACTACGTAAATGGGCGTTCCGGAAAGCGCATTAAGTTTCATTAAACTTTCGGGGAGTTTTTCTTTCATACCCCTATTATAACACCATTTAATTCCTTTTGCAATATTTTTGTCGATAAAAGATTTGCTTTTTTTGTTCAAAGGGTTTATAATGATGTTATAAATACTTGAAAATTTCACGGGAGAAAATATGCTTAACATAATCGCAAACGTTAAAAGCGGTAAAGGAAGAGGCTTAAAAAACGTTAAAAAAGTGGCTGGGTATTGTATCAAACACAATATTCCTTACGCTCTTCACCTTACGAATAAACGCGGTCACGCAACGGAGATTGCGTCCTCGCTTACCCAAAACGGCGGTACTATCGTTGCGCTCGGTGGCGACGGCACTTTCCACGAAGTCCTAAACGGTATAGTTGACCTTCAAAACACCGTGCTCGGTTTTATTCCTTCGGGCAGAGGCAACGACTTCGTTCGTTCACAAGGCGCTTCTCTTAACCCTATTGAGGCGCTCGAGGATATTTTGCGCGGAGAAATTACTGCCGTTGACTTTATCGAGGCTGGCGGAAAACGATGTCTTAACGTGGGCGGAACGGGACTTGACGTAGAAGTTCTTCGTCACGTTGAGGGCAAAACGAATAAAATTACTTACGTCGTTTCTCTTCTAGACTGTCTAAAACACTTCTCGTCATACAAGGTTAAAGTTACCGTGAACGGAGAAACCAAAGAACACGATTGCGTGATTGCAGGCGTATGCAACGGTAGAGCCTTCGGAGGCAATATCCCCCTCGCTCCTAACGCAGATATTACGGACGGTAAAATTGATTTGGTCGTTATCGATATGCCCAAAGACGGCAAAATCTTCCCTCTCGTACCCAAGTTTTTGAAAGGAAAACATCTTAACTTCGACATTACGCATCATATTCTTTGCGACGAAGTTCTTATAGAGGGTGACCAAGCAATCCAACTCGACGGCGAAATCTATGAAAATCTTACGCTTGACTGCCGTATCGTAAAAGGCGGTCTAAAAACTTTCGTAGTCGGAAACAGGAAAAAATAATAGGAAAATCAAAAGCCTCTACTCGTTTTGAGTAGAGGCTTTTTTCGTTATTCTATTACTTGCTTATGATAAAGAACACACAGTCGTTATCGTCTTTTGCAATAACCTTTATCTTCATACCGGCGTTCATAATCTTTTTTACTACGGGGTTATATTCTTGCGACGCGGACGAAAGGATTACTTTCGAGCCGGCAGAATAATCGGCAACCTTAACCTCCACCATATAATACGCCGAATTCGTAGTCGTCGCGCCGTAAGTATATTCAACTTTTCCATCGGCAAGTTCGGCTTGAGCGTTAGCAAGCACCGCCGTAGCAAGCGCCTCGATTTCGCTATCGCTCGAGATATACGCGTTTACTCCGCTCGCTATAAAGGTTTGCTTATAGTACTCATAAGGAATAGGCGTCGTTGCAGGATAGTCGTTATCCTCACTTTCGATATGCGTGGGCATTTCCCAGTCGGTTTTTAGAAAATACATATGCGTAGCGAGTTCCGTTTGCTTTTCGTCAATCGTGACGGCTAAATCGCCCCAAGTACAATCGACGATATACCACTTCCCGTCAACCATAACTTTATTCCAAGCGTGGCCACCCTGTCCACTACCCGAGTCGGCTGTTCCAGCCACTCTTATACACGGCAATCCTTCCATATTGCATAGGAGGGAGAACGCTTTACTCATACCGTCGCAAACGGCAAGATAGTTTTTGTCGGTAAGTACGCCTTCAATATAGAACGCACCGAAAGTTACCGCTTCGGGAATTGCACTAACCGTCGTTACGGTATTGTCGTAATAAACTCGCCACATAATCCAGTCGTAGATTGCGTGCGCTTTCTCGATATCGCTCATACTATCGTCGATTATCGTTTTAAGTAGCGTGCGAGCGTAAGAATAGTACTGGCTCGCTCTACTCGTCTCGTCGGTTATTACGGGGCGATAGCCCATTTCGGCTACTCGATAAAGTTGGTCGGTAGTCGATACCTGAGCAGTCTTAGTCACGCTATCGATTGGCAAAGTATCGCTTTCTCTTCCCGTTTCGCTAGTATGCGGTACTACTCCGTTTAACGCCTCTTGTTTAAGCGTCGTTTTATTGTGAGTTTTAGAGGGACTTGACGAGGTGGAGTAAGTGCATTTTAGCGTTACTTCTTTGCCAGATTGCGTACTCGACATATCATACGAGCCCGTATAGTTTGCTTTGTTAAACGCGTCGCCAACGAGCGTTGAGAGTGATACGGAAGGCGTATATCCTAAATATATTTTGTGCGTATCCGTATATTTTTCGCTATTCGTATCGTACGACGGCTCTTTTGCTCCGATTTTGTCCTCGTATAGCAAGGGGCGAGAGCGATAAAGCATAAAGTAATCGTAGATTTTATAGAACTCTTCGTCCGAAGTTATATAGTAATTACCGTCAATCCAAGTCTTTTCGATATAATTTTTTGCCTCTTGGGGCAATTTCTTTTGCTCAACTACCTTGCTAAACTCCGACGGTTTCATCATTTTACCGTCGCCAAGCGAACGAACGCTGAACTGGTAATCGCTAGAGAATAAGTCGATATCGCTAGAAGGAATTACACAGATGTTTTCGGCTATTTCGTAAGTTTTGCTTTCGCTATTTGCTACGCAAACGCTCTTTACCTCGAACCGCTCATTAGGTCTTCCCTCGTCAAACTTAACGAGTACGGCTGGGTATAGGGTGTCGTAATCTACCGTGACGTTCGTAGGAACTTTAGTGCCATTAACGGACACGACGTTATCGCTAGCAGTCGCCTCTACCCCGTTTACCGTAGCCGTTACGGTATTATCTCCAAGATTTTGGGGCGTAAAAGAATAAGTATCGCTATCACGAGCAACCAGTTTTCCGTCAACGAACCAGTCGATTACGGGCTCCGTGTTGCTCCCCTTGTCGTACGAGAGAAGATAAGTTACGGGCACAGTCGCTCCTGCCGTTTGAACGGTAAAGCCCGAAGTTTTATTTAAGGTTATAGGCGAGGTAAAAGGCGTTGCCCAGTTTACGCTCGTTTCAGCCGTGAGTTCTTTTCCTCCGATAGTTACCGTTGCTTTAAGTTTTTTAGTTTTGGGCGCTGACGGTGGCGCAAGCGTTAAAACTGAACCCTTAAAAGGTATCGTAGAGCCGTCCACCGTCCAAGTAAATTCGTAATCGGTTACGCTCGTTTTACCGTTATCGACGAGCGCATAAACGTTAGTTTCGCTCGTGTTTTGAGTAAGCGTTGAACTTCTGGTATCCGCCTCTAAAGTAAGCGTCATAGATTGAGGCGAACGAGTAATCTTTATCGTGCAACTCGTTTTTGCCGAAGTCGATTTCTCGGTTGCAGTCAGCGTTGCTTTTCCCTCTTGCAAGCCCGTTACCGTTTTTGCCTCGTCGTCTATCCCTATAATTTTAGTATCGCTCGTCGAAAGAGAAAAATCAAAATTGCTCGGTGGCGTGCCCGTAAAGGTAAAACTCTCGTTCGTTACGGTGAGAGTATCACCCTCGACTAAAGTTATTACGGGGTGAGAAAACGCTACGGTGTAAGAACCCGTCGTTTTTTTCTTGGAACAACCGCCAAAAACCGCCCCGCTTACCAAAACTATAAGCGAAAGCGTGAGCGCTATTATATTCTTAAAAGTATTCTTTTTTATATTCATATTCGTATTATATCAAATATTCTTTTAAATATCAATACATTTTTACACTTTTATATTCTTTTTAATCCTTTTTTGTTCATATCGCAAGTCAATATTAAATATCCTTTATTGATTACTACTCGTTTTTTGGGGGCGTTATGAAAAAAAATCTTCTATCCGTTGTGCTAGTTCTATCCATATTTTCTTTTATTGATAGAGCGCTTGGGTTTGCCTTTAAGATTTATCTTTCACGAGAGTTGGGCGCAACGGCGGTAGGCGTTTATCAAGTCGCAATTTCGCTATTTCTAGTATTGTTATCGTTGCTTACCAGCGGTATTCCTCTTGCTATAAGTAAATTTACCGCGAAATATTCGTATGAAAAAAGAGTGCAAAGCGAGAGAGCGCTAATCTCTGCCGGGCTCGTTATCGAGTGCGTTCTTTCCGCTCTCATTATAATTTTCGTCGTTCTTTTTCGCGCGCCTATCGTGTCTATTCTCGCCTCAGAGCAAAGTTACACCTCGCTATTGTTTTTATTGCCCGCTCTTCTATTTTCGGCAATTGCAGGCGCAATCAAGGGTAATCTTTGGGGCCACGAGAATTTCTTTATCGGCTCTATCGGGGAAATCGTCGAACAGTCCGTTCGTTTTTTGGTGTGTATCGCCTTCTTTATGCTAGGTTTTGATAAACTTGCCGTCGCCTCATTTTCACTTTCCGTCGGCTGTTTATTCTCTATGCTAATCGTTCTCGTTTACTATATCGCAAAAGGCAGTCGATTTTCTTCGCCAAAAGGATATCTTGCTCCACTAATCCGCTCGTCCGCGCCTATTACCGTGTCTAGAGCGGTTGGTAGTATCGTCGGCTCAATCTCGGCTATCGTTATTCCATTTTTGCTAATGAGTAGCGGACTTACCCCCTCCGACGCTATGGCGCAATACGGCGCTAGTATGGGTATGGCTATGCCCTTACTTTTCTTGCCGATTACCGTGGTCGGCTCGATTTCTTTCGTGCTAGTTCCCACTCTTTCAAGCGAAAACGCTAAAGGCAAAGGCGAGGGCGCGCTTAATAAAGTAAGGTCGTCTATTCTTGCTACGGTAGTCATTTCGGGCGGTTGCGTGCCTCTCTTTTATGCGCTCGGGCGTCCTATCGGCACTTTTTTGTACGATAATGCGCTCGCCGGCGATTTCCTTTCTTTCGTATCCTGGACGCTTATTCCTCTTTCAATCGAGAGTATAACGAGCGCACAAATGAATTCTCTCGACCTTGAAATGAGAGCGTTTATCAACTACTTAATCGGCGCAGTAAGTCAGTTTATTATTATGTTTTGTTTTTACGGGCACTTCTCCGTTTATATCGTGGGCATTTCTTTTGGCGTTTCGCTTTCCCTCACTTCCGTTCTTAACCTTATTGCGATTAACAAAAAAATGGGGCAGAAAATCAATATTCTTCCTATTACCGCCGTTGCGTGCGTGGGCGCAATTCCTACCTCTTTCGTTTGCGGTTGCATATTTAATCTTCTCTCTTTTATGCCTATTCTACTCTCGCTTACTCTCGCCTCGTGTATCTCGATTGCTTTTTATCTCGGAATTTGCTTTATATTTATTTTGCCTCTACGCTCTAAAACGCTTGCGCTTTGCAAAGAAAAAGTGCTATAATGAACTTGCGCTTAGAAAACGAGCGTTAGTTTAATAATATAGGAGAGCCCGACATTGATGGAAAATCAACAGGAAATTGCCACTCCGGTTACCAAAGAAAACGAAGAGCACGGCAAAAAAAGAATTAACCGAAAAAAACTTTCTCACACACGAAAACTTGCGTATTTCGCCTCTTTGGTAGCGATTACCTATATACTAAAACTCGTGGGAAATTACCTTACTTTCGGACCGTTTAGAATTACCGTTTCGTATATAGGCTTTTTTATTTCAGCCGTTATTCTAGGTCCACTCGGCGGTGGTATCGTTGCCGTAATCGCTGACGTCGTAAGCCAGTTCTTAGGGGGCGTTATGGGTATGCCAAATCCTTTAATTGCGCTCGGAAACTTCGGCGGAACTTTCCTTTTCGGCATTATCTACGACTATCTGCCCGTGAGAAATATTCCGCTCCGAGTAGTTATAGGCACTACCGCTTTCGTGCTTTGGGCAACGCTCGGATTTAACGCTCTAGCAAACTATCTCATCTATTATAAAGGCACGAATTATCTCTCTTACCTCGTTTCGTCACGCCTTATTCAACTACCCGTAGCGTATCTAAACTCTGTGATTACTTTCTTTCTTATACCGACTTGTCGAAAGTGTAAGTTGATTGACTAAACTATTATTTATATAAAACGAAAACTCGGTTTTTTTAACCGAGTTTTTTGTTTTTACACCCTTTTTAGCGAGTATTTTCGCCCGTTGGACGAAGTTTTGCCCAAGTTTTCCGTCCGATTATTCCGTCCGGTTCTAGCCCGTTTTCTGACTGGAATTCTTTTACCGCTCTCGTCGTTTTTGCACCGAAAATACCGTCCACCTCGCCCGTATCGTACAATTTTGAAGTGAGTTTTCTCTGAGCGTACTTGACGATTTCGCCCCGTCGTCCCTCTCTTATAGTGGGGAAAACGGTATAATCGTTAGTGAGCGCGTTCCAGGTGTTTCTACCAACTACGCCGTCAACGGCAAGCCCGTTAAGACCTTGAAAACGCCGTACCGTTTGTTCTGTTTGCGAGCCGAATACTCCGTCGGGCGTTATCTCGTACCCTGCGTGGCGAAGAGCGTACTGCAAAATAGCAACCTCGTTACCACGATTGCCTCTGCGTAAGGTGGGGTAATACTTATAAGGATTGACGAAATCAACCCCCGTATAGGCGCATACTCCCCTAGTCGCACCCTCGCCCACCGCCTCGCACCAGTCGTCGTCGTACATTAGTTTTGCCTCCGTTAGGTTCGTCATAAAACCAGCCTCGACTAGCACGGACGGACAGCGCACCGAAGAGAGTATTCCTACGTCGGTAAGCGTTCCTACGCCCAAGTTCTTGGTCTCGAGCGTTTGTGATAGTCCTGTAGATATGTCGTAGGCTAGTAACCTCGATTGCGTAGGACGATAACTTGCTCGCTCGTAAAAGACTATGTAACCGTTGGCGTTGTTAAAGGTAACGCCGTCGCCGTAAGCGTTGTATGCAAAAGTTACAACTAGCGAGGGCGAACGAGCATTTATTCTAGCCACTCTTCTACTTACCGCAGTATCACTGCTTTCGGGGTGCGCGTCGTACACTCTAAAACCGCACCTTAAACACGCCAAAATGAAATAGTATTTTGCCTCTCTGTTAAACTCGTTCTCGTAAAACTGACGGTTTAGGTAAGGCAGTACGGGCGTTCTTTTACCCGGCGTCGGCGGATTTAGTCCGTGTTCGTCGTTTGCTACGATTAAAAATTCGTATCCATTTGCCATTATCAAAATTCCTCCTACAATTACGATATGCCTAAGCCTCCACTTTCGTTCTTAATTCAAACTTTTTGTCAATTTTTGAACTTTTTTCACGGTTTAGTATTGACAAGCCTCCTTTCTTTCGCTATAATTATAGGTAATCTAATCAGGAGATTTTTACACTATGAAAGTTATTAAAAACGTTAGACTTTACGGTACTCTTACCGACATTACCGTTGATAATGGTAAAATCGTTAGCGTTGGCCTCACCGACGAGCCCGGCGTTGATTTCGGCGGAAACAAAATTTATCCAGGTCTTATCGATATTCATAGCCACGGCTGTATCGGTTTTGACACTATGGAAGGGAATATCGACAAAATGGCTGATTGGGAACTCTCTCAAGGCGTTACCACTTGGTATCCTACGACTATGACTATGTCCCGTGAGGACGTAGTTAAGGCTACTAGCGAGCCGATTGACTTCGGTCACGGCGCTAATATCCCTGGTTTTCACCTCGAAGGACCTTTCATTAACGTTAAGTACAAGGGCGCGCAAAACGAAAAATTTATCGTTTCTCCCTCTATGGATTTCGTTAACGAGTGCAAAAACGTAGCCATTATTACCCTCGCTCCCGAGGTTGACGGCGCTCTCGACTTCATTAAAGAGTGCCCCTACGTCGTTGCTCTAGGTCATACCGACACCGATTACGACACCGCCGTTAAAGCGTTCGAGGCGGGCGCAAAATGCTTAACTCATACCTATAACGCTATGCCTGGTATTCATCACAGAAAACCCGGCCCTATTGGCGCTGGTAGTGATTGCGACGGCGTTTACGCTCAACTTATTTGCGACGGAACTCACGTTCATCCCTCCGCTGTAAGAATGCTTATTAAAATTTACGGCACGGATAGAATTTGCCTTATCTCCGATTCGCTTAACGCTACGGGACTTGCCGAGGGCAGATATATGTTCGGCGGTCAAGAAATCCTCGTTAAGAACGGCGTTGCTAGAGTTGGCGACGAAAACGGCCCGATTGCTGGCGCTATCACTTCCCTATTCGGTTGCGTTCAATGCGCTATTAAGTTCGGTATCCCCGAAGAAGACGCTGTCAAGATGGCGTCGCTTAACCCCGCTAAACTTATGGGTCTTAACAAGGGCGTTATCGCAGAAGGATACGACGCTGACTTCATTATCGTTGACGACGACTTTAACC
Organism: Pumilibacteraceae bacterium; assembly: GCA_045654245.1. Taxonomy (GTDB): domain Bacteria; phylum Bacillota; class Clostridia; order Christensenellales; family Pumilibacteraceae; genus UBA10677. The sequence continues at coordinate 24,746 of JAZOMX010000011.1, read as the reverse complement.
TCGTTAAAGCAATCGCTCGCGGTGAATTCTAATCATAACGAAAAACGAACGGCGTAACCGTAACGGTTGCGCCGTTTTTATAAAACCGATATGCAATTCAATCTAAAACTACAATCCTTAAGAAAAAAATCGGGGCTTACGCAAGAAGAACTCGCATCTCGCCTTTTCGTTTCTAGAACTGCGGTGGCAAAGTGGGAGCAAGGCAGAGGATATCCTAGTATCGACTCGCTAAAAGATATCGCATCATTTTTTTCAGTATCGCTTGACGAACTTCTTGGAACAAGCGAGGCGATTGCTTTTGCCGAACAAAACCAAATTAAAACGAAAAGCCGATTTACCTCGCTATTTTTCGCGCTTTTGGATATTTTCGCCCTTACGTTTCTGTTTTTGCCTCTCTTTGCTCAAAAGCAAGATAGCGAAATCGTAGCAGTATCGTTAATTTCACTATCCGTCCCCTCTTCGTTTATTATCGCCGTTTGCTATATCGCCGTTTGTTGTCAAATTATAGTCGGGATTACTTCGCTATTCCTTACGCTTTACGGCGTAAATTGTAGCAAAATTACGAATACGATATCATTTTTTGCAAGCATTTTATCCGCTACGATATTTGCTCTTTGCCGTTTTCCATACGCATCAATTTTTGCTATTTCACTTTTAGTTATTAAGGTCGTATTTTTAATAAAACGCTCTTGACACGAATAGTATCGCTCGTTTGATTGATTATTTTTCTCGCCTACGCTAAACTTATTTTAGTAAAACGAAAAGGTGATTAAAATGAAAAAGAAAACGAGTTTTTTTATTGCCCTAAGTTCGATTTTGGCGTTCGTTATTTGGACTTTACTAGTCCGTTTCGTCGGCGTAAACAAAATCGGACCTAATAATTCTAGCGTCGGACTTTCTTCACTTAACAGCGCGTTCCACTCGCTCACGGGCGTAAACTGGACGCTCTACGCTATTACCGACTGGCTAGGACTAGTCCCTATTACCGTTGCTCTTTGTTTTGCCCTGCTCGGTCTTGTTCAATGGATAGGACGAAAACGCATTACGAAAGTGGACTTTAATATCCTATCGCTCGGCGTGTTCTATATCGTAGTTTTTTCGCTCTACGTTATCTTTGAGTATCTCGTAATCAATTATCGGCCAACGCTAATAAACGGTTATTTAGAGCCGTCCTACCCCTCTTCTACGACTATGCTCGTCCTTTGCGTAATGCCCACTACTATTATGCAACTACACCCACATATTAAGACAAGGCAAATTAAAATTACGCTTACGATAACGATTACATTTTTTGCGCTATTTATGGTTATAGGTCGCCTCCTTTCGGGCGTTCATTGGCTTTCGGATATTATCGGCGGTGCGCTTTTAAGTAACGGTCTAGTCTTTCTTTACTACTCTTTCTATAAAAGATAATCCCCTCGCTTAATAAAAAAACAGCGTAGTTAGTGGCGTAGCGATAGGGATTATTGCTACGCCACAACTATATTTGCCTAACGGCAAGTTATATTGCTTTCGCAGTTATATTTTGCTACGCAAAGTTTTATTTTCCCTTTCGGGAAAGTTGTGGCAAATATAATATAACTTTAACCGTAGGTTAAAATATAACTGCTTACGCAGTTGGCGTTCGCTACGCTCGGCTACACTGTTTACTGCGTAAACAATATCACTTTTAGCCACAAGGCTAAAAATATAACTAAATTATTTAACTATTCTGTGGATAAGAAAAGCCCACCATATTTCGCTTTTTGCGAAGTATAGTGGGCTACACTTTTGTTATTGCTTAAAAATCCCTATGTCTATTACAGTTTTGTTTCTACGCTGTTTTTTTTATTTGCTTTTTATTGTTATTTCAACTCGTAAATATTTAAGATATTTCCTTGCATATCAGTTTCTACTCTAGTGTCGGCAGGTAAAGTAAATACTTCCTTTCCATCAACGAAAGCCGTCATTATTTTGCCGTCGCATTTAAGCGTATAGTCCTTATCCATAGTTTGAGTATATTCAAACCGTCCGTAATCGCTAATTGCGCTCCAAAGAATTTTATCGTAACGAATATTTACGCCACACAAAATACTGATATATTCAAGTACTGCTAGCATAGTAGGTCCATATCCGTTTTCGCCGTTGTTTGCTTTGCCCGTAAACGGATTATAACATTGAACGAACTTACCTTCTCTCTTAATCGTTTCGAGCAAGCGCTTGCCAAAAACAACCGTTTCTTTATGAAAACCGTAGTTGAGCAAAGCCTCTATACTTCTTTGCCAAATAAGTCCGTTGACTGGTCCACCCCAAGAATTATCATCAATATCGTGAGCGATAGTACCAAGTTCTTTAAGTTTATCGTAACAGTTCGATTGCTTTTCGTTTAAGTGGAAAAATTTATCGTTAACGGCGATTGACGGAAACGGCATACAAGTAAAGAACTCGTCCTCGTTGAGCAAATGTTCTTTCAAAAACTGTTCCGCCATTTCTTGCGACATTATGCCCGAATACATACACTTAATATTTTCTTGTGTAAGCGCATCTACCTTTTTGCCGAATTTATCGTAGTTAAAATATGCGTGTCTTTCCTTGTCCCAAAGAAGTTCGTTTGCCTTATCAGCCACTTTTTTAGCCTCGTCACGCCAAAACTTTTCTTCGCCATTTTCAAGCAACGCAGAAATTTTTGAAAGCACGTCACGACAAGCGTAAGAATAACTCATATATTGCGGTGAATCAAATGGTAAATTCTCATAATCCGTCGGAGGCGTACTTCCGCCATACGCTCCGTGGTCGGGCATTTTTAATCCGTTTAACGAAAAGACGGTGCTATTATCCTCGCCAGTATCCCAAATACACCAAGTTTCTAGACAACCGTTTTTGTTTGAATCGCGGTACGCCCAAAGATATTCGTCAAACCTTTTTAGCGTATCGTAAAGCATTTCAAGATATTCTCTGTCCTTGCCGATAAGGTAATAAAGTTTTAGCGCTGGATGAGGTAAAAAGCACCCTTGCATCCAGTCATAATGCACCGAAGTACCGTGCCACGGGTTGTCGTTTCTAATCATACCCGGCAATTTACCATCCGCTCGTTGATTTCGCATAAAGATTAATATATTAGAAAGCGCGAGTTTTAAGTCGCGCTTTGCATACATTTCTCCACCAAGGGGCTGAGTTTCTAGCCAAACCCCGATATATTTTGCTCCCTCAACAAGACAAGTATAGTCTCCAAACGTCCTAACGTTTTTCTTACAAAGAGCCTCACAGTCGTCAAAAATTTTCTTAAGCCCTTCGTCCTCAACGTTAAACTCTACCCTAGTTTGTTGCAAATTATATTCGTGTGAAAACCATTTTTTCATAATTTTATTATGGACTAATTCTTATTCCCACTCAATCGTTGCTACGGGCTTTGGCGAGAGGTCGTATAGAACTCTGCAAACTCCGTCAACTTCGTTTAGAATTCTGTCGGTAATCTTTTTGAGTACCGCCCAGTCAATTTCGGGAACGGTTGCGTTCATAGCGTCAACGGTGTTTACGGCGCGGATAATTACGGGCCAGTCGAACAAGCGTTTGCCGTCTTTTACTCCCGTCGAACGGAAATCGGGGACTACCGTAAAGAACTGCCATACCTTGTCGGTTAGTCCTGCGTTATCGAATTCTTCACGCAAGATTGCGTCGCTTTCACGGAGCGCGTGTAGTCTATCACGGGTAATTTCGCCAAGACATCTTACTCCGAGTCCAGGACCGGGGAACGGCTGACGGTCAACCATTTTTGCGGGGAGACCAAGCGCTTTACCTACTACTCTAACTTCGTCTTTGTAAAGAAGTTTAATAGGCTCTACGAGTTCAAACTGCATACCCTCGGGAAGTCCGCCTACGTTGTGGTGCGCTTTCACGCCTTTGCTCTCTAGGATATCGGGGTAAATCGTACCCTGACCAAGGAAAGCGATACCGTCGAGTTTTCTCGCCTCTTCGTCGAATACTACGATAAACTCTCCACCGATAATCTTCCTCTTTTGCTCGGGGTCGGTAACGCCTACGAGTTTATCCAAAAATCTATCGGTAGCGTCGATATATATTAGGTTTGCATCAAGCCCGTCCTTGAAAATTTCGATAACTTGTTCGGACTCGCCTTTACGCATAAGTCCGTGGTTTACGTGCACGCAGTAAAGTTGCTTACCGATTGCTTTAATGAGTAGCGCAGCAACGACCGAACTATCAACTCCGCCAGATAGCGCGAGAAGAACTTTCTTGTCGCCAACTTGCTTGCGTATAATTTCTACTTGCTCGGCGATAAACGCATCCGCTTGCTCTTTGGTAGTAATGCGCGCCATATCGTCAGGTCTTCTATCGAGTTCCATTTGTGTATCCTCCAAAATTATTTTTCGTCTAGTCAAGTGCCTTAAGACTTTCTATTAGTCCTTTCTTAAGTTCTTGATAGGACGCTAACTTCTCTTTTTCTTTTTCTACGAGCGCTACGGGTGCTTTTGCTACGAAACTCTCGTTAGCGAGTTTGCCTTCCGCTCTTGCGATTTCGCTGTCAACCTTCTCGATTTCAGCAGTTATTCTCGCTTTTTCTTTGTCAAAGTCGATTAGGTCGCCCATAGGAATAAAGATTTTACCTAGCGCGGTTACTAGCGACGCGTTCTTACCTTCGGGTTCGCCGATATGGAAAGAACTTCCCGACGCTAATTTTTCAATATATCCCGAAAGCGATTTAACAAGTTTTTCCTTGCCTTCTGCAGGAACGAGATGGATTGCCGTACGCTTGTTTTGGCTTACGTTCATTTCTCTGCGGAGATTTCTAATCGCTTTGATTACTTCCATAGCCGTTTCCATACTAGCGCTGTCTTTTGCGTATCTGCGCTTTGCCGAGTACTCGGGGAAAGGCGAAATCATAATATCTTCAGCATCCTTGTTTGGTAATGCGTCGTAGATTTCTTCGGTTACGAACGGGATAATAGGATGAACGAGTTTAAGCGTTTCACGGAGAACGTAAAGTAGTACGCTTACCGTATCGCTACGCTTTTCGTCGTCGTCACTATATAGCGTGGTCTTACTGAGTTCGATATACCAGTCGCAAAGTTCGTTCCAAATAAACTCGTAAAGTCTAGCGGCAGCAAGACCTACTTCGTACTTATCCATAAACTTGGTTACCGCTTGCGTTGCCGAGTTAAGACGGGAAAGAATCCACTTATCTGCTAGCGTAAGTTTCTTCACTTCGCTAATATCTTTAATCTTGATATTCTCGCAGTTCATCAAAACGAAACGGGATGCGTTCCATATCTTGTTCATAAAGTTACGGTAACTTTCCATTTTATCCTCGGAGAATCTTATATCTCCGCCTGCGGAAATTCCGTTTACGAGCGAGTAACGGAGCGAATCTGCGCCGTACTTTTCAATCAATAGTAACGGGTCAACGCCGTTTCCGAGCGATTTACTCATTTTTCTTCCCAAAGCGTCGCGAACGATACCGTGAATTAGCACTTCGGAGAAAGGTTTTTCGCCCATTTGTTCAAGTCCCGAGAATATCATTCTCGATACCCAGAAAGTAATTATATCGTATCCCGTTACCAAAACGTTAGTGGGATAGAAATATTCAAGGTCGGGGTTGTTGTCCGGCCAGCCGAGAGTTGCGAACGGCCAAAGCGCCGACGAGAACCAAGTATCTAGAACGTCTTCGTCTTGGCGCATAGGCTTACCGCATTTAGGACAAACCTTAAGGTCCTCTCTAGACGCCGTTTGATATCCGCACTCGTCACAATAGAACACGGGAATTCTGTGTCCCCACCAAAGTTGACGGGAAATACACCAGTCTCGAATATTGTTCATCCAGTGCAAATAGGTCTTTTCAAATCGCTTAGGCATAAAGACGATATCTTTTTTAAGTACCGCCTCGATTGCAGGCTTAGCGAGTTCTTCCATTTTTACGAACCATTGTTTGGAAACAATCGGCTCGATTACGGTATGACAACGATAACAATGTCCTACGTTGTGCTCGTGCTTTTCTACCTTTACCAAAAGTCCGAGTTTGTCGAAGTCTTCTACGATTGCTTTTCTTGCGTCCTCTCTCGATAACCCTGCGTATTTACCGGCAAGTTCGTTCATAGTCGCGTCGTCGTTCATTACCCTAATTACGGGGAGATTATGTCTAATTCCTACCTCGAAGTCGTTGGGGTCGTGCGCAGGCGTAATCTTAACCGCTCCCGTTCCAAACGCTTTATCTACGTAGCGGTCGGCTACGATAGGAATTTTTCTGTCCGTTAAAGGCAAATCAATCGTCCTGCCTACTAGCGCCGTATAACGCTTGTCCGACGGGTTTACTGCAACGGCAGAGTCTCCGAGCATAGTCTCGGGACGGGTGGTCGCTACGATAATATACTCGTCGCTATCCGAAATCGGGTACTTAAGATGCCACAAGCATCCCTCGTCTCCCTCGTATTCTACCTCCGCATCCGAAATTGCCGTTTGGCATTTAGGACACCAGTTGATAATTCTATCGCCTTGGTATATTAATCCTTTTTCGTACATTCTTACGAAAACTTCTCTTACCGCTTTAGAACAACGCTCGTCCATAGTGAACGCAAGACGGTCCCAGTCGCAAGAAAATCCCATTTTCTTGAGTTGCTCGACTATTCTTCCGCCGAACTGTTCTTTCCACTCGTAAGCACGCTTTAGAAAGCCTTCTCTACCTAGGCTATCCTTAGTTAGGCCTTCCTCACGCATCTTTTCTACGATTTTAACCTCGGTTGCAATCGACGCGTGGTCAGTTCCGGGTAACCATAGCGTTTCAAAACCCTTCATTCTCTTATAGCGAATAATCGCGTCTTGAATCGTGTCGTCAAGCGCGTGGCCTATGTGGAGTTGTCCCGTAATGTTGGGTGGGGGAATTACTATCGTAAAGGGCGTTTTATCCTCGTTGGGGCTTGCGTGGAAGTACTTTTTTTCCTGCCACTTATTATAAATGCGCTCTTCAAAAGTTTTTGGCTCGTAAGTCTTGTTCATTTCTATCTCCGTATTTTTCGTTATACTTTATTAGTATAACATAATATTTGATTTTTTTCAATCATTTTAAGCGCATTTTGCACGCGCGGAAAAGAAAATATCATAGTATAGACTAAGTGGCAAGAGCCACGAAAGATAAAACAAGGAGATTTTTTATGAAAAAACTATTATGCATTACGCTTTGTTTCGTTATTGCGCTTTGCTCCTTTTCGCTTATCGGTTGCGGTAAAGACGACGGCAAAACGAAAATTAGGCTTTGCGAAGTCGCTCACTCGATTTTTTACGCGCCTATGTACGTTGCAATCAACGAGGGCTTTTTCAGCGACGAGGGAATCGAGATTGAACTAACTAACGGCGGAGGCGCTGATAAGGTTATGACTGCGCTAACTTCCGGTTCTGCCGACGTAGGTTTAATGGGTCCGGAGGCTACCGTATATTGTCAAGCGCAAAACAAAAAAGATTATCCTATAATCTTTGCGCAACTTACCAAGCGCGACGGCTCGTTCTTGGTAGCGAAAACTAATCAGCCAAATTTTAAGTGGTCTGACCTTAGGGGCAAACACGTTTTAGCAGGTCGCGTCGGCGGAGTTCCTGCTATGACTATGCAATACGTCGTAAACGAGGCTGGACTTGACGAACAAACCGACCTTAACTTCAATACTTCGGTTGCATTCAATATGATGGGGCCCGTTTTCGAATCGGACGATAGCGTGGACTACACTACTCTGTTCGAGCCTACCGCCTCCGAATTTCAAGCCTCGGGTAAAGGCTATATCGTAGCGTCCGTAGGCGAGGCGTCAGGCGAAATTCCCTACACTTCGTTCTCGGTAAACAAAAGTTATCTAAACAAAAACCGTGATTTACTACTTAAATTCTTACGAGCAATCAAGAAAGGCTACGAGTTCATTAAGACTTCTACGCCCGAGAAAATTGCAGGCGCACTCTCGCCCTCCTTTGAAGGCGTTTCGGACGCGTCTATCGTAGCCTCGATTAACAGTTATATTCGTATCGACGCTTGGAAAGAGGACCTTTTCTTTACCGAGGAGGCTTATATTAAACTACAAGCGGTTATGGAAAACGCTGGCTTTTTAGAGAGTCGCGTTACCTATACGAGTGCCGTTGATAACTCTCTCGTAAATGAAATCAACGCAAAAAACTAACGATTTATTAGGAGAAAATTGGGTATGGCTGAACTTTGCTTAAACGACGTTTCGCTTTCCTATCAGACACCCGAGCAAGAAACGGAAGCACTTAAAAACGTATCCTTTACGGCGCACGACGGAGAGTTCATCTCTCTCGTCGGTCCGTCGGGTTGCGGTAAAACTACTATTCTTTCCGTAGTTAGCGGACTAATTAAGCCATCAAGCGGTACGATTACGATTAACGGCGCTCCCCCTCGGCGTAGCGGAGAGGTCGGATATATGCTACAACGGGATTGCCTACTCCCTTGGCGGACGATTGAAGATAATATTACGCTTGGGCTAGAAATCCTTAAAAATAAAAATGACGAGACGAAGGAAAACGCTCTTGCTCTTACCAAAAAATACGGACTTGGCTCTTTTCTCAATCACTTCCCTAGTCAACTTTCGGGCGGTATGCGACAACGAGTTGCGCTTATTAGAACGCTTGCGTTCAAGCCTAAAACCTTGCTTTTAGACGAACCGTTTTCGGCACTCGATTTTCAAACGAGACTGACGGTAGAAAGCGACGTAAAGGCTATTATTACCGCAGAAGGCGTAACGACCTTACTCGTCACGCACGATATATCCGAGGCGGTGGCTATGAGCGATAGAATTTTGGTATTGTCCGCTCGTCCTGCTACGATTAAACTAGATTACACCGTACCGCTAAAGGGAACTCCCCTCGAGCGGAGAGAAGACGGCGGTTTTTCGAGGTGCTTTGATATCATTTGGAAGGAAGTAAAAATATGAACAGCAAAAGATTACTCTCGCCCAGAGAGGCGTATTTAAGGTCGATAAAGAAAGATAAATTTTCCGTCGTTTGTTGGCAAGTGGGAATTTTAGTGGGCGTTCTTGCTTTTTGGGAACTCGCTACGCTTACTGGTATCGTCGATTCGTTTTTCACTTCGTCGCCGTCGGGGATAGTCAAGTGCTTTATCTCACTCGTTAAAGGCGATTTACTTCTTCATATCGGCGTTACGCTTTACGAGTGCTTGTTAGGTTTCGTCATCTCTACGCTGGTCGGCACGCTTATAGCAAGTTTGCTTTGGTGGAGCGAAAAGGCAAAGCGTGTGAGCGAGCCGTACCTCGTCGTACTTAACGCTTTACCTAAAATTGCGCTCGGTCCTATTATCATAATTTGGATGGGGGCAGGCGCTGGCGCTATTATCGCTATGGCTTTTCTAATTTGCATAGTCGTAACGATTATCAGTATGCTATCGGGCTTTTGCGCTTGCGACGAAGGTCAAATATTTTTGCTCCGCTCTATGGGCGCAAGTAAACTGCAAATATTTACTAAACTCGTTCTGCCCTCGTCTCTGCCCACTCTTTTATCCGTTATTAAAATTAACCTCGGTCTATCGTGGGTTGGTACGATTATGGGCGAATACTTAGTTTCTAGCGCAGGACTAGGATACCTTATTATCTACGGAGGGCAAGTTTTTAAACTCGATTTAGTAATGACCTCAACCGTTATTTTGTGCGTGCTAGCAGGACTAATGTACCTTGGCGTTTCGCTTATTGAAAAGAGATTTAAACACTTTAATTGAACAAAAAAAGAGCAACCGTATCAGTTTTTTAGATACAAAGTTGCTCTTTTTTTAGTTTTCTGTTTTCTAGTTTTTATTCGTCTTCGCCTACTTCTTTTTCGCTACCCGAAAGCACGAGCGAAGTTGTTTTTAGCGAGTGGCGATTGATGACTGCGCCGTTGATTACTAACTCGAACGAACAACCCAAAAACGCAGAGGCTTTCTCCGATAGAACCATACGGGAGAGGTAAATTTGCAAATATTCCATAAGCGACGAGGTTTCGTCCATAAAGATAACGAGGCGAATTTTATTGTTTTTTCTATCGACTACTAACGAATTTTTTGCAATCGAGAGGTTTACTCTGTCGTGAATATCGTTTCTATCCACCCTTCTCATTCTCACTCTAGAACGGTGAGCGTCACTCTTGTCCGCTAGAATAAGCGCTGCCGAAACGGCGGATACGGGCAATCCCGTTTCTTCTTCGTGATTACCGATTGCGCCCGTAATAGTGCCTATTTCGGTCATATCCATACCTAGATTATTAAGCAAAGTAAAAGCAAGCGTTGCGCCCGAAAGTCCGTGATTTTTGCGGTTTACTGCGTTTCCGATATCGTGTAGCCAGCCTGCAATCGCACCTAGTTCTACCGTTCTATCGTCGTAACCGAGTTCACGCAAAATATTCGCCGTCGTCTTACTAACGTAACCGACGTGGCGAAGTCCGTGCTCCGTATAGCCCATAATTTCAAGGTTCTTATTAGCAACCTCGATTAGGTCGTTGATTGCTTTGTTCTCCTTTACTTGTTCTAGCGTTATCCTTTTCAAGATGTTCTCCTTACTTTAAGTTCTTAATCGCCTTATAATACTCGTCGTCCGAAAAATCACGGTAACTATCGTCAACTACTCCGCCAAGGTTTTCGATTGCCGAGCGAATTTCGATAAACTCGAGGTAGTTACACTCGTCAAGCGCAGGGTAAAGGAATTGTACGCAACGCTCGTCGCCGTACTTTCCGATAAGTCCTGCGATATAAGGAATATTTTTGCTAGTTTTGAACAATTCTTCAAGCAAGGCGTAAATTCTATCGTCCTTGTCCGTTTCTACCAAAATGTCGGCGAAAATTTCTTTTTGCTCTACCGTAGCGGTGCTTAGGACTGCGAAAATATTATCCTTAACTAGGGGTGCGTATTCTTTTAAGATTTCCGCTCCTAGTTCCGCTACGCCTTCACCGTGCGAACCAGTAACGATAAACTCGATATACTTCTCTAACGGATGCGATTCGTTCATCTCGCAAAGCAAATTCATAGCCTCTATTACTACCGTTTCGTCTTTTTCAGAACAAATTACTTCGCTTAGTCCCTTTGCGCACTCACTTACCATAGCGATACGAGCAAGGAGTAACGACGGCGCACCACCGTCACGCTCGCTGTCAACGAACATTTTAATAAGCGTATCGGCATCAGTAATATCCTCGAAATATTGCTCGGGCGATTTTCCGCCAGCCTCAACGCACGGCGAAGTAACCCACTTTTCGTAAACTTCGGGGATTTGATTTTCCATTTCCTCAGCCGTCATTTCGTCGGCGTTTTCTTGATACCACTTTGCTAAATATTTTTCAAAAAGTTTATCGAAATCAATCATTTTTCTCTTCTCCTTCATTGTTTTCACTTTCGCTAGTAATATTTTCCATCGCTTTTTGTGCGTCGGCAAACACTTGTTCTAGATACTTCGATAGCGCGTCCAGTTTCTTTTCCACACCCAAAGCGTCAGCGTACTCTTTAATCTTTTCGTCCTCGCAATCAAAGAAAGTTCCAAGGTTAAAGAAACTCTTAAATTCGTCGCAAAGTTGCGATTCGTTGGCTACGATTGCCGAAAGCGCACGCTCGTCGGCGTTTTCAAGGTCAAAGCCACTATCCACTATGCGCTGTTGAATATCCAAAAACGCTTTCTTGAGTTTGGATATATTCTTTACTCCGCAAGCAATCGCACCCGAGTACGCTATCCAGTAAATTCGCTCTAGTTTGTAACTATCGAACTTTGGCGCAGACGGAATAATCGTTCGCAGTTTCCCGTCGAACGACACGGTAATCTTTTTGTCGCCCGAGTATAGCAGTAGCGCCGTAAGGTAATATCTTTTCAAAAAGGGCGAGCCGAACGCAGTTAGTAATCGCTCTCGTAAGAATTTTTGCCAAGTGGGGTGCTGACCTAAAAATTCAGCCATAACCCTACAAAGATTATACTCCTCGATATCGAACATCCATACTACCATATCTCGTAGTTCTTCGTCCTCGTCAAGGCGCTCGACGACTTTATCGACCTCAGATAAAAGCGAAAAAGCCTCGTGTACTCGGTGTTTTCTTCTCTCGTGTTCTCCAAGGGGGATTACTTCGCCAAGAGGTATATGCTCGTTATCCTTATTTATTATATGGCGCGCGTAATACTTTACCGACAAATTGTTTGGATAAACCTTTCTAAGCATTACGATATACTTTTTCGCCTCTTCGTAGCGTGAAAGGTTATAAAGGCAAAGCGAATATACTAATAGCGCTTGGCTGTCGTACGGGTTTTTTTCGAGCAATCTTTCATAGTAGCGTAGCGCTAATTCGCTGCTATCTACTCGCATAAAAGCGGACGCTATTCTATAAATCGTCTTGTCGTCGTAGTTTTTATCAAAGGCGTCAACCACGCTTACTAGACGAGAAGAGAACTCTCTTTCCTTTTCGCTATCGCCTAATTCGTGGTACGCTAGCACGGCGTTACTTAACGCTTGATTATCGTTTTCGTTCTCGGCTAGTCTTTCCACCGAAATCTGAACGCATTTTTCATATTCTTTTTCTAAATACGATAGATACGCCAAACTGTTTTGAGCGTCGGCGTAACTCTTGTTTTTGCTCTCTACTTCTTCGAGCATACTTCTAGCGACGGCGTTTTGACCACTAGCCATCATACGGCGAGCGTTTTTTACTATCGTTTCGCCTGCTAAATCGTCGTATAAGCGCAGTCTTGGTCGCTTATTCTCCACTATCTCCACTATTTCGTCTAGGCTATCTTCTTCAACGACGCCGTTTTCTACGCCCAACTTAAAATAGTAAAATCCAAGGTCGATATTGCCCATTTCCGAAAAGCATTGCATAAGTCCGATATACACCGTCTCTATATTCTTATCGAGGGCAAGCGCCTTTAAGAACGCATCCGCTCCCTCTCGGTAAAGTTGAGCGTCGGTGTAAGCGTAACCAAGTTCGACGTAATTGTACGGGTTTTTAGGTTCTAATTTTATTACGGTATAAAAACTGTCAATCGCGTCAACGAAATTGCCCTGCTCTTTATATTCTACGCCTTTATTGAAATAGTAATCGGCGCTTTGCGTAAATTTTAATATTTTCGCCATTATTTCCTTTTCCGCTCTATTTTATCGCTATAAATTGTATGCGCTCGCACTTGGCTTTACCCCTTCTCGTGGATAAAAAGTTCACGCTCTTAACCTTACTAAATCCAGCGGTTTTTAGTTTTTCTATTATTTCTTGCTCGCCGTGTATATATTGACGCTGTTCTTCCGTTTTCTTCTCGTACTTACCCTTTCCGTCGGGCACAAAAAAGGTCAAAAACATATCTACGCTATCACGGTTTAAGGCGTTTTCCCAAATATAGGTTACGCCGTTATTCTCTTCGGTAAATACGGAGTTGCCTAGAATTTCCTTGAGTTTATACTCAGACGATATATCAAAAATAAGAACTCCGCCGTCCGTTAGGTTATTATACGCTCTTGCAAAAAATTTTTCGGGCTTTTTCATATAGTTTACCACGTCGCAGTTTGCCGTAATAAACTCTTGTTTTTCTCCGCAAACGAGGTTTTCTCCACTCATTTGATAAAGCGGAATATCAAGTCCAACTTCGTCCGCTCTCGCCCTGCACACGGATAGCATTTCGGTACTTACGTCACAGCCCGATACTGCATAGCCACGCTCTATAAGACGCAGAGCGATACTTCCCGTTCCGCAACCGACCTCAAAGCCTCGCTTTCTATTCCCGATTATATATGCGAGGAAGTCCACCCACTCGTCGTAGGGGACTTCTTGCATAAAATCGTCGTAATAATTTGATAACTGTTCGTACATTATCTTCTCTTTTTCTTCTTACCGTTTTTCTCAGTGGGAACTTCAAAGAGGTTCGTTTTCGCTTTGCCGTCGTCGTAAGAAGGCTCTATATACGCCTCTTCGGATACGGGCATAGTTCCGATAGCGTCCTCACTATGCTTAGTTTTTTCTTTCTTCTTTACATTATGGCGACGCTTATTCTTCTTTGCGTTTTCAAGTTCTTCGAGGCGTTTTCTCTCCATTTCTTCAAGCATTGCGTTATACTCTTGTTCTGCCTCGACCTCTTCTTTTTGCATTTCAGCACGCTCGTCGGCAAGACGCGCTAGGTCCGCTCTCGAATAGGTGCTAGCAAGAGGAGTAATGTGAGCGCCCTCGTCGATACTCGTAATCTTACGAGCAACGACTTCCGCTCCGTAAATAACGTTGCGAGTTCTCAAGCGTTCAATCTCCGCCTTTTTGTCCTCTTCGGTGTTCTTAGTGTACATACCCCTTCTCTTTTGCGCACCCTTAATCTTGACGTTTACGAACTCGTCGTAAGCCCATTGTGAGTACACCGTCCAAATAAGGATAATAAACGCAGGTCCTAGGAAAATGAATATCATCCAACCGAAAATAGCAAAGGAGTTGGGTAGAATTAGTAAAATGATTACGGGGAGTAGTGATATCACGATAAAGAATAGCGTTTGTAAGCCGAGCGCAATCGAGAAAATAAACGAATTCTTAAACAATCTGAAAATCGAAAGATTGTAGGTTACCGCTTGCGTACTCATAAATAGCGTCATACAAAGCATTAGTACGAACTGGAGTATTCCTAAAATCATTGCTACTACACGCAAAACGCTAGAGAGCATATTCATATAGTTGTACGCTGAAATCGTAAATATTAATAGAAAAGCGGACATTCCGGCAAAAAGATAAATTACCAAGAAACTCTTCCAGTTTTCCTTAATTCCTCTAAAGAACGGACCTACTACCGATACGCCTTCGCCCCAGCCAAATAATTTCATTACGTTAAAAGTTCCCGCTAGTCCTACTCCCGCTATTGCGATTAGGGGCACTAAAATTGCGTAACTTTGCGCCTCGAATATAAAGGTACGGTACTGTCCGATTAACAATGCGTCCGTTACTACGGGATAGCCTAATCCAAGGTTAGCCGAATAGGGCACGATTGCTGCGTCGTGTTGACGAACGGACGCCATTAAGATTAGCCAAACGATTGCCGGCAAGCAAAAAAGTATGGACAAAAAACTCAACTTTACCATCGCGCCAAGTCTATTAAAGAATACGTCCTTAAACACTTGGAAACGAGTTCCCGGTAATTTATTGGGGGTAAAATCGGGCTTGTTGTCACTTCCCATATGAATACGATACATTATGCCTTTTTTCTGTGCCATTACTTTTCCTCCGTAAGTGCGTCGATTAGTTTCGTTATTATCTCTATTTTATCCTCTCCGTCGCCCGAAATTCTAACGACGGCGTTTTCGTTTTTCGCTACCTCGTGGTACGGCTTAAAACAAAACTCGGTGGGATATTCTTCCTTTTTCCCTAGAATAGGTAAAATACTTGCAAGCAATCGGTTACTGCCTGCTATCGGCTCGACTGCTCGCTCTACCGTAACTCGGTACTGCTTGGACGCCGTTAAGCGGGCTAGCGCCATAGTAAATCGTTCCAAATCCGTTTGCTCGAAATAGTAAGCCTCGATAAAGAGTGGGTTACCCTCTTTGACCTTAACTTTTAGGTTATTGCTCTCAAGCGCAACGATTCCGTCCGCAACGGCAGAATTATCGCCTTCGCTAGCGTCAACACGAACTAAAACGCCTCCGCTAATTTTCGTTCCAGCCGAACAATATACTCCGTTGCCTTTGGTAAACTCAATTACCAGCGTAGGTAAATTAGGTAGGACGGTTTCTTTTTCACCAAGAATATAAATATCGTGTTTCTTGGTTTTGTTTGCAAGCACGATTGCGGTAGGAAATTTAAGTTTACCCTCGCCACAAACGACTACGCTCGCCGTTGCCTTTTTTTTCGTCAGGGCATACCCGAAATCAGTCTTTTTAAGCGCGTGCTTTACAAGAAGCGGTTCGTAACTTTTTTCCGAAATATCTTTTACCGCTCCGTAAAATTCGGTTATAAATTCGCCGTTCGGCTTTTGCAAACACGCTTTTATTTCCTACTCCTTTTCGGCTAAAATACGAAAATTAACCATTGTACTATTTACCTATTATAGATTATATACCATTTTTACTTTTTTTTCAATCATTTTGCCCCCTTTTTTGCTATAAATTGATTGACAAGAACAAACTATTGTGCTATTATCTTTATGCAATAATGAGGAGCGGTGAGCATTAGTACCCCGGTTTTACAGCAAAGCGTTGCTATCGGGCGAAAGGGTATCACTGCCGAAGCGATAAGACTAACGCTTTCGTCTTACCGTTGGGCGTAATGGATAATACCTTACGACTGTCACTTTTTAAGTGGAGTACATTATTTGACATCAGCGGGTTTTATGCAGTCAAAAGTACTTTCACTTTGACTGTTTTATTTTTGTAATCACACTTTTTTGGAGGTAATAATATTATGAAGTACAACGTTGCAGTAGTTGGCGCTACCGGTATGGTAGGCAGAAAAATGCTTGAAGTCTTAGCAGAAAGAAAACTCCCTATCGACGAGTTATACCTTTTTGCGAGCAGTAAGTCCGCAGGTAAACAGGTTGAGTTCCTCGGCAAAACTTACACCGTTATCGAACTCACCGAGGCTAACGTGCGCTCGAGAAAGATTGATATCGCGCTCTTCTCCGCCGGTGGTGGTACGAGCCGTGATTTTGCGCCCATCTTCGCTGATTGCGGTGCAACCGTTATTGACAACTCTAGTCAATGGAGAATGCACGACGAAGTTCCCCTCGTAGTTCCCGAGGTTAACGCTTACGATATCGACTGGAACAAGGGCATTATCGCTAACCCCAACTGCTCCACTATCCAAGCAATGGTTGCTCTTGCGCCCCTACATAAGGCGTTCAAGATTAAGAGAATCGTTTACTCTACCTATCAGGCAGTATCTGGCGCTGGCGTAGGCGGATTTACCGACCTAGAAGAAGGCGTTAAGGGTAATCCCCCCAAGAAATTTCCCAAGCCCATTTTCGGCAACTGCTTACCTCATATCGACGTTTTCCAAGAGGACGGATATACTAAGGAAGAGCAAAAAATGATTAACGAAACCAAGAAAATTCTTGGCGACGATACGCTTAAGATTACCGCTACTACCGTTCGCGTTCCCGTTTACTACGGACACAGCGAGTCGATTAATATCGAGTTCTACTCCCCCGTTACGAGAGAGTCCGTTACCGAAGTTCTTCGCTCCGCTGAAGGCGTAATCGTTATGGACGACGTGGCAAACGGCGTTTACCCCACTCCCCTCGAGTGCGAGAACCGCGACGAAGTTTTCGTTGGCAGAATCAGACAAGACTTCTCGGTTGAAAACGGCGTTAACCTTTGGGTAGTTGCTGACAACATCAGAAAAGGCGCTGCAACCAACGCTGTTCAAATTGCAGAGCGCATTATTGCTAAAAGAGGTTAATTTTTAGGAGAAAATACTATGTCTATCTTTACCGGCGTAGGAGTTGCTATGATTACTCCTTTCGACAAGCAAGGCATTAACTTTGATTGCTTTGGTAAAATTATCGACTATCTTATTGATAGCGGTGTCGATATGCTTTGCGTTTGCGGTACTACGGGTGAACCCCCTACTATGTCCGATAACGAAAAACAACAAGCAATCGAATTCACAGTTAAAAAAGTCGCAGGACGAGTTCCAGTCGTGGCTGGAGTTGGTTGCAACTGCACCGCAGACACCGTTGAAAGCGCGAAAAAAGCGGAAAAGTTGGGCGTTGACGGACTTTTAGTCGTTACTCCCTACTACAATAAGTGTACTCAAAAAGGTATCGTAGAACATTATTCAGCGATTGCTAAAAGCGTTTCCACCCCTATTATTGCGTACAACGTTCCCGGAAGAACGGGTGTAAACATTTTACCTAAAACGGTGGCTAAACTCGCCGAAATCGACGGCGTGGTTGGAATTAAAGAGGCGAGCGGAAACGTTGACCAACTTCAAGAGATTGCCTCTCTCGTTGGCGATAAAATGGATATTTATCTTGGCGACGACGCTCTTACCTACGTAGGTATGACGCTAGGCGCGAAAGGCGTTATTTCCGTTTGCGCTAACGTTGCGCCGAAACAAATGCTTGCTATTACCGAGGCTATGGCTCGTGGCGATTACGCT
Organism: Pumilibacteraceae bacterium; assembly: GCA_045654245.1. GTDB lineage: Bacteria > Bacillota > Clostridia > Christensenellales > Pumilibacteraceae > UBA10677. Next base: position 6,690 of record JAZOMX010000011.1, on the reverse strand, counting down.
ACGGCAAAGAACGCTCAGTTTGCGCTCTTGCCTATTATTAAGTCACTTTTCTGCGAAGTTAATCCTATCCCCGTTAAAAAAGGTATGAACTTCCTAGGCTTTGACGCTGGTATTCCTCGTCTTCCCTTAACCGAAATGGAAGAGGAAAATGCGTTGCGCCTTAAAAAAGATATGGAAAACTTACGACTAATTTAGTTTATAGGTGATATTATGACCAAAATTTTCTTGTTCGGAATTTCGGGAAAAATGGGACGCTTTATCGTTGATATGGCTAGCGAAAACCCCGATTGCGAGGTAGTAGGAGGATACGATATCGTTCCCCACCCCTCCGTTCCCACTTATTCAAATATTGACGAAGTTCCTAATAACTTCGACGTGGTAGTCGATTTTTCGCGCGCTGAAGTTTTGCCGTCCGTCGTTAGTCTTTGCACCAAGTATTCTAAGCCAGCGGTTTTAGCGTCAACGGGTTATAGCGAGGACGATATTCAAAAAATTAACGCTCTTTCTTCGTCCGTTGCCGTTCTTCGCTCGGGCAATATGAGTTTGGGCGTAAACCTTCTTCTCGATATCGTGGAAAAAGCAACCGCAGTTTTGGCCGACTTCGACGTCGAAATTATCGAAAAGCATCACAACCAAAAGGTTGACGCACCTAGCGGTACTGCTCTTATGTTAGCCGATAGCGTAAAGTCCGTTCGTGACGACGCTAAATACCTCTACGGCAGAGAAGGTCAAAGCAAGCGCGAGAAAAACGAGGTTACTATTCACGCAGTTCGAGGCGGTACAATCGTTGGTGAACACGACGTAATCTTCGCCGGTCCCGACGAAATCGTAACTATTTCTCACACCGCTCTATCTCGTAAGATTTTCGCTAACGGAGCAATCAAGGCTGCACTCTTTATCGCCGACAAGAAAAACGGGCTCTTTTCTATGAAAGACGCTCTTAAGTAAAACGAAAATTAAATGTAATAAATGAAAATGCACCACGGCAAAACCGCAGTGCATTTTCTTTTTATTGAGGATTCCACTCTAATTAAGAGCAGAGAGATGCCAAGGAGTTCCCTCTCCCGAAAAAAAAGTGAGAGAAAAACTCGGGAGAGGGATATGCGAATAAATCAATAACTGTATGCGGGCAACTTTACTCCCGTGCCCGTAAACCTTACTCCGTCAACGCTAGCAAGTAGGCGACTATCCGTTTGTAAAATTGCGGTGTCTCCGCATCTAACGGCAAGACGGCAAAGAACTCTATTGTTATATAGCGTACTAGCCATAGCCCAGTAATCCACGCAACCCTCGGGTTGACGGCCAACGGGTTCGCCGATTTTTTCGCCCGTCATCAAAAACGCGCCGATTCCGCCCTCGTTGTCAGATTTTATTATTACTACTTCGCCAGGTTTAGCGTTGCCTTTAATTTCAATTCCGATATACATTTTGGAGTTCCTCCGTGTTTTTTTCTATATTCTAGCATAATATTGTTGACAACGGAGTGTCACTATTATATAATATTTTAAAATAATTTCAATTTTTTTTCAAATTTTTTTACGGAGGCGGAATAATGAATAATAGCGTAATGTTCGGTATGCTACTTACTATTCTAAATAATAAAAAAGTTACCAAAAAATATTTAGCCGAAAAATTTGAATTAAGCGAAAGAACGGTTATTCGTTATATCGACGCTTTGTCCGCCTCGGGCGTTCCCGTGTATTCTATCAAAGGACCGAAAGGCGGTTATTCTATTTCCGAAGAATATCAGTTCGACAGCACTTTCTTTACCGAAAGCGAATTAAAGCGACTTATCACGGGGCTTAACGCTTTGCCCGAAAAGGACGATTCGGTTACTCGTTCGCTGACCGATAAGGTGGGCTATCTAGCGAAAAGAAAAGCGGACAAGCAATATCTTATCGGGACTGACTCGCTTATTATTGACGCAGGGCCTTGGAACAACCCCACTCTTTATAGGGTAAAAATGGAGGTTATTCAGCGCGCTATCGACAGCGGAAAAAGTCTAACCCTCGTCTATAACGATAGGTACGAAGCGCAAACACATAGACTTTTCGACCCGTATTACCGCATACTTAAAGAGGGCGTGTGGTACGTTTTCGGCTGGTGTCATTTCCGCAACGATTTCCGTTTATTTAAGTTAGCGCGTATTCAATCTATATCCGAAACGGACCAAACTTTTTCTCGCAAGCCCTGCGACGTGTACGAAAAACTAGACGGCAATTTCGACGATATAGCGACGGTTGACCTCGAGATAGAGTTCTCCTCTACTATTTTGACGGATATTGAAGAGTGGTTGGGCGTTGACGCCGTATTTGAACGCGGATATAAGTATATCGCAAAAGCAAACTTATATTCAGGCAAACTTTTGGTAAACAAACTACTCTCTTTTGGCGCAAGTATAAAAATTCTATCTCCTCTTTCTCTTAGAGATGAAATATTGTCCGAGTGTCGCCGTATTTTACGCAACGCCGGTGCTCTAAATTAAAGCAACTGAGTGTAAATTTTATATGCAAACCCTACCCTTTCTAGATAATTACGAGTTTCTAGAAAGGGTATTTCTTTTTGCTGGGTTTTCCATTTCATAGCGTTACCCTCGCCTGCATTATAAGCAATTATCGCCCATTTTTCTTCGCCAAATCGCTCTAGCAAATACTTAAAATACGCAGTTCCTAACAAAAGATTTTCGTTTTCATTATATAAATTAGTAATTTTTATTCCTTCTTTTTTACCTATCCACTCTGCCGTTTTGGGCATTAGTTGCATAAGTCCTACCGCACCTCGAGGCGAAGTAGCGTTTGCGTGAAATCCGCTTTCCGTGTTAATTATAGCCATAATCAGAGCAGGCTCAACGCCATAACGCTCACCTGCTTTCTCTACAAGCGGACGGTATTTTACGGGATAGAAAAACCGTAGCGCTACGATAAACACTACGGCTATAACAAGCAACAATAAGTATAACAAACGGAGGCAATATTTTAAGCCTCGCTGGTTACCCTCGAGTAAAATTCTTCCACTATTTTGCGTAAATCCTCCTCCGAGCCGTCGTTAAGCAATACTTCGTCGGCTTTCTTTATACGCTCGGCGTCGCTCGTTTGAGCGCAGATAATCGCCTCCGCATCTTCTTTCGTAAGGTTAGGATTTCTCTTAAGTAGTCTTTTTATGCGCTCCGAAAGCGAGGCAAACACTACCACCGTGTAATCGCAATAGCGCTCGAACCCCGTTTCAAAAAGCAACGGCACGGCAAAGAATAAAACTCGTTCTTTTGCCTCCTTAATAAGCCTTTTCGCCTCTTTTTCGATTAGCGGATGAGTAATTGCGTTGAGTTTTTTGCGCTTATTCTCGTCCGCAAAAACGATTTTGCGAAGAGCCGAGCGGTCTAATTCGCCCTCGTTAAACGCAGTTGGGAACGCTTTAATGAGCATTTTTTCGCCTTTCGTTCCCTTACCAACCACTTTTCGCGAAATTATATCGGCGTCGATAATTCGTCCGCCCAACTCGGCGATTATATCGGTTACCGCCGTTTTTCCACTCGCAATTCCGCCCGTTATTCCTATAACGCAAGGTTTCATTTGTTCCTCCTAACAGTCAAGCCAACTTTTTCCGCTCTCCACCTCGACGGGTAAAGGCACGGTAAGAGTTACCGCTTTTTCCATACATTGTTTTATTATGCGCTTTACTTCTTCCACTTCGTCGTCGCTAGCCTCGATTATAAGTTCGTCGTGGATTTGCAATATTAGTTCTGATTTTTTATTGCGGAGTTCTTCGCTTACTAGTAGCATTGCTTTCTTGATTATGTCAGCAGAACTTCCCTGAAGGGGCATATTCATAGCGGCTCTCTCGCCAAACTGGCGCACCATAGCGTTGGGCGAGGCAAGTTCGGGAATATAACGCACTCGGCCCAGTAAAGTCGTAGTATATCCGTTCTTTTTTGCATCCTCGACTATTCCCTCAAAATAAGGCTTAACGGACGGGAAACGAGAAAAATAAGTTTCCATATATTTCTTCGCTACCCTTGGCGGGCGTTTAAGGCTCTGCGCTAATCCATATTCGCTCATACCGTAGATTATACCGAAATTAATTACTTTCGCCTCTCTACGCATATCTTTAGTAACCTCTTCGATAGGAACACCGAACATTTCGGACGCCGTGCGCGAGTGAATATCCTCGCCAGCTAGATAAAGACTACGCAAAGTTTCGTCGCCCGAAAAGTGCGCTAGTAAGCGAAGTTCAATTTGCGAATAGTCTGCCGACACGAAAGTATAGCCTTCTCTTGCTATGAAAAGTCCGCGTAACGCTTTGCCCTCTTCGGTACGGACGGGAATATTTTGCAAGTTCGGTTCTGCCGACGAAAGACGACCGGTCGTCGTTAGCATTTGCTTGTAGTCGGTGTGGATAATCTCTCCACCTGCAAGCAGTTTTTTCAAGCCTTCGATATAGGTGCTGTTAAGTTTAGATATAAAACGGTACTCGATAATTAGCGGAATAATCTCGTGTTTATCTTCAATTTGCTCCAAAATTTCGGCGTTAGTCGAGTACTTTTTGGTCTTTTTGGGGTATTCTATGCCCATTTCTTCAAACAAAACGGTGGCGAGTTGCTTGGGCGAATTAATATTGAATTTTCGCTCCGCAAGTGCGTGGATTTTTTCGGTTAGTTCGCTTGCCCTCTCGGTAAAGCGTTCGCCGAGTTCATCAAGTAATTTCGTATCCACCTTTACTCCACGACGCTCCATATCGAAAAGCACTCGCTCAAGCGGAAGTTCGACTTCGTTATAAAGTGAGGCGTGTCCGCTCTTAACGAGGCTTTTACGCAACTGCAAGCACAAAAGAAAGGCTGAACTTGCCGTAAAGTTTTTGTCGTACCCCGTCGTTTCAACGAGTTCGCTAACGGTATCGCAAGAAATTCGCATATCTTCGATAAACTGCATTAGTTTTATATCGTCGTAGTTTAGTAGTTCTATATCGTATCTAGCAAGTTGTTTTTTCGTGGTTTTTCCGTCGAATACGATTTTACGAACCGAACGGTTTTCAAACACGGGTTTAAGCAATCCGATAGCCCTATTAAAATCAAGCCCTTCGTCAATAAGCGTTTGTTTCAGTCCGATTTCGTACTCCGTTTTGCCGTCGAGAGAGAATATTATTTTCTCGCCGATAAAGATTGCAAGTTCTTCGGCTTTATTTAAGACGGATACGATTTGCTCCTCGCTCGTAAGTTTTTCGTAAGAGAACTCATAAGTTTTCGTTTCGATTTCGTCGTTTTCGGTTTGGTTAAATATGTCGTCGCGCTTAACCAAACTCTTAAACGCGTTGTCGATAAAAAACGCACGGACAGAAGAAGAAAACGGGTAGTCGAAAGTAAATTGATTTAGGCTCATATCGAGCGGAACGGAAGTATTAATCGTAGCAAGCGTATACGATAGGCGTGCGCTTTCCTCGCCTCCACGAATTTTCTCGCCAAGTTTTCCGCTAATCTCGTCTGCGCTAGCGTAAATCCCGTCAAGGTTACCGTACTTTTCAAGCAAGCCGATTGCCGTTTTTTCGCCTACGCCGGCAATACCCGGGATATTATCACTTCCGTCGCCTGCAAGCGCTTTGTAGTCGATTACTTGCGAAGGCGTTAATGAAAATTCTTGTTTCAGTTTCGCCTCGTCGAGGATTATTGTTTCACTAATTCCACGCTTGGTAAGAACTACCCTCGTGTTCTCGTCTATTAGTTGGAGACTGTCTCTATCTCCCGTGATAATATAAGTCGTTACGTCATCTCGTTTCGATAGCGTACCGATTATATCGTCCGCTTCGTATCCTTCTTTCTCTACGATTGCTATGTTCATTAGACGAAGAAGATTTTTTAGTATGGGAATTTGCACCGCCAACTCGTCGGGCATTTTCTTTCTGCCCGCTTTATATTCGCTATACAATTTATGTCGGAAAGTCGGCACGGGCAAGTCAAACGCAACCGCTATATAGGTAGGCTTAAAATCGGCTATCGCTTTTATAAGCATAGTCGTAAATCCGTAAACCGCTTGTGTCGGTTCACCTTTTGAATTATTAAGTGGCGGTAACGCGTAAAACGCCCTATTGAGCAAACTGTTACCGTCAATTAGCAACATATTTTCCATTAGCCTTCCTCCCTGCATTAAAGTTTTCGTCTTTCCTACTATCTAATTATACAAGGTTTTTTATTTTTTATCAATCATTTGCTTGTCAAAGTCGAAATTATATGTTATTATATTACCGCTGTCAATTGATTTTATGCCGCCGTGGTGAAATTGGCAGACGCACGGGACTCAAAATCCCGCGGTAGAGATACCGTGTCGGTTCGACCCCGACCGGCGGCACCAAAAAAACACCGTACCCAACGAGGTGCGGTGTTTTTTCGTGTGTTTACGGAAGGGGTACGAAGTCCCCGCTAGCCGAGCCTACGAAGTGGGCGAACGCCACGTGCGTAGCGAGTACGAGGCGAGCACCAAAAATGCGTAGCGTTTTTTGATGCTTACGGAAGGGGTACGAAGTACCCCGCTAGCCGAGCCTACGAAGTAGGCGAACGCCACGAGCGTAGCGAGTACGAGGCGAGCACCAAAAATGCGTAGCGTTTTTCGTGTGTTTACGGGAGGGCACGAAGTCCCCGGTCGGGACGCCCCGACAGGCGTAATGCGGGGTTGCCGTCATAGTTTATGGCGCTAGTTTAACCAT
>JAZOMX010000010.1:0-2986 GCA_045654245.1 Pumilibacteraceae bacterium | reverse complement strand
GGGGCAGCCGCCTAAGGTAAAACCAATGACTGGGGTGAAGTCGTAACAAGGTAGCCGTATCGGAAGGTGCGGCTGGATCACCTCCTTTAAGAGAGTAACAAATAGAGTTACTTAAATGAAACATAAGAACCTGAAGAATTGATTGCGCAGTGGAAAAGCAATCACGGAAGAGTTTTCAAATTCAATATTCCGACCTTACTTTTTCTATTCTCAGTAGTAGCGTCAAACCTTACCATAGCGGTAAGGTTTTTTTCCATCTTTTTTGGTAACAAATTTTAATTAAGGAGATTAAGATGATAGGAGCAATAATAGGCGATACCGTAGGAAGCGTATATGAGTTTGATAACATTAACGTTAAAAAATTTCCATTGTTTGGACCTAAAAGCAGACTTACTGACGACAGCATAATGACGATTGCTGTGGCTGAAATGATGCAAAATGGATATTATAACGATGCTGAAAAAATTGTTGAAACCTTTCAAAAATGGGGTAGAGCATATCCGCAACGTGGTTATGGTGGTGGTTTTAGACGTTGGTTATTTTCTGAAAAGCCTCGTCCTTACGGCAGTTTTGGAAATGGTTCCGCTATGCGAATTTCACCAGTTGGTTGGTATGCAAACAACGAAGAAGAAGTTAAAATTTTCTCGAAAGCAATAACGGAAGTGACGCACAATCATCCTGAGGGAATTAAGGGCGCAGAAGTAACGGCAATGTGCGTATATTATGCGCGAATAGGAAAAAGCAAAGAGTTTATAGCAGATTACGTTAAGCGTCATTACGATATAGATTTCGAGTATGAGGATTTAAGAAAAAACTATTTTTTTGAGGAAAGTTGCCAAGGAACCGTACCGCAAGCCATATATTGTTTTTTAATTTCCAAGGATTTTGAGGACTGTATTCGCATTAGCGTTTCAATCGGTGGCGATACTGATACCCTTACTGCAATTGCCTGTGCAATTGCTCACGCATATTATAAAACAATCGGCGACGAAATACTCAAAAAAACGTTTGTGCGTCTCCCCAAAGATGCTTTTGGATGTTCTCCAAAAACCATTTGGAATAATTTTATAGAAAAGTTTCCAAATTTATAAATCGAAAAAGGACTTGATTTTATTCAAGTCCTTTTCGTTAGTCTTTTGCAAAGTTTTCAAGTTCTTTTCCGCATAGCCGATAGGTTGTCCACTCGTCCATTTTCTTTGCGCCCATAGCAAGATAGAGGTCAATGCTAGGTTTATTCCAGTCTAGACAGCACCACTCAAATCTGCCGTAGCCACGTTCAAGCGATAGTTTAGCAAGGTATTTAAGTAAGCCTATTCCGTAACCTTTTCCACGGTAATCGGGGAGAACGAAGAGGTCCTCTAAATAAAGTCCTGCTTTGCCTAAAAAGGTAGAAAAATTGTGGAAAAACAGCGCAAAACCCACCTCTTTTCCGTTTTCGCAAGCGAATACGACTTCGGCAATGCGCTCGTCAAATAACCATTTTTTAAGCAAATTTTCGTCGGCTGTTACTTGGTCTGCCATTTTTTCGTAATCGGCGTGCGCCTTAATAAAATTAAGAATAAGGTAGCAGTCGTTTTCGGTTGCTTTTCTAATAGTAAAATTACTCATAGTATAATCCTATAAAAAAGGACTGCTTACGGCAGTCCTTTTATAATTTAAGCCACGATATTAACAAGTCTGCCCTTGATTACGATAACTTTTTTGGGTGTCTTACCCTCGAGAGCCTCGATAACTTTAGCGTCGGAAAGAGCAATCTTTTCGATTTCAGCGTTATCAGCAGAGGAGGGAACCATAATCTTGGTTTTCATTTTGCTGTTAATTTGAACGGCTAGTTCAACTTCGTCCAAAACGAGTGCGCTTTCGTCAACTTTGGGGAACAGCATATTAAGAACGGCAGTTTTTCCACCACGGATTTCGTTGAGTTCCTCGGCAATATGCGGAGTAATAGGTGCAATAATGCGAACGAGTTTATCGCGAACCTCCTCCATAACCGCCTCGCTAACCTTACCGTCAGCCTTATACATAGCGTTTACGAGTTCCATAATACGCGCGATAGCGGTATTAAACGAGAAAGTATCCATATCGGCGGTAACACTCTTTATGCAGTAGTTAAGCGCATAGAGGAGTTCTTTTTCAGCAGACTTATCGGGGGTAGCGCAAGCGTAATCTTTGGTAACGATACGCTCAAGTCTGTCCATAAATTTAGCAATCGACTTAATTCCGTCGTCGCTCCACGGACCGCCCTCGGTGTACGAAAAACCGAACATAAGGTACGCTCTAAAGATATCTGAGCCGTATTCGGAAACGTATTTATCTGGGTTAACGATATTGCCTCTCGACTTACTCATTTTCGTTCCGTCCGGACCGAGAATAAGACCTTGGTGAACGAGCGACTTAAACGGCTCGTCGAAGTTGAGGTAGCCCATATCACGGAGCGCCTTTACGATAAAGCGTGCGTAGAGTAGGTGCATACAAGCGTGTTCTGCACCACCAACGTACTTATCGACGGGGAGCATTTTGTTGATAAACTCTGTATCGAACGGTTTGTCGGCGTTATTAGCGTCTGGGTAGCGTAAGAAATACCAACTCGAGCAAACGAAAGTATCTAAAGTATCAGCATCACGACGAGCAGGACGACCGCAAACGGGGCAAGTCGTGTTCATAAACTCTTCGCATTTTCCGAGCGGAGATTGACCGTCGGGAGTAAAGTTTACGTTGTAGGGAAGTTCCACGGGTAAATCCTTTTCGGGAACGGGAACAGCGCCACAATGCTCACAATGGATTACGGGAATAGGTGCGCCCCAGTAACGCTGACGGGAAACGGACCAGTCGCGCAAACGGTAATTAATCTTCTTTTCGCCTTTGCCTTCGCTAGCGAGTTTGTCAAGAATTGCGCTCTTTGCCTTTTCAGAGGGCATACCGTTGAAACCGGGCGTATTCATAACGTAAGCGTAACTAGCGTCGGGAATAGGACGGGGAGTACCGT
>JAZOMX010000009.1:0-157226 GCA_045654245.1 Pumilibacteraceae bacterium | reverse complement strand
ATTTTGCTTTACACCTTTAATTTTGTATGGACGTGTGAGTGGATTGAAAAAGGACCTTTTAATCGGCGAACTTGCGAGCGTTTACGGTGAATTACTAACGCCCCGTCAGCGTGACGTTATTAGCAGTTATTATGATTACGACTTATCGTTATCGGAAATTGCTGAAAATACAGGAGTAACGAGGCAAGCCGTACGAGACACTATCGTAAAAGCGTGTGAGCAACTAAAGTTTTATGAGGAGAGCGTAGGCGCGGTTAAACTAAAATCCACCGTTAAAGACGCCTTAGAAAAGAGTTTAGAACAATTAAGAAACGGTAACGATAAAGAGGCGACCTTAATTATTTCGGACGTTTTAACTAATTTATAGGAGCAATAATGGCACTTTTTAGTGGTTTAAGTGAAAAGTTAAATCATATTTTCAGTAAGATGAAAGCAAGAGGTAAACTTACTGAACTCGAAATTAAGCAAGCGATGCGTGAAATTCGTATTGCTCTTTTAGAGGCTGACGTTAATTTTACCGTTTGTAAGGAATTTATTGCTCGAGTTAGTGAAAAGGCAGTAGGCGAAAAGATTATCAATAGCCTTACTCCTGGTCAACAAGTGGTAAAACTCGTAAACGACGAACTTATTGAACTAATGGGTTCGACTAATGCTAAATTAGAGGTTTCATCCGCTCCGCCTACCGTAATAATGCTTTGCGGTCTTCAGGGCGCAGGTAAAACAACGATGTGCGGAAAACTTGCTCAATACTTAATTAAGCAAGGGAAAAAACCTATGCTCGTAGCGTGTGATATTTATCGTCCCGCTGCAATCAACCAACTTAAAGTCGTCGGAAAGAGCGTAAATACCGAGGTTTTTGAGCGTGGAACGGCTAAGCCTGCTAAAACTGCTGTCGAGGCGATTAAAGAGGCAAAATCGAAAGGATACGATACCGTAATTATTGATACTGCTGGTAGACTTCATATTGACGAAGCGTTGATGGAAGAACTTAACGAAGTAAAGAAGGCGGTAAGTCCTACGGAAATCTTGCTTACCGTTGACGCTATGACTGGTCAAGACGCCGTAACCGTTGCAAATTCGTTCAACGAACAACTTGATATTACGGGCGTAATACTTACTAAACTCGACGGAGACACGAGAGGTGGTGCTGCGCTTTCGATTAAAGCGGTAACGGGAAAACCGATTAAATTTTGCGGAATCGGAGAAAAGTCTGGTGACCTAGAGCCTTTCTATCCTGACCGTATGGCATCGAGAATTCTCGGTATGGGTGACGTGTTAACGCTTATCGAGAAGGCTCAAACGGCTGTTTCTGAAGAAGAAATGAAACAAATGGAGCGCAAACTTCGTGATGCAAGTTTTACGCTTGACGATTATTTGCTCCAGTTTGAAAGTCTTAAGAAAATGGGTAGTATGGCGGACTTATTAGGAATGCTCCCGGGTATGGGAAATCTTAAGATATCCGAAAAAGACATTGACGAGAGTAAGATTGAAAAATTTAAGGCTATTATCCGTTCAATGACGAAACAAGAGCGCGATAAACCTGAAATTATCAAATCAAGCCGAAGAATTAGAATTGCAAACGGAAGTGGAACTACTATTCAGGACGTAAACCAACTTCTAAAGCAGTTTGAACAAACCAAAGAACTTATGAAAAAATTCAAAAATGGTTCTTTCGGAAGAGGCGGGAAATTCAAATTTCCGTTCTAAATAAGGTTACAAAACGCGAAAGCGTATCAAATAACAAAAAATATATTTTATTCGAAGGAGAAATAGAAAAATGGCAGTTAAAATCAGATTGACCCGTATGGGCGACAAGAAGTCCCCCTTTTACAGAGTGGTAGTAGCGGATTCCCGTTCCCCCAGAGACGGTAGATTTATCGACGTAGTTGGTACTTACAATCCTAAGACCGAGCCCGCAGAAATCAAGATTGATTCTGAAAAGGCTAATAAGTGGATTGCAAACGGCGCTCAACCTACCGATACCGTACGCGCACTTCTAGTAGGCGCAGGTGTTCTTGAGGCAAAGGCTATGCCTGCTAAAACTAACGCTGTTAAGAAAAAGAAGGACTAATATCTTTGCAATTAGTGACCGCATAGCGGTTTAATGGAGGACAAGATGGTAGAACTTGTTAAATTTATGGTGGACGAACTCGTTGAAAAGAAGGACGAAGTCGTTGTAACTATGGGTGAAGAGAATACCGTTTACGTTAAAGTTTCCAAATCCGATATGGGTAAGGTAATTGGCAAGGACGGTAGAATTGCAAAGGCAATCCGCACTATCGTAAAGGCGGCCGGGAACAAAGAAAATGCAAAATATACGGTTGTCATTTTAGAGGCGGACGAAGATTAACGGTACAAAATTAGAGGGCTTAATACGCTCTCTAATTTAGTATTATGAAAAAATAGGTGAGTATGAACGAATTTATTGTTATCGGACAAATCGTACGCGCGCTTGGGATTAAGGGCGAACTTAAGGTTAAACCTTTAACGGACGATGCAAGAAGATATAATGCACTTAAGTTGGTTTATATCAATAATAAACCGCATAAAATTGAAAAATCTCGTCTTGACGGGGATTTTATTTCGCTTAAACTTGCTGGTATTGACGATAGAACGACGGCAGAACAGTTTAAGGATTGTTTCGTCGAGATTGATAGAATTAACGCAGTCCCGCTTGAAGAGGGAAGTTATTTTATTGCGGATATTATCGGTTGCAAACTCTTTACTGACGATAGCGTAGAAATAGGAAAAGTTATCGACGTAAGTCAGTATGGCGCTGCGGACGTTTTTACGGTAAGTGACGGCAAAAATACGGTACGGTTTCCTTTTTTGAAGAAAATGATAGTCAAAGTTGATGTTGAAACGGGCATTATTATCGTGTCAAAGTCGGTGTTCGACGAGGTAAGTGTTTATGAGGATTGATATACTTACGCTATTCCCAGAAATGTTTGCGCCGTTAAATTCAAGTATAATAGGTAAAGCGGTTGAGCGTAATCTTTTAGAAATCGTGGTTACGGATATTAGGGAGTATTCGCTTGATAAACATAAGAAATGCGACGATTATCCGTTTGGCGGAGGAGCAGGAATGGTAATGTTGCCTCAACCAATCTATGATGCAGTAAACGCCGTTGACCCTAATCACGACGCGCTTCGTCTTTATATGTCGCCAAAGGGAAAAACCTTGTCTATGCCGATTGTTAAAGAACTAGCGTCTAAAAACAAACGACTACTTTTACTTTGTGGGCATTACGAAGGCGTTGACCAACGCGTGCTAGATATGTGTTTTGACGACGAAATTTCTATCGGAGACTACGTTTTGACGGGGGGAGAACTTCCCGCTATGGTAGTGGTTGATGCTGTTGCTCGCTATGTTGACGGTGTGCTTGGTAGTGAACTTTCCACTATGGAAGAGAGTTTTGCTCAAGATACGCTCGAATATCCGCAATATACTCGCCCGCAAGTATTTAACGGTGTTTCCGTTCCCGAAGTTCTAGTTTCGGGACATCACGCAAATATAGAAAAGTGGCGCAAAGAAAAATCACTTGAGATTACTAAAAAATTGCGCCCAGATTTACTGGAGAAAAAATAATGGCGGTAATTAACTGGTACCCCGGGCATATGACCAAGTCGATAAGAATGATAGAAGAAAATATCAAACTTATTGACGTTTTGGTGTACGTTTTGGATGCTCGAGCGCCTAAAAGTTGTATAAATCCCGATTTTAACAGGTATATTGAAAAATTACCCGTTGTTTTCGTATTGAATAAAACAGACCTTGCTGATGACGTCGAGACGAAAAAATGGCTTAAAAAACTCACGGGAGACAAAAGAGAGGCGCTTGCGCTAGACAGTACCGTTTCAAAAACAACTACTGCGCTACTTTCGGCAATCAAGAGACTTTGTGGAGCAAAAATAGAAAAGTTTGCATCAAAAGGCATTAAAACTACGATTAAAGTTATGGTTCTAGGCGTTCCAAACACAGGTAAATCTACTATGATTAACAACCTAATCGGAAAAGGTAAAGCGATAACTGGAAATAAGGCTGGCGTAACTAGGGGCAAACAATGGTTTAGAGTGAACGAATTTGTTGAAGTCCTCGATACGCCCGGAACGCTGTATCCTAAACTATCTAATCAGCGTATTGCTAAAAGGCTTGCTTATTTAGGAAGTATAAAGGATGAGGTCGTTGATACTTTTGAACTTTCCAAAGATTTGATTTTGGAATTACCCGTAGAAATTATTAATACTAGATACGGCTTTACGCCTACTGAGGACGGGGAACAAAATCTAGAACAAATTGCTCGTAGTCGTGCATTTATGCTTAAGGGTGGTGTTCCTGATGTTGAGCGTGCCTCAACTGCTATCGTTGATGATTTTAGAAAGGGACGACTTGGTAAAATTACTCTCGATAAGGCGGACGAACAATGACGGAGAAATTATTTAATTTCGATAAAGAACTTGGCGTAGAATTTCTTGCCGGTGTTGATGAAGTTGGTAGAGGCCCTCTTGCTGGTCCCGTCGTTACTGCGTGTTGCATTATGCCACTAGACGAAATGGTGGATAAAATTAACGATAGTAAAAAACTTTCCGAAAAGCGTCGTGAGCAGTTGTATGAAAAGATTACGGAGATTTCAAAGTGGAGCGTTAGTATTATTTCGCCTGAAATTATTGATAAAATCAATATTCTAGAGGCAACGAAAATGGCTATGCGTGAGTGTGTAATTACTATGCCCAAAGAGCCAGGACTTGTCTTAATTGATGCTGTGAAATTAGACTTACCCGTTCCCACCAAAGCAATTATTAAGGGCGACGCAACTAGTTATAATATCGCCTCTGCGTCCATAATTGCAAAAGTAACTCGTGATAGACTAATGCTTGAGTACGACAAACAGTATCCACAATATGGATTCGCAAGTCACAAAGGATACGGCACGAAAGCGCATATTGATGCTATTAAAAAGTATGGACCGTGTCCTATTCATAGAAGAAGTTTTATAAAGAATTTTTATAAGGATTAGTTATGTTAAGCGTTAAAAATAAAGGCCGAAAGGGTGAAGATATTGCTTGTAAATATCTTAAAACAATAGGCTACGAGATAATGGAACGCAACTTTTCTACGGAGGTAGGAGAGATTGATATAATTGCTGCCGGTGGCGGTTTTTTGGTTTTTATTGAAGTAAAAACTAGAATTAACGACGAGCACGGATACGGCGCGGACGCGGTTAATTATCACAAGCGCAGAAAAATTAATCAAGTTGCAAGCCAGTACATTAAAAAGTTTGGATTATTTCATTATCCAGTTCGTTTTGACGTGGTTGAGGTTTACACTGAGGAAAATAGAGTAAACCATATCGAAAACGCTTTCGATAGTTATTTAAGATATTAATATGGAAGTAAAGTCATTAAAAATTACTGACAAAGATATATTGTGTCCTTATTTGGACGAAACAAAATTAGGCTGGGAAAACGACTTTTCCACGCTGTTTTGTTGGGACGTAAATGGAACGATGAAAGTCATTTTAGAGGACGGTATCGTGATTTTTACGAACGTCTATTATGGCAAAGTAATATTTATGCCCCCTCTCGTTTCGTCGCCTAGCAAGATGGAACGAGCATTTGAAATTATATCCGAATATGCCGAGCAAAACGAAATAAAAGAGTATCGAATTAGGGGATTGAACGACGAACAAGCAAAGATAGCAGATAAACTCGGATATCATATAGAAGACAATCGTGGGGATTACGATTACCTATATTTAGCGAAAAATTTGAAAACTTTGCAAGGAAAGGACTATCACTCAAAACGCAATTTCGTTACTCGCTTTGAAAAATCAGGCAATTATACCGTAAAGAAATATGAGGATAGTGAGTTTGAAAGCACCGTTGCGTTAGTAAACAAGTGGAACGATGAAAACTCTGAAAAAGCGAGCGGAAACGAGTATAAAGCAATCCTAAAAGCGTTGCGATATTATAAAGAACTTGAGTTAAAAATACTACTAATTAAAGATGGAGAAAAGGTTATTGCTCTTTCTCTTACTAGTAAAGCAAATAACGGAGTATATCATACTTTGTTTGAAAAAGCAGATACGAGTTATACCGGTATATATCAAGCGGTAAACAAATATTCGGCGATTGAATTTTTTGACGACGACGCTATCGTTAATCGTCAAGAGGACCTAGGTGTAGAGGGACTTAGAAAGGCTAAACTTTCATATTGTCCGACTATGCTACTTAAAAAGATTATTGCAATCAAAAAATAGTGTTTCCTAAAATGGAAATATCTCGTTGCGTGTAATTATTAACGAAAAAATACTATTAAACATATATAATAAAATATGTTGAAAGTAGTTGTTAATTTGTGTGCAATAAAGAAGAATTTGTCGTATATAAAAAGCGTTTGTAGAAGTAAAATTTGCGCGGTGGTCAAGGCAAATGCATATGGACACGGATTAGTGAAAGTTGCAAAACAGGTTAAAAATGAAGTTGATTTTTTTGCGGTAGCGACTGTAAAAGAGGCAATTACTTTATATAAAAACGGGATTGAAAATAATATTTTAGTTTTGAGTGAAAACGATTTCACAAATGCTATACCTCGTTCTATAATTCCGTCTATTAGCAACGCGCAAGATATAATTAAATTGTCGAAAATAGCAAAAACAATCGCTATAAAAGTAAATACTGGTATGAATCGGCTTGGATGTAGTCCAAATGAAGTTAAAGATTTCGTTAAGGTTGCTCTTAAAAATAATCTTTCGATTGATAGTATTTATTCGCACTTATACAATCCGTCGGATATCGTTTTATCTTCTGAGCAATTAAGTCGTTTGACTGGAGCGATAAAAGATGTAAACTTGCCGTTCAAAGCGCATATATCGGCAAGTAGTTGCTTGTATTTACCTCAAAGTTTTCATTTAGATGCGGTAAGGGTAGGACTTGCTCTTTACGGATATTCGAATACAAATCTCAATCCTGCGATGCGAATTTTTAGTAAAATTCTCGTAATTAACGAAGTTAAGCGTAATGAGAAAATAGGGTATGGAAATTTCGTTGCGTGTTGCGATATGACGATTGCAACCGTTAGGCTTGGTTATGGAGATGGAGTTAGGCGAAACGGACAACTTTGTTTTTTTGTTAATGGAATACGTTGCTATACGATTGGCGCAATTTGTATGGACACTTGTATGATAAATGTAAGCGGTGTTGCTTGCGAGATTGGCGATACGGTAGAACTCGATATGGGGTGGCTAATTAAAAATTACGGTATATGTGAATACGAGGCGGTAACGCTATTAAACGAGCGTGCAGAGAGGGAATACGTTTATGAATAAGAGTAATCTTCGTGAGAAAATGAAAAAAATAAGGGACGGATTATCCTTTTCGTCTGAAAAGAATTGCAAAATAACTGATAATGTGATAGAATTACTAGACGGGCTAAAGTTTAATTCATTGTTCGTTTACGCATCAATTAGGTCTGAAGTAGATACTTTCAAATTAATTAAACGGTATTTCGGCACAAAAAAGATTTTAGTCCCGCATACCTATGCCGGGAAAATGCTTGCTGTTGAACTTGACGATATGGACAGGCTTAGGGACGTATCTAGTTTAGGAAACGTTTTTAGTGCAGATAATCTAGATATAATTCCTTGTGATGGCGTTGATGTTACGATAGTTCCGATGTTAGCGTTCAACAAGAATAAGTATAGACTAGGCTATGGTGGGGGATATTACGATAAGTTTTTATCAACGACGAACACGCTTAAAATAGGACTTGCATATGACGAACAATTCGTTGATGACGATTTTAACGAAGAGTATGATATTCCGCTTGATATAATAGTTACGCAATCGGGTAAATTTGGAGGCTAGAAAATGGCAAACATATATAGAAATGAAAATCAAGTTAAGGGTGCGAAAAAACAAAATTTTTTCGTAGAATGTTTGAAAATTAGCGCATATATGTACTTTTTTACGGCTATGTTTTCGATTTTTAGCATAGTTTTTATTGGAACTACGATTAAACCGTGGCTTAAAATTATTATCGGTATTGCATTTTTGTTGCCTAATTTGTTTATATTTTATGCAAAAGCGCGTATGGTTGCAAGCAAAGATTTCAATGCGAAAAACGATACCATACTTTCAAATATTCACGAGCATAAATTTAATAACTTGAATTGTTTTAAGTCGATTCTCTACGCTTTACCGTATTCACTTTCCGCTATCCTCTTAGAGTCGATTTTTGTTCTTGCAAAAATTAAGGTGCTAATCGGAATCTTCGAGATTTTGTTTGCACCGTCCACGCTATTTTTTATCGGAATAGGCGCACATCATAATGATGCGAACCTAATTACTTGGATGTCCGTAGCAATCGTTGCAACTTACGTCATTTTAGCCACGATTGCGTTCGTTGTTGGATATTTCGTTTCAATAAAGAAAAATATCGAAAAAACTCAATCGCTTATTCAAGAAATTCGTTCATACGGGCAGTAAATTATGCGTGTAATTAGTGGAAAATTTAGAGGTAAACGCCTATATTCTCCAGAAGGAGATAAAGTAAGACCAACTACCGATAAAATTAAAGAAACGCTCTTTAATATTTTGGCAACTAAACTTACTTTCGACGACGTCCAAGCGCTAGATTTATTTGGTGGAACAGGCGGAATCGGTATAGAAATACTTAGCCGTGGTGCAAAAAAGGTTATTTTTATCGATAAAGAGCGTGATAGTTTTAGACTTATTAAGCAAAACTTGTTGCACGTTAATGCGGAGGCGCAATCGTACGAACTTTATAACGTAGATTACGAGTTCGCTCTTAAAAAACTTTCTGGTAAGAAATTCGATTTGATTTTTGCAGACCCACCGTACGGCAACGGCTATGAAGATAAAATCGTAAGTTTAGTTAAAAAGTACGATTTACTAGCGTGCGACGGAGTGCTCGTCGTTGAACACGCAACGCAAAAATCTTTTGACGATTACGGATTTTCAGTTTCGCACCGTAAATGTGGTAATACGACCTTATCTTTTTTAACTTTAGAGGAGGAAGAACAATGAAAAAAGCGGTATTTGCTGGCACTTTTGACCCGTTTACTTTAGGTCATCTTGATATCGTTCTTCGAGCGTCAACCATTTTTGACGAAATTATAGTTGCCGTAGTGGATTATAACGACGACAAAAAAAGTAAATTTTCCTTAGAAAAAAGAATTGATTATGCAATGAAGAGCGTAAACGCTATTAAAGGCGTTTCCGTTCAACCTTTTTCGGGATTTTTGGTCGATTTTATGAAAGAAAAAGGCGTTAATACTTTCATAAGAGGTCTTCGCAACACCGTTGATTTCGAGTACGAAAAAAATCTTCTTTCTGTATATAAATCACAATGGAGTGATGTCGAGGGGTATTATTTGATTTCAAGCCCCCAGAAGGCTCACGTTTCAAGTTCAATCGTTAGACAAATAATTTCTCTTGGCGGAAATCTTGACGGTTTCGTTTCAGATGATATTATAAATGAATTAAAGTAAAATTAACCTCCCAAAAACTTGGGAGGTTAATTTTTATCTACTATAAATTTTTTGTTGAGGAGAAACGATTTGAGCGTTTTTAGTTATTTGAGAATATAGCGTGTTTGCTTTTCTTTCAATCTCAAAATATTCGTCGTAATATTTTCCTACAAAATTTTCAGCATCTTTGGCTTGGATAATCATTTTTTCTGCATTATTTGTTAGATACGGCTTGAAAGTTTCTTTGATAGCAAGTAGTCGAGGAGGCGCAACGAAATCAGCAGTCATAATCTCTTTCGTTATTCCAAGCATAGTTTGTAAAACTATTCGTTTAAGCCTACTCATTGTATATCGTTTTGATTTCGTTGAAGAAAGGACTTCGCTGAGCGTAAAGAATTTCGTTGCGTTATCGTATAGTTTGTATTCGATTCCCTCCTTGCAGTCGAAAGCACTCGCTATTTTTTGAGTACCACCGTTTTTTAAAGTATGCACGGCAATAGTTGAAAATTCGTCATAATTTACCGAGTGCGCTTTCAACTGTTCAACGAACTGATATCCATCACCGGCAAGGTAGGGAATAGCAGTCATAAAATCATTTCTAGCAATTATTTCTCTTATCGCCGTAGCGGAAAGATAATTACCGAAAATAGACTTGTTGTTATATCCATTTCCCACTCTTTTTACAAAAACAGGTTTAATTGAAAGTCCGTTTTTTTCTATTGCTTTAATGTATTCAATGCACAAAAGATTGTTTGGGGCGGAGAGGATTGTTTCTGTAACTGGTTGGGAAATTTCTCTTTTTTTCGCCTCAATTACCGTTGCTTTCGTAAGCGCCGTAGCGTAAGAAACGCCGTCGCTTAAAAACCTTGCGATATTATCTTTCATTTCGTCGCTTTCGTTTGCTTGAATATCGGCAATAGTTTTTAGACTTTCAAAATCGTCAGTTTCACAGCCCATAACGAGACTATCTATATCGGTTAATTCTTTGAGTATGCTAATCGCCCCGTTTGCGAATTTTTCTCCGTTTGCGGTAGCGTAAATGACGGGAAGTTCGATAACCATATCAGCGCCACAATCTAATGCGGTTCTTGCTCTAATCGACTTTTCGGCGATTGCTGGTTCTGCTCGCTGAACGAAATTTCCGCTCATAATACAAATAGTGCGGTCAAATTGCTTGGACGCTTTGAGAAGTTGATATAAGTGTCCCGTATGCATAGGATTATATTCGCATATTATAGCGCAAATTTTCATTATTTTCTCCTAAAAGATTTTACTTTTTTGCGTTTAAATGTTATAATAAATAAGATGGTGGATAACTAAATAACATTATACCATTAATTTAATAATTTTGCACCCAAATTTGGGCATATAAAGGAGAAAATTATGTCATTGTTGGAAAGTATTAAGCAAAAAGCTGCGCAGGCGCAAAAGAAAATCGTTCTTGCAGAAGGCGAAGAAGAACGCATCATTAGAGCAGCAGAGAGTATTGCAAAACAAGGTATTGCTAAAATCACTTTGATTGGCGACCCCGCAGTTATTGCTAGCAAATGCCCCGACGTTAATCTTGACGGAGTAGAGATTCTTAATCCTAATACCGCTGACCTCACCGAATATGCAAATGCACTCTACGAGGCTCGTAAAGCAAAAGGTATGGATATGGAACAAGCAAGTAAACTTGCTAAAAATAACCTTTATCTTGGCGTTTTGCTCGTTAAACTTGGTCACGCTGACGGTATGGTAGCAGGCTCGGTTAATTCTACTGGTGACGTGCTTCGCCCCGCTCTACAAGTAATTAAGACTGCTCCTGGAATTTCTACGGTAAGTAGTTGCTTTATTATGGTTATGCCCGAAGGTTGTAAGTATGGAGATGACGGCGTTTTGGTATTTGGTGACTGCGCAGTTAATCCTAATCCTAACGCTGAACAACTTTCCGCTATTGCAATTTCTACTGCTGATAGCGCTAAAAAGATTGCTGGTATTGAACCTAGAGTTGCTATGCTTTCTTTCTCGACGAAGGGAAGTGCAAAGCACGAGTTCGTTGATAAAGTAACGCAAGCAACGGAAATGGTTAAGGCTCAAGCGCCCGACCTTTGCGTTGACGGTGAACTCCAAGCGGATGCTGCTCTCGTAGCAAGCGTTGGCTCGCTTAAAGCACCCGGAAGTACCGTTGCTGGTAAAGCGAACGTTTTGGTATTCCCTGACCTACAAGCAGGTAACATTGGATATAAACTAGTTCAACGTCTTGCTGGTGCAGAGGCGATTGGTCCTATTTGCCAAGGCTTCAATAAGCCCGTTAACGACCTTTCGCGCGGTTGCTCCGTAGAGGACGTTGTAAACGTCGTTGCTATGACCGCGCTACAATCAATGTAATATATCAAGGAGAATTAAAATGAAAGTTCTAGTAATTAACGCAGGAAGTTCTTCACTAAAATATCAACTTATCGAAATGGATACCGAAACCGTTCTCGCTAAGGGTGTTTGCGAGCGTATCGGTCAAGACGGTTCAAAACTCGTTCACTCTGGAAAAGGCGATAAGGTTGACATTTTTGGCGCTATGCCCACTCACGCAGAGGCAATTCAAATGGTTCTCGACGCACTCGTTAACCCCGAGCACGGCGTTATTTCCGATATGAACGAAATTTACGCTGTAGGTCACCGCGTAGTTCACGGTGGAGAATCTTTCAAAGAGAGCGTACTCGTTACCGAGGAAACGCTTAAAGAGATTGAGAGTAACAACGACCTAGCACCTCTTCACAATCCGCCTAACGTACTTGGAATTAAGGCTTGTCAAAAGGTTATGCCTACCGCTCCTATGGTTGCTGTTTTTGATACTACTTTCCACACTACAATGCCTGATTATGCGTATATGTATGCAATTCCTTACGAGGATTATAAAGAACACAAGGTAAGAAAGTACGGTTTCCACGGTACTAGCCACCTCTTTATTGCGGGTGAGGTAGCAAAAATCGTTGGCAAAAAAGATTTCAAACTAGTAGTATGTCACCTTGGAAACGGCGCTAGCGTTAGCGCAGTTAAGAACGGTAAGTGCGTTGATACTTCTATGGGACTTACCCCGCTAGAAGGTCTAGTTATGGGTACTCGTTGCGGTGATATCGACCCCGCTGTTCTTGAGTATATTATGGACAAGAAAGGTATGGATATCCACGAGGCTACCAACTATCTTAACAAAAAGAGTGGTGTTCTTGGCGTAAGTGGAGTAGGTTCTGACTTTAGAGACCTTGTTTCCGCTATGGACGAAGGCAACGATAGGGCTCGTCTTGCTGTTGATATGTTCTCTTATAGAGTTAAGAAATATATCGGCGCATACGCATCTGCTATGGGTGGACTAGATTTCGTAGCGTTTACCGGTGGAATCGGCGAGCATACTAATATCGTAAGAGAAAAGGTTATGAAAGATATGGAATTCCTTGGAATTGATTTCGACTTTGAAAAGAACGCTGACGTTCCTAGAGGAGAGACCTTTGAACTTTCTAAACCCGAGTCTAAAGTTAAGGTATATATTATTCCCACCAACGAAGAACTCGTTATCGCAAGAGAGACTTTAAAGAAGAGTAACTAATGAAATTCAGCCGTGTTATATCGGAATTATTCTTTCCCTCAGGAATAAAATGTGTCGTTTGTGGCGACGATTTGCCTGAAGAAACGAGATATCAAGTTTGCAATCGTTGTAAACTTTCATATAACACGAAATTTTGTCAGCGTTGCGGACGCGCTATGAAAAACATGGCGTCGTATTGCGACAAATGTCAAAACGAAAAAGTCGATTTTGATATTGCTCGTGCGCCGTTCGTCTATACTGGTGAGATTAAAAAACTCGTGTATAGACTTAAATACGGTGGCGCAAAATATCTTGCCGAAGTGTTAGCGCAGTTTATGGCGGATACCTATCACGAAACGGATTTTACCGCAGATATTATTACTTGCGTACCTCTTCACGCCAAAAGGCTTAAAAAGAGAGGGTATAACCAAGCGGAAGAAATCGCCAAAGGAGTTGCGGAAATACTTTCAATTTCATTTGTAGATACGCTAGATAGGATAAAATCTACGACTAATCTAGCACGGCTCAATAAATCTGACCGTGCTAAAGAAATTGAAGGAGCCTACGTAATAAAACCCGACGCTACGATAAAGGGCAAAAATATCCTTCTTATCGACGACGTTTTTACTACGGGAGCAACTACTGGCGAGTGTTGTAAGGTTTTGCGGAAAGCGAAATGTGGTAAAATTTTTATCTTAACTTTCGCGACTTCAAAAATTAAGCCACAATTGTACTAAAATCGTTGACAAAATTCGATTTTAATCTTATAATCAATATACAATTTAATTTCTATTTGTGAGGACAAGTAGTTATTATCCAAAGTTTCAGAGAGCGGTACCTAGGCTGTGAGTAGCGCACGGAAGATAATAATCGAAACCACCTTATAAGGAAACGCGTTTTCTCGGCGTAAAACGAGATTTAACGAGGTTGCATTAGCAATAAATTAAGGTGGAACCACGAAGAAATTCGTCCTTAAAGTCAGTTTGGCTTTAAGGACTTTTATTTTTGCAAGTAAATGGAGGATTATATATGAAAATTACACTTAAAGACGGAAGTATTCTAGAGGTTGAAAACGGTTTAACCTGTTATGACGTAGCAAAAACGATTAGCGAAGGACTAGCAAGAGCGTCCGTTGCTTGTGTCGTTGATGGTAAAAAAGTTGATATGACTACCGTTTTAGATAATGATTGTACGCTTTCAATTCTTACTACTCGCGACGCAGAAGGTATGGAGATTTTCCGTCACAGTGCGGCGCACATTATGGCGCAAGCGGTAAAACGCTTGTATAAGGACGCTAAATTTGCTATCGGCCCTGCAATTGAAAGAGGTTTTTATTACGATATCGAGTTTTCTAAGCCGATTACCGTATCTGACCTTGATGCAATCGAAAAAGAAATGACTGCAATAGTTAAGGCCGATTATCGTTTTGAGAGAAGAGAAGTCTCAAAAGAAGAGGCGCTAGCGTTTATGCGTGAGCGTGGCGAGGATTATAAGGTTCAACTTATTGAAGAATTACCCGAGGGCGAGACGATTACTTTTTACACCCAAGGTGAATTTACCGATTTTTGTCGTGGACCGCACCTTTTCTCTACTGGCAGAGTCAAGAACTTTAAGTTAACTCAAATTACGGGCGCTTACTTTAAGGGCGACGAGAAAAACAATATGCTCACCCGAATTTACGGTACTGCTTTCGAGAAGAAGTCCGAATTAGAGGAATACCTAAAAGCCCTTGAAGAGGCAAAACTCCGTGACCACAATAAAATCGGAAGAGATTTGGGTTACTTTATGACTGAGGAAAATATCGGCCAAGGATTACCACTACTTATGCCTAAAGGCGCTAGACTTTTCCAAACTCTTAACCGCTTTATTGAGGACGAGGAAAGAAGAAGAGGCTACGTTTTAACTAAGACTCCTTATATGGCAAAGAGTGACCTATATAAAATTAGCGGTCACTGGGACCATTATAAAGACGGCATGTTCGTTATGGGTGACGAAGAAAAAGACGAAGAGGTTTTTGCACTTCGTCCTATGACTTGCCCGTTCCAGTATATGATTTATAAAAACGGCCTCAAATCTTACCGTGATTTGCCTATTAGATACGGCGAAACTTCTACGCTATTTAGAAACGAGTCCAGCGGAGAAATGCACGGGCTAATTAGAGTTCGTCAGTTTACGATTAGCGAGGGTCACCTTATTTGTATGCCGTCGCAACTTGAACAAGAATTTAAGGGTTGTCTTGACCTTGCGATGTATACTCTTAAATGTTTTGGTCTTGACGGTGACGTTTCGTATAGATTCTCCAAGTGGGACCCAAATAATACCGAGAAATTTATTAATCAGCCTGACGCTTGGGAATATGCTGAAGGCGAAATGAAACGCATTTTGGATAATATCGGACTTGACTACACCGAGGGTATCGGCGAGGCAGCGTTCTATGGACCTAAACTCGATATTCAAATTAAAAACGTTCACGGCAAGGAAGACACCCTTATTACGATACAAATCGATATGTTCCTAGCAGAAAGATTTGATATGAGTTATATCGACGAGAACGGAAATAAGGCCCGCCCGTACATTATTCACCGTACTTCTATGGGATGTTACGAGCGCACTATGGCTCTTCTTTTGGAAAAATATGCTGGTGCATTACCGCTTTGGCTTTCCCCCACCCAAGTACGCGTTCTAGCGCTTACCGAAAGAACGGCTGACAAGGCTAAGGAGTTAGAACTTATGCTTGATAAGATGGGCTTTAGGGTGGAAAGTGACCTTAGAAACGAGAAAATCGGCTATAAGATAAGAGAGGCGCAACTAGAAAAAATCCCGTATATGCTAATTATCGGCGATAAAGACGTAGAAAATAACGTCGTTTCTATTCGTAGCCACAAAGAAGGCGACCTTGGAACTATGAGTTTTGAGGACTTTGTGAGCAAAATTAAGTACGAAAACGATAATAAAGTTATAAAATAACCTTATTTTTAGTTGACATTTCTAATATAAAGGTATATAATATTACACGTTGGAAGTAGATTTATTCTCACCGACTGGGATGCCCAAGTCGTGTAACACTGTAATTTAGTAATTTTACTTTAAATTGAGTGGTAAATCTGCGCCACTCAATTTATTTTTATTCGGAGGATACGATTATCAATAAGGAAATCGAAATTAATGACAGAATTACCGATGCGGAAATTCGTGTTATTGATGAAAACGGTCAGCAACTTGGAATTATGAGTGCTACCGAGGCAAACCGTATTGCAGACGAAAAAAATCTTGACCTCGTTAAGATTAATCCTGGCGCCGTTCCGCCCGTTTGTAAGATTATGGATTATGGTAAGTTTAAGTTTGACGCTGCAAAACGCGAGAAAGACGCGCGCAAAAATCAAAAAGTAACTGAACTTAAAGAAATCTGGTTGTCTATGACTATTGAAACTCACGACCTTGAAACGAAAGCAAAACAATGCCTAAAGTTCCTAAAAGGCGGAGATAAGGTTAAGGTTTCTATCCGAATGAGAGGAAGACAGCAAGCACACGCTACGCTTGGTGTTGAAGTAATGAACGAGTTTTATACGCTTGTGCAAGACGCTTGCGTGTTTGACAAAAAGCCGATGACAGAGGGACGTAATATCCTAATGATTCTCGCACCTAAAAAATAATAACAATTTTACGGAGGGTATATAAAATGCCAAAAATGAAAAGTCACAGCGGAGCAAAAAAGCGTTTCCGCACCACAGCATCTGGAAAAATTAAGCGTGCTCAACAGGGTAAGAACCATATTCTTACTAAGAAGTCCAGCAAGAGAAAGATGGGCCTTCGTCAGGGCGCATATATGGGTTCGGAGAAACAGGCTTCGACCTTAAAAGTAATGATTCAGAAATAATGGGAGGGCACAACTATGAGAATTAAAAGAGCAGTTAACGCAGTTAAGAAGCGTCGCAAAATAATGAAACTTGCCAAAGGTTACTTTGGTTCTAAATCTCGTTCTTACCGTATCGCTCGCGAAGCGGTAATGAAATCTTTAATGTATGCTTTCGTAGGCAGAAGAAGAAAGAAGAGAGATTTCAGAAAACTTTGGATTGCTCGTATCAACGCTGCGGCAAGACAAAATGGTATGTCTTATTCGAAGTTTATGTACGGCTTGAAGACTGCAGGCATTACGCTTAACAGAAAAGTTCTTGCAGATATCGCTGTAAACGATGCGAACGCATTTAAGGCGCTTGCAGAAACTGCATCCAAGGCTATTGCAAAATAATGCTACGGCTTGAAAGCACCTTAAATAAGGTGCTTTCTCTATTTTTGTATGGTAATAACTTCTATTGAAAACAATACTATAAAATCATTTTCTCGTTTAAAGGATAAAAAATTTAGAGACGAGGAGAAGGCGTACTTAATCGAAGGCTATCGTAGCGTTAAAGATAGCGTTAGATTCGTTCAAAATCCCAAACTCTTGTTTTCCGAGTCGGCGTTCGAAAAATTTGGCGAAGAATTCGTTTCTTACGAAAGTATAGTTTGTAGCGATAAAGTCTTTTCAAAGATTTCGGATACCGTATCTTCTCAAGGCGTAATTTGTCGCGCTGAAAAAAGAGAGGATAATGCCGATTATAAATGCGACAAGGCTTTGTTTCTAGACAGAGTGCGTGACCCTGGAAATATGGGTACGATTATACGGACGGCGCTTGCTAGTGGTTTTAACGATATATATTGTTACGATTGCGTAGATGCGTTTAATCCCAAAGTCGTAAGAAGTGCAATGTCGGCAGTAAGTCGAGTCCGCTTGTTTGAGGCAAATTTAGCCACGGTTTCAACGATAAAAGAACACGGATACAAACTTCTTTGTGCGGATATGGATGGAGAAAACGTTTTTTCATTGAACGATAAATTTGATAAGATTTGTATCGCAATCGGTAACGAGGCAAACGGAATTAGTAACGAAGTATTTAGCGTAGCAGACAAAACTATATCGTTACCTATGCTAGCAGGCGAGTCGTTAAATGCAGGTGTTTCAGCATCAATACTAATGTATATGTTTTCATTTGGTTTAAAAAAATAAATACGTATATAGATTTTTAGGAGAAAATTATGTCAGGACATAGTAAATGGTCAACTATTAAAAGAGCAAAAGGTAAGACTGATGCGGCTCGTTCGGCTGTATTCACCAAGATAGGCAGAGAAATTGCCGTTGCGGTAAAGGCTGGTGGCGCGGACCCCGATAACAACTCGGCGCTCCGTAGCGTAATAGCAAAAGCCAAGGCTGCTAATATGCCTAACGATAACATCAATCGTAGCATCAAAAAAGCAAGCGGAGAACTTGGTAGCATTAACTACGAGTCCGTTGTTTACGAAGGATATGGTACGAACGGTGTTGCCGTTATCGTTGAAACTCTTACCGATAATAAGAATAGAACGGCTGGAGACGTAAGACACATTTTTGATAAATTCGGTGGTTCGATGGGAACTAACGGATGCGTATCATACTTGTTCGAGTCTAAAGGCGTTATTCTCATTGAGAAAAAAGCAGGTATGGACGACGATGAAGTTATGATGGCTGCATTAGACGCAGGTGCCGAAGACTTTAACGTTGAAGAAGACGGCGCTTACGAGATTTTAACTACGCCTGAAGATTTTATTTCCGTATGTGACAACCTCAAATCGCAAGGTTATGATTTTGCATCTAGCCAAATCGATAGAATTCCCTCTATGATGGTAAATCTTGATGGTACTGCGCTCGAAAAATTCCTCAAAATGATTGATATGTTTGACGAAAACGACGACGTACAGAACGTTTACCATAATGCTGACCTCCCCGACGAGGAAGAGGAAGAATAATTGATTACGGTAATCGAAAATTGCATACTTGCCAAAGATTGTGCACCGCAATTATGTTCGCTTTCTACTGAAGAAAAGAATAGTTTGCTATGTAAAATTTCTAGCGATATAAGAGTTCGCTATGAAGAAATCTTAGAGGCGAATCTACTTGATTTAGAGGCGAACGCCGATAAACCTAAGCATATTCTAGATAGACTTATGCTCACAAAAGAACGAATTGAGGGTATGAGTGTTGGTCTTGATAAACTCGTTGAACTTCCTGACCCGATTGGCGAAGTCGTTGACGAGTGGGATAATTATGCTGGCTTGCATCTTAAAAAAGTTAGAGTTCCGCTTGGCGTAATCGGAATAATTTACGAGGCACGCCCTAACGTTACGGTAGATGCCGTGGGATTATGTCTTAAAACAAGTAATGCAGTCGTTTTGCGTGGTAGCCGTGATGCAATAAATTCAAACAAAGCGCTCGTTAGGATTATTAAGGAAACGATATCAAACGAGGGATATAATCCTGATTTTATTCAATTAATTGAGGATTTATCGCACGAAAGTTCGCATCAACTTATGACGGCAAGAGGGCTAGTTGACGTACTTATTCCCAGAGGTTCGGCGAAACTTATAAATGCGGTTGCAACTAATTCAACCGTACCCGTAATTGAGACTGGAACTGGTAACTGTCACGCCTATATTCACGAAACCGCTGATATCGAAATGGCTAAAACGCTAATCTTAAATGGCAAATTGCGTCGTCCTAGCGTTTGTAATGCAACTGAAAGTATTTTGGTTGATGAAAAAATTGCCGATAAAGCAATCCCTGTAGTTTTAGGCGCACTAAGAGACAGCGGAGTAGAAATATTTGGTTGTGAAAGAACAGTTAAACTTTTCCCGTGCAATCTTGCTACGGAAGAGGATTTTTATGCTGAGTATTTAGCCTTAAAAATTTCTTGCAAGGTAGTAAAGGATTTTCAAGAGGCAATAGCGCATATAAACAAATACGGTTCTAAACATAGTGAAACGATTATTTCTAATTGCGTTTCCGCTGAAGAGGCATTTTTTAGATTCGTTGATAGTGCTGCGGTTTACCATAACGTTTCTACCGCATTTACGGATGGATTTGAGTTTGGACTTGGCGCAGAAATGGGAATTTCTACCCAAAAATTACACGCAAGAGGTCCTCTTGGATTAAGAGAACTTACATCAACAAAATACTGTATTGTTGGAAATGGACAAACTAGAAAATGATTAAGGATACTAAAGTGGAAAAAATAATTAATAAAAATCAAAAAGCGTATAATCCGCACGCTGGACACCGTAAAAGATTAAAGGAAAAAGTTGACCGTGACCCCGAACTCGAGACGATGCACGACCACGAATTACTTGAACTTATGCTTTCGTTCGTAATTCCGCGCAAAGACACGAACGGTATTGCTCACGAACTTATTGATACTTTTGGTTCGCTTGATAGTGTATTCTTTGCTACACCTAAAGAGTTAATGCAAATCAAGAATATGACTGAAAATGCGGCATACCTTATCGCTACGCAATTACCTATTGCTCGCAGAGCGATGAGTGCGGTAGTTAACGCTGTTGACGCACGCAAATTGAGTAAAATAGAACAATGTATGAACGAAATGCATTCGTTCTTCTTTGCTCGTAAAACTGAGTGTTTCGTTATTGCATTACTTGACGTCAATCATAAACTTATTAAAAAGTTCCAAATAGTTGGATATCAGCCTGCAGATATTGAAATTTATACTAGTGACGTACTACTAAAGGCTACTAGAGAAGGTGCGGCTAACGTAATAATTGCTCACAACCATCCTAGTGGCGCTATGTCGCCGTCTCCTGATGATATTATGCTAACTCGACAAATTTTCGATGCTTTGGCAAATATGGAGATTAAACTTCTAGACCACATTATTTTCACACATACTGGATACTTTAGTTTTAGTAATAATGGAATAATTCAACAAATGACTTCTGATTTTGAAGAGCATATGGAAAAGCAATTCAAAGACGATAAAGAAACGAGAAGAAACTTTATTTTGAATCTTGAAGAGTATATCTTTGTTCCTCACGAATTTGCTCGTTATGATTTCGAAGTTGTTAAGAAAGTGGATTTTTATAATAAATATAAAGACAAAATAATGAAACGAGACTTCGACGAACCTATTTCGGCGGACGAGCCTAGCGTTGAAGAGATTTTCTAAATAAAAAGAGCACTACTTTTCGTAGTGCTCTTTTTATTTAGGGGAGAAGTTTGTTTAGTTTTCTAACCATATTTCTTATTTCTGCACGAACCGATACGTCACTCGGTTCGCCATCGTGTTTACGAAGTCTAATTGCAGTTTTGGGACGCATATTAAGAAGAATATCATTTTCAAAAACGTCACTAAATTCCTTATACGTATCTAGATTTATTGTGTCAAGACGTTTCATATTTTCCACACAATACTCGCAAATTTTTCCAGTAATTGCATAGGCGTCAGATTCTGTTACACCTTTTGAAATCAAATATTCGACACAGTCGTAAGCGGTAGTAAAACCTGCGTTGACTTGTTTGAGCATTGCTTGTTCATCAAAAGTGAAAGAGGGTAGAATTGTTGCAAACATATTCAAGCAATTTTTAATAATGGATTCAACTTCGAATACGGTTTCAATCGTTTCATAAGCGCCACGGCTAAAGGTTGAATCCGTATTATACATTGAGGAAGTAGCGAGCGTGAGTCCTTTTTTTGCCTTTGATTTAATCGCTTGTAGTACGGATTGAATATCCGTTTGAGGAACGATGGGGGAGTCTACGTTGAAATTACCGTCCGTCTTTGCAAATCCGAATTCTTTATCCGTCCATTTAATAATTTCGTTGCAAATCGCAATTAGGTGTTTAAACACAATTGCACAGTTTGCTAAAAATTCTTCAGAATAATCATTGTCGCTGATTGCGTCGTAAGTGTTAGCGGAAATAGTCTTAAATTTAAGTAGTTCAGCAACTTTTTTCTTGTCAATAGGAAGTCGAGTTCCAGTTCCATATTGACTATATAGAGGCATAACCAAAGTGCGTTCTTTGGTGGAGAGAAGTCTTTCGATATCGCGAACGAATCGTTCTGCATAACTCATAATGATATGAGCAAGTGAAGACGGTTGTCCTTTAGCCCCAAGAATAAAGGTGGGTATTGCCGTCGAAAGATTATTATCAGCAAGAGAAATTATCGTTTGGCACGAAGTTTTAAGCGCGAATAAAATATCGTCAATCGTTTCCGAAACGTACATACGCATAGCGAGTTCGGCTCTATCGGTTTTGCATCTGCCGATATTGATTTTTTCTCCCATTGAACCTACACGCTCACAAATTTCTTTATCTAGAAAGTCAAAAATATTACCAGCGTTTTCAAGAACAATCTTTCCGGCGGTTATGTCGTAGAATATACCAGTTAGCGCTTTTTGTAACTGAGCAACCTCTTCACCATCTATAAGTCCTTGGTTACCTAGCATTGTACAATGAGCAATACTGCCCATAATATCGTGTTTATACAAGCGTTTATCAAACGAGAATGTGGAAATATATTGCGCTACCGTAGCGTCGATTCCTTCGTTGAATTTGCCTTGCCAAAACTTCATAACTTTCCTACTCCTTATTTTCTTATAATTTGTCTATTTACTTGACGGAATTGCAAATAAATTGTATCATTAATATAATAATATATTTTTTATAAAATATCAAGAAGATTGGAGTGAATTTTGATAATTTTAGGGATTGACCCTGGATATGGTACGATTGGGTACGGTGTAATTGAGAAAAACGGCAATAAACTTACGCCTATTGATTACGGAGTTATCCAAACACCTAAGGATGAGGGTATAGCAACGAGATTAGCGATGATATATGACGCTATGGGAACGCTCGTGAAAAAATATAAACCTGACGAAATCGCCGTAGAAGAGTTGTTTTTCAACACTAATATTACGACGGGAATTAAGGTTGCGCAAGCCAGGGGCGTAATTTTGCTTTGTGCTATACACGAATGCGGTAGGCTTTTTGAGTACACTCCGCTTACCGTAAAACAATCTCTTACAGGAAACGGCAGGGCTGATAAACGCCAAATTCAATATATGGTAAAAATGATGCTAAAGTTAAAAGTCGAGCCAAAACCCGACGACGCTGCGGACGCTTTGGCTGTGGCGATATGTCACGCAAATACTTGTGGATATAATCAAAGAGTGCTTAATTAGGTGAAGATATGTATAATTTTATTAAAGGAAAAATCGTTGAAACTTACGATAATACCATAGTCGTTGAAAGTAACGGCGTTGGATATGAAATGAACGTGAGTACGAACGCCATCAATGAGTTGCAAAAAGAGAACGGTGAAGTCAAGATTTACTGCAAACTTAATGTTAGAGAAGACGATATGAGCCTTTTTGGATTTGCATCAAAGCAAGAGAAGGCTATGTTTGAAAAACTCATAACGATTAGTGGCGTTGGTCCGAAACTTGCAATTACCGTATTGAGTGGACTAAGCGTAAGCGCCCTTGCGAGCGCAATTGCAACCGCAAATATTGCCGTTTTATCTAAGGTTAAAGGCGTCGGCAAAAAAACTGCGGAGCGTATCGTACTTGAACTTAAAGACAAGGTTGAAGGCGACTATAAAGACGAGGGCGAAGTTATACAAGAAACTATGCCTATTAAAGTAAACGAAGAGGCCGTGCTTGCGCTTATGACGCTTGGTTTTACTAGAGCAGAGGCAACTGCGTCGGTAGCAAAGGTACAAAAAGACGGTATGACGCTCGAGCAATTAATTTTTACCGCTCTAAAGTCTATTTGAGGTGTAACAAATGGAAGACGAAAGATTTATTTCTAGTTCAATGAATCTTGCCGACGAGGAAATCGAGGTTTCACTTCGTCCTAAAACTTTTGACGATTACGTTGGGCAGGAAAAAGTCAAAAATAATCTAAAAGTTTTTATTGAGGCAAGCAAAAAACGCCACGACGCGCTAGACCACGTTCTTTTATACGGCCCGCCCGGACTAGGAAAGACGACGATGTCGCATATTATAGCGAACGAACTTGGCGTAAGTTTAAAAATTACTTCTGCGCCCGCAATAGAACGAGCAGGTGACCTTGCTGCAATTTTAAGTAATCTTGAGGAAAATTCGGTACTTTTTATTGACGAAATACACGCTCTTAATCGTTCTGTTGAAGAAAAACTTTATTCTGCTATGGAAGATTATGCGTTCGATATAGTAATCGGTAAAGGACCTGGCGCGCAGAGTTTACGCGTTAATCTACCCAAATTTACCCTAATCGGCGCAACGACTAGAGCAGGTATGTTAACCGGTCCGTTTAGAGACCGCTTTGGTGTTATTTGTAGGCTTGAAATTTATACGCCTGATGAACTTGCCATAATTATTCGTCGTTCCGCAAAAATTTTGGGCGTAGCAATTGATACTAACGGTGCAAACGAACTTGCTCGTCGCTCTAGAGGAACGCCCAGAATTGCAAACAGACTTCTTAAACGCGCTCGTGATTTTGCCGAAGTTTTAGGTGGGGGCGTTATCACCGAAGATATCGTTAAAAAGACGCTTGAACTCCTTGAAATTGATGAAAAAGGTCTTGATTTTAACGATAGAAGAGTTCTTGATACTATGATTACCAAGTTTGGCGGAGGACCGGTAGGTCTTGATACGCTAGCGGCTGCGGTAAACGAGGACGTGATTACTATTGAAGACGTTATCGAGCCGTATCTTCTGCAATTAGGCTTTATTGCTAGAACGCCCAGAGGAAGAGTTTGTCTTAAGGGTGCATACGAACATCTCAATTATAATTTTGGCGAAAGTCAAATGAAAATGTTTAATCTATACGACGACAAAGGAAAAAACTAATGAAAAAGAGCGATTTTTATTATGACTTACCCGAAGAACTAATTGCTCAAACCCCCGTAGAACCTCGAGACAGTTCTCGATTAATGGTGTATAATCGTGCCGATAATTCAATTACGCATAAACGTTTTTACGATATAGTTGATTACTTGATGCCCGGCGATTTGTTGGTTATAAACAATACTAAAGTTTTGCCTGCAAGAATTTACGGAGAAAAGACTGGAACGGGTGCTAAAATTGAATTTTTATTGCATAAACGCATTGACTTAAACGAGTGGGAAGTTTTAGTTAAACCTGCTCGTAGGGCGGTAATAGGTGCTGAAATAGTTTTCTCGGATAAACTAAAAGCAATCGTTACCGGCTATATTGGAGAAGGCCTCCGTCGTGTGAAATTCGTTTTTTCCGGTGTTTTTGAGGATGCGCTTGCCGAAGTAGGCGAAATGCCGTTGCCTCACTACATAAAAGCGGAACTAAAGGAACAAGAAAGATATCAAACCGTTTACGCAAAGGAAACGGGGTCGTCCGCAGCCCCCACGGCAGGACTACATTTTACCCCGGAACTTCTTGAAAAAATCAAGGCAAAAGGGGTGGAAATCGTTACTGTTTTGCTCCACGTTGGACTCGGAACTTTCCGTCCTGTAAAAGCGGAAAATATATTAGACCACAAAATGCATAGCGAATTTTTCTCCGTTTCGACTGAAACTGCTCAAGCCGTTAATAAGGCAAAAGAAGACGGTAGAAGAGTAATTGCCGTTGGAACAACCTCAGTTAGAGTACTAGAAAGCGCAACTGAAGATGGAAAATTAATCGCTAAAAGCGGTGAAACGGACATCTTCATTTATCCTGGTTATAAATTTAAGACGGTAGATGCGTTAATTACTAACTTTCATTTGCCCGAATCGACTTTAATTATGCTCGTTTCTGCGCTTATGGGTAGGGAAAACGCACTCGCTATGTATAAAAAAGCAGTCGAGGAAAAATATAGATTTTTTAGTTTTGGAGACGCAACTTTAATTTTATGAGCAACTTTAGTTATAAAACTTTACATATCTGCAAACAGTCTGGCGCCAGAGTGGGAGAACTCACCACTCCGCACGGAGTTATTCGCACGCCCGTTTTTATGCCGGTTGGTACACAAGCAACCGTTAAATCTCTTGCTCCATACGAATTAGACGACGCTGGTGCGAGCATAATCTTATCTAATACTTACCATTTATATATGCGTCCCGGTCATAAACTAATTGAAAAGGCCGGTGGACTACATAAATTTATGAACTGGAATAAGCCTATTTTGACAGATAGCGGTGGATTTCAAGTTTTCTCACTAGCAGGCATTAGAAAGATAACGGAAGAAGGCGTAACATTTAATTCGCACATTGACGGAAGTAAGCACCTTATTACTCCCGAAAAATCAATGGAAATACAAAATTCGCTTGGTTCTGATATTATTATGGCGTTTGACGTTTGTAGTGAATACGGAGCAGATAAAAGACAAGCGGAAAAGGCTATGAAAACTACTCTAGGTTGGCTTGATAGGTGCAAAAAATATCATACTAAAAAAGACCAAATGCTTTTCCCGATAGTACAAGGCAATATGTATGAGGATTTAAGACTTCAGTCGCTTAAAGAAACCGTACCGTACGCCGAATGCGGAATTGCTATCGGCGGACTTTCGGTAGGCGAACCTAAAGAAATTATGTATAAAATGATGGACACTTTGCGCCCACATTACCCCGAAAATATGCCAAGATATCTAATGGGTGTAGGAAGTCCAGACTGTCTCGTTGAGGGTGTTTTGCGCGGAATTGATATGTTTGACTGCGTATTACCGACGCGCGTAGCAAGAAACGGTACGGCGTTTACTTCTAACGGAAAAGTCGTAGTAAGAAACGGAAAGTATAAAGAGGATTTTACTCCGCTTGACGAAAATTGTGATTGTTATTGCTGTAAAAACTACACTAAGTCGTATCTACGACACCTTGTAAACGTCGAGGAAATTTTGGGTGGTCGTCTATTAAGTTTACATAATATTACTTATCTAATTTCACTTATGAAAAGAGTTCAAGACGCTATTATGGAAGACCGTTTCCTTGATTTCGTAAATGAATTTAGAAATAGCCCAGAATACAAAAATATGTAAAAATTTTGTTTAAAACGGTATTAAAACGCTTGCTTTTACTTGCCGTTTTGTATATAATATACGAGTGACTCGTGTGTTCCGCTGTAAACAGACGGTTTATTATGAACACATAGATAATAGGAGGTTAGTCATTATGAGTAAAATTATTGAAGCAATTGAGAAAGAGTATATGAAAGCAGAGGTTCCCGCGATTGCAGTCGGCGATACCGTTAAAGTTTTCGTAAAGGTTGTCGAGGGACAAAGAGAGCGTTTGCAGGCGTTTGAGGGAATCGTAATTTCCAAGAAGAACGGTGGCGTTCGTGAGTCTTTTACCGTTCGTCGTGTTTCGTTTGGTGTTGGTATCGAGAGAACTTTCCCGATGCATTCGCCACGTATTGACAGAATCGAAGTTGTTCGCCATGGTAAGGTTAGAAGAGCAAAACTTTATTATTTGCGTAATCTTTCTGGTAAGGCTGCAAAACTTAGCGAAAAAATTTAAGCAAAAAAAAGAGAATATTCCCACGCGGAGTGTTCTTTTTTTATAAAATATATGATAAGGAGATTATATTATGCCATTACTTGATATGCCTCTCTCAAAATTGAGAGAATACCAGGGAAGAAATCCCAAGCCGTCCGATTTTGATGAATACTGGGATAAAGCGATTGCCGAAATGAAAAGTGTAGAGCGTAACGTTTCAATTACGCCTACTGCTGATTTTTCTACGCCACTTGCGAACTGCTACGATTTGTATTTTGACGGAGTTAACGGCGCTAGAATTTACGCCAAATTACTTATACCAAAAAACGTTACGGGAAAATGTCCTGCTGTAATCAATTTTCACGGCTATAATGGAAGTAGCCAATGTTGGGTAGATTGTTTACCTTTTGCCGCAAGTGGTTTTGTAGTTGCTGCTATGGACTGTCGTGGTCAAGCAGGTAAATCGATTGACGTTGGTGGAAATAGTGGTATTACCACGAAAGGTCATATCGTTAGAGGTTTATTAGATGCACCCGAAAAACTCTTGTATAGAGATATTTTCCTAGACACCGCTGAACTAGCCGATATCGTAATGTCGCTTCCTGAAGTTGACGAGAATAGAGTAGGCGCGTACGGTGGAAGTCAAGGCGGAGCGCTCACGATTGCGTGTTCGGCGCTTGAGCCTAGAATTAAAAAAGCAGCGCCCGTTTTCCCCTTCCTTTGCGATTATAAACGAGTTTGGGAAATGGATATGGCAGAACGCGCATACGCTGAATTAAAGGTATTTTTCCGTGCATTTGACCCTCGTCACGAAAAAGAAGACGAGTTCTTTGAGAAACTTGGCTACATTGATTTGCAATATTTAGCGCCCAGAATTAAGGCAGAAGTTAAGATGTTTACGGGACTTATGGATAACGTTTGTCCTCCATCCACGCAGTTCTCGGCATATAATAAGATGACTTGTAAAAAAGACGTGGTTATATATCCCGATTTTGGACACGAAAACTTGCCTGGCGAAAAAGAAATCACTTACAAATTTATGTTGGGACTTTAATTTAATACGCAAAAAAAGAGCGATAGAAACTATCGCTCTTTTTTTATTTGAACTTATAGGTTGAAATATTTTTTTGCGTTGTAGTACGATACGTTCTGAACTAGTGTTTTTAGCATATTTTCGTCGGCTGGATACTCCCCAGTTAAAACTTGATTTGCGATAAACTTACACAAAATTCGTCTAAAATATTCGTGTCTAGTATAAGAAACGAAACTACGCGAATCGGTAAGCATACCGATAAAATTACCTAGTACTCCATCTTCGGCAAGCGCTTCAAAATGCTCGAGCATACCAAATTTAGCATCATTGAACCACCAAGCGCTACCGTGTTGAATTTTACCGCGAATTCCTTCGCCTTGGAAAGCGTTGATAATAGTTTCTAAAACTCTATTATCCGATGGGTCGAGAGAGTATACGATAGTTTTAGGCAAAGCATCCTTTTGGTTAAGTGCGTCTAGGAACTTGGCGAATTTAACGGGCGCAGTAGAGATGTTTATAGTATCATAGCCAGTATCAGGACCTAATTTTTTAAACATTTTAGTATTTGTATTACGCAAACAACTTAAGTGTATTTGCATAGTTAAGTTGCGTTTAGCATATTCTTCGCCGAGATAAACGAGCAAGTATGTTTGGTACTGTTCAGCCTCGTAATCACTAACTTTTTCGTCTGACAACGCTTTTTTAAGGATTTTATCAGCAGTCATATCGTCACAATCTGCAAAAGTATAATCTGTAAGAGCGTGGTCAGTTATAAAGCAACCGTTTTGAATAAAGAAATCAAGTCTATCAACAAGCGCCTTTTTTAGCGAAACGATATCGCTAATTTCCGTTTTTGAAACGCTGGAAAGGGTAGTGATATAATCGTTAAAAGTGGGGGCGAGAATATTAAGGGCTTTGTCGGGACGATACGTAGGCAAAATTTTAACGCTAAAAGTCTTGTCGCTTGCGATTTTAATATGCTCACGTAGGTCATCTGCGGGGTCGTCAGTTGTACAAACAACTTCTACGCCCAATTTTTTAATAATGTTTTTTACTGAAAAATCATCTGATGCAAGCATTTTGTTACAATGCTGAAAAACTTCCTTTGCGTTTTCCAAACAAAGCGGTTTATCGTAACCAAAATATCTCTTAAGTTCTAGATGGCACCACACGTACATAGGATTTCCAACGAGCAAGGGCATAATTGATGCAAAAGCCTCGAATTTTTCCCAGTCAGACGCATCGCCCGTAATATATTTTTCTTCAATACCGCAGTTACGCATAAGGCGCCACTTATAATGGTCGCCACCAAGCCATAGCGTAGTAATAGTACCTAATTTTACGTCGTCAGCAATCATTTTAGGAACGACGTGAGAGTGGTAATCAATAATCGGCAAATCTTTTACGTATTTATGGTAAAGATTTTGCGCCACTTCATTGTCTAAAAGAAAGTTGTCTGATAAAAATTCCATAATTTTATTCTCCTTAGTTTAATTTTATCATATTATTATTCTCTTGTAAATACTTTTTCGTGAAACTGAAAAAAATTATTCGTTATGCAAAATTTTGATTGCAATTATAGCAACTAAATTTATTTATTTTTACGCAATATTCTTTGACATATATAGTTAAATGTTATATAATACGTATATTAATTTAAAATACAGGAGATATTTATATGATTAAACTTGTAGCGTTTGACCTTGACGGTACCTTGACGCAACACCGCAGTAAGTTAGGCGAAACCAATCGCGCCGTTCTAGAAGCGCTTGGAAAAAAGTATAAACTTATTATGGTTGGTGCTGGAGGATGCGAGCGCATCTTTGAACAGATGAACCATTTCCCGATTGACATTATCGGTTATTACGGTATGCAAGAATCCGTTATGGAAAATGGCGCGCCCAAAATTATCCGTAGTGAGTTTTATCAAGTAGATAAAGATTATTTTACCTCAGTAACGAATAAAATTCGTGAAAAATACGGATATACGGAATATAAGGGCGACAACGTTGAATTCCACGCAACGGGTGCTGTTACTATTCCGCTATTAGGTAAAGATGCTGATATCAACGATAAGGTGGCGTTTGACCCAGACAGAAAGAAAAGGGCGGTAATGTATGATTTCGTAAAGGGTTTCTTCCCTGAGTACAACGTCTTTATCGGTGGTTCTTCTTCATTTGATATCGTAAAAGAGAAGTTTAACAAATATCACGCGCTTACTAGATATATGAGCGAACACGGTTTGACGAAAGATGAAGTTATGTACGTTGGCGACGATTTCGGTGTTGGCGGAAATGACGAACACGTTAAACTAGGTGGTCTTAACTATACCTTTATCGACGACTATTCTCGTCTAGGCGAAAAA
Organism: Pumilibacteraceae bacterium; assembly: GCA_045654245.1. Classification (GTDB taxonomy): domain Bacteria; phylum Bacillota; class Clostridia; order Christensenellales; family Pumilibacteraceae; genus UBA10677. The sequence goes on along the minus strand of JAZOMX010000009.1, from coordinate 126,484 downwards.
CTCGCTTTCTTACTTAAATAATCATAAAAAACAACCGCATTTTTGCGGTTGTATTTGTGTCCGTAGTCTAACTGGATAAAATGTTGGCCTCCGACGCCGACGTTCTGAGTTCGAGCCTCAGCGGGCACACCAAAAATAGGGTAGCAACTAATATTGCTACCTTTTTTATTGGATTTATAATAAAATTAAAAATAATAAATTCAATAAATAATTTATTATATAATTTATTGCGTAAAATAGTTTACATAATTAAAAATTTATGGTATAATCAAAACACAAACAAAAGCGAGGTAAAACAAATGATGTTAAAATTTACGGCGAAAAGACTGTGTTTCGTGGTTGACTATGATGAAGTGTATTTGAATGCACTACTTGAAAATATTGGGATAGGTCCGAAACAATATTTTGAGTGTACGAAGAAAGTAATACTTTACTACGCAACGGGGAAGTTCAATATGAAAGAGATTTATACTCTTATCGGCATTGAACAGCACTATGAACCTATAACAATTCACTCTCACGTTTCTAAAAGTATTGAACACGCAGTTTACAGCGGACTACTTAAAGATATTTCCGATTATATTCAAGGCGTAACTTACGACTACGTTTATGGCTTTACAAATAAGCAATTCGTTGCGCTTATTGTAGAACATTTGCTCAATCAAAACAAAATTTCCGTAACGATTGAGAAAGAAGAATAAATTTTGCTCAAAATTCGGGTTAAGCGAGGTGACCCGTTTATAGAGAAAAGGTATGGTAAAATTGCACCATACCTTTTTATTTTTTCTAAAAATGACTATCCGCTTAGGATAGTATTTGGCGGACGGGGGTGGAGGGCAGGAAACTTTCGTTTCCCTTGGTGGCAACCGCCACCGCGAACTAACGCTTATCGCGTGTTCTCATCTTTAACCCATCCACGCAAAAAGACCATCCACAAGGGATAGTATTTGGCGGACGGGGGTGGAGGACAGGAAACTTTCGTTTCCCTTGGTGGCAACCGCCACCGCGAACTAACGCTTATCGCGTGTTCTCATCTTTAACCCATCCACACAAAAAGACCATCCTCAAGGGATGGTCTTTGGTGGACGGGGGTGGAGGACAGGAAACTTTCGTTTCCCTTGGTGGCAAACGCCACCGCGAACTAACGCTTATCGCGTGTTCTCATCTTTAACCCATCCACGCAAAAAGACCATCCACAAGGGATGGTCTTTGGTGGACGGGGGTGGATTCGAACCACCGAAAGCGGAGGTGGCAGATTTACAGTCTGCTCCCTTTGGCCACTCGGGAACCCGTCCATAAATGGCCGATGCGGGTTTTGAATATAGGACTCCCGCTTTTAGCGTAGTCCCATACTGGAGCTGGAGATGGGAGTTGAACCCGCAACCTACTGATTACAAATCAGTTGCTCTGCCATTGAGCTACTCCAGCAATTGAAGTTGGTGCCTCGAGGCGGAATCGAACCACCGACACGGAGATTTTCAGTCTCCTGCTCTACCGACTGAGCTATCGAGGCTAGTTGTGGCGACCTGGAAGGGACTCGAACACTCGACCTCTAGCGTGACAGGCTAGCGTTCTAACCAGCTGAACTACCAGGCCACAAGAATTAATGATGGAATAGGGAAGGTGTTGGTGGGCCTTCAGGGACTTGAACCCCGGACCGACCGGTTATGAGCCGGCTGCTCTAACCAACTGAGCTAAAGGCCCTCAAGTTTAAGTATCAAGGTTGGGAAGATTATATTGGTCGGGGTGAAGAGACTCGAACTCCCGACCCCATGGTCCCAAACCACGTGCGCTACCAACTGCGCTACACCCCGAAACCATCTTGCGCTGACCTTGATATCATACTACAAAACGATATGGTTTGTCAAGAGAAAACAAGAGGATTTTTGAAAATTTTTTGAAAATTTTTTCTTTTTAATTTTTGACAAAAAATTAGCGATTTCGACGAAGAGCGACAAAATAGCAAAACGCAATTTTGATACAATCAAGAGGACTAGGAGGCAGGTATGATAAACGATAAAAAAATAGGAAAAACATTATATCTTGGACTGTCTGGCGAACTTGACGAACACTCGTCGAGTTTAGTCAGGAGAAAAATGGACGAACTTATCGAAACGACAGAAATAGACAAAGTAATAGTAGAACTTTCCGCTCTTAAATTTATGGATAGCACGGGCATCGGTGTTCTACTAGGAAGATATAAAAAACTTAACGGACGAGGAATACCTATGTATTTAGCAAACCCTACGGTTATGATAGACAAAATCCTTTTACTATCAGGATTGTATGGAATAATGCCTAAAATCGAAGTCAAGGAGGCTTAAATGGAAAACAGTATAGAAATTAAATTACCCGCGCTAAGTAAAAACGAAGCGCTCGCTAGAAATATTATCGCAGGATTTTGCGTAGAACTTAACCCAACGATTGACGAAATTGACGACGTAAAAACTGCCGTTTCAGAAGCGGTTACTAATTGTATCGTTCACGCTTACGAAGAGGGTGGAGAAATTGTGATTCGCGCCAACGTCAGTAATAACACTTTACATATTGAAGTGGAGGATTTTGGTATGGGAATTAACGACATTGAACGAGCGATGCAACCTTTTTATACTGGCAAGCCGGACGCAGAACGTAGCGGTATGGGCTTTACTATAATGAAAAGTTTTATGGACGAACTTATAGTTATAAATAAAGCAAGCGGTGGGGTTTTACTACGGATGAGCAAGCGTTTTACGGAGCAATAATGCTAACGCAAGAAGAATTAACTAGCCTAATAATAAAGGCGCAAGACGGCGATAACAACGCAAAAACGGCAATTTTAGAGGGTAATTCGCCACTTATTAAAAGTATCGTTCGCCGTTACGGGAATAAAGGCGTTGAATACGACGATTTATACCAACTTGGTTGTATCGGACTACTTAAAGCAATCAGCAACTTTTCTTTTGATTATTCCGTCCGCTTTTCTACTTATGCAGTGCCAATGATTGCCGGGGAGATAAAACGACATCTAAGGGACGACGGGTTTATAAAAGTATCGCGTTCCACTAAAACTCTAGCGTATAAAATTTCCTTTTATATTGAAAAGTACAATCTAAGCAAAGGGAAAAGCCCAACGGTAGAAGAGATTGCAAAAGAATTTTCAGTTGAGCCTCAAGAAGTCGTTTTTGCTATGGATTCAGCGCTTAAACCCGTATCTATTTTCGCGCAAGATGATGACGAGCAGGGATTATCCCTCGCTGAACGGCTTACTGATGGGGACAAAACGGAAGAAATATTAGACCGTATCACCATTAAAGATGCGTTAAAATCGTTAAACGATAGAGAACGAAAAATAATAGTTTTGCGCTATTTTAACGATAAAACGCAAAGTGAAGTCGCTAAAGTAATGGGTGTTTCGCAAGTTCAAATTTCAAGACTAGAAACGAAAATAATTAAAAAAATACGAGCATTTTTCGAATAACGCTCGTATTTTTTTATTTTATCATTTATGATGTCTTGACCTCGTCTTATCTCTAGGTTTGCCCTTAACAAAAAATAACAAAATCATTATATTAAGTATCGTAAGGATAATTCCGATTACAGAGAGGAATTGTTGCGCGAAAATATTTAGTCCGAAAACACCACCGTTGCTTTGAATTTTAGCAACTATGATACCCGCTACGATTGAGCCTAAGAAACCGATAACACCACTAATCGTATTTTTAATCGCCATCGCGCAAGTGACTTGCGATTTTTTGAAATTATCGTAAATTATGTTTATAGAGCCACTAGTAACGCCTGCCATACCAAGGTCGTGAATAACTCTAAAGGTAGTAAAGGTTATTTTTCCGTTTTCAGGAGTTGCAAATACGATAGGAATTAGCGAAACGGCAAATAGGCTATAGCAGAGAATAAGCAACGCCTTAAACCCATATTTATCCGCAAACTTTCCAAACGGAATACTTGCAAACGCTCTTACAATCGAACCGATTGCCGTAAGAATTGCTACGAAACTCATTGAAAATCCGAGGTCGTTATTTTGGAAAGTTCCAAAGAAGGATACGGTTGCGTGAGTAGTGATTTTATAAAGCGAGTACGATGCAATAATAAGTAATAGCGTTTTGTTCGTCAATAATTCTTTTGCTGTTTCCCAAATAGAGAAGTTTGTGCCGTCTTCGTGCTGTTCAACTTTTTGCTCAACTGCTACCGTAGAAATAAGAGTTAGGGCGTGCATTATCATAAATACGAAAATCATTATTCCGCAAATGATAAACGCCATACGCATATTGCCTTGATTTTCAAAATGAGTAATAATATTTCCCGCTAGGGTGGTAATCGCAATTCCACCTGCAAGTGAAACGATTTCTTTAACCGCAGTAAACTTTCCGCGCTTATGCTCGTCAACAAGCGCCATAAACCACGCCGTCTTGGGCGATTTTGTAACGTGCTCCATAAGATGCCCGACCAAAAGAACACCCACAAAAAGAACGTGTTTCATCGTCGTAGATATCTTTACTAGCGGAATAACGTACACAAACATATACAAAATTTGTGCTATCATTTCCCAGCAAATTATAAAGCGTTTAATTTTTCTCTTTCTTGCTAATATTAATGCAAAAATTTGAAAAGTACAACCAAGCGAAACAAATGAGGACAAAATACCTGTCACAGCATCACTTATACCGATTGCGGTAGAAACTTTAGCAAGGTATGCACCAGTTATAAGTAATGAAATAAAATATTCGACGCCAGCCTCGATTATGTACATTATGTTTCCTTGTTTTTTCTGCCTTTCAGTAATTGCATTTTCAGAAACCGATGCATTAACGCTGTCCATTTGAAAACTCCTTAATTGATTTCAATTAAGTTTATTCTAAATTATGATTTAAGTCAAGCAAATAAGTATAAAAATCTTCACAAAAACAAAAATTATTTTTATGGAGGCAACTATGCGAAAAGAAAAAGAAATTCTATTAGAATTTATTAACAATGAAAATGAAATTTTACACCTCGGAGCAAGTGATTATGAACAAAAAAACTGAACCTAAAAACACGATAATTGAAAATTACAATGAATTCGTTACTTCGGTGTCACCAAGCACAAATATCATTAAATCACTATCGCTAAGTTTTATAATAGGCGGTATTACTTGTGTTATCGGAGAAGGGATAAAGGATATTTATACGCTTATTTTTCCTAAAATGGCAACTGATTTAGTATCCGCCATTTCTCTTTCTACGATTATTTTTATCGCAATTTTATTTACAGGGTTAGGATTTTTCGACAAAATCGCACGCTACGGTGGAGCAGGGTCGTTTTTGCCTATTACCGGATTTGCAAATGCTATGGCTAGCGCATCTATGGAGTTTAGAACGGAAGGATTGATTTTTGGAACTAGCGTCAAAATGTTTTCAGTAGTTGGTCCCGTCGTAGTAAACGGTGTCGTTTGGTCAACGCTAGCAGGAATTATCCACCTAATTTTGTTTGGGAGAATATAAAATGAAAAAAATTATTTCTGGAAAAGATTGTACACTTAACAACGAAACGATAAAAAAGCGTTATAAAAATTCAAAACAAACCGTATTTTACGATATTCCACCCGTAATAATAGGAAATATGGCTTGCGGTGGGGAAAAAGAAAACAATGGACCGATGGGAAAATACTTGCAAAAAACTTTTTCCGACAATAAATTAGGGGAAAAGTGTTTTGAAAAAGCGGAAATCGACATGTGTTTTTGTGCGATTGAAGGCGCCTTAAAATCTAGTAATCTTACGACAAAGGATATCAACGCTTTTGTGTCTGGTGACCTCGTAAACCAAATTACTTCATCAAACTACGTCGCTAGAGAACTTTCGTTACCATACCTAGGCGTGTATAGTGCTTGTTCAACGATGACGGAGGCGTTAACGGTTGGTTCAATATTGCTAAACTCGTCGCAGTTTAATACCGTCCTTTGTTGTAGTTCTAGCCACTTTGCAACGGCAGAAAGACAATTCCGTTTCCCGTTAGAATACGGTTGTCAACGACCAGCGTATTCACAGTGGACAGTGACGGGAAGTGGCGCAACAGTACTTTCCAAAAGTGGAAAAGGACCAAAAATAGTAGCCTCAACGATAGGTAAGGTAATCGATTTAGGGATTAACGACCTAAACAATATGGGTGCATCAATGGCGCCCGCAGCGATGGATTCACTATGTTCATTGTTTAACGACACTAATACCGTTCCTACCGATTACGATATGATAATAACTGGTGACCTTGGTAAATTAGGCTCGGATATTTTGCGCGATTTAATGAGAGAAAAAGGATATTTTTTAGGACAAAATTATATTGATTGCGGAACTCTGATTTACGATAGCACGCAGGACTGTTATCAGGGCGGAAGTGGTTGTGCTTGTAGTGCGACGGTTTTTAATTCGTTTATTCTTGATAGGCTTAAAAGTGGCGAAATAAAGAGATTAGCATATTTTGCTACGGGCGCTCTAATGAATAGTCAAAGTTGTTTTCAGGGTGAAACTATTCCTTGTATTAGTCACGGCGTTATAGTGGAGGCAAGTATATGATTTGGGATAAAATTTTATCATATTTTTTAGTATTCTTATCAGGTGGAGTTTTGTGTACGATAGCAGAAATACTAATAGTAAAAACTAAACTAACTCCTGCTAGAATTTTGGTAATTTTTCTTTTATCGGGAATTGTTTTAGAGACGATAGGAGTTTTTGGACCGCTAAAAAAGATATTTTCGTCGGGAGTTACCGTACCGATTACTGGTTTTGGCGCGTCTCTTGCGCGCGGTGCAATTGAGTGGGCAAGAAAAATCGGTTTTATCGGAGCGTTTGGTGGCGGTTTGATTCAAACAGCGTTCGGCGTAGGAGTTGCTGTGGTGTCAAGTTACCTCGTAAGTGTAATTTTCTCGCCAAAATCTAAATAATGTAAAATTTCTGTCTTTCTCGAATATATATTATATATGAAAAAAGGGCGGAAAAACAAAAAAATACGGCTAAAAATAGTTCTCATCGGACTATTTTTAGCAATTTTATCATTAGTTTACACTAAAATTTTCATAACGCCTATAATGGAAGAAATTTCACAAGAAGAAATGCGAATGCTCACGATGAGCGCAATAAACGAAGCGGTAGTAGAGGCGATTGAAAACACTCCGGAATATACTGATATGGTTTCTTTCGCTTACGACCACGAGAATAATATTAAAAATATAACCTTAAAATCGTTAACGGTTAATAAGTTAGTGCAATCAACCATTTCCCTAACTCAAGAAAAAATTTCGCAAATGGGTATGCGGGGAATAGACATACCTATCGGCTCTCTTTCAGGTATGACTTTTCTTTCGGGAAAAGGTCCTCTCGTGAATTTGCGAGTTTATCCGGTGGGTTCGGTTACCGCAGAACTTAAAACCGAGTTTACAGAATGTGGAATAAATCAAACCTATCACAAAATTTACATAAGAATATCCGCCAACACTAGTATTATTTTGCCCCGCGCAAACTCTTCCGTAAATAGTTTAACGGACGTTTTAATCTTCAACAGTATAATCGTTGGCAAAATACCCGAAACGTATCTCAATTCTACCTCAGTACAAGATATGCTTGATTTAATCCCTTAAAACGCTTGCAAAAAATATCACTTTGTATTATAATTAGCATAACGATGTTTCGACGGCATAAGAATTTGCGTAAACGACAGAGAGTATCCGTTTTGCTGAAAGGATATATTCGCAAAGAGATTTTCACCGTTTGAATCGGCGCGCTGACAAGTAGGTGCGTCCGTTTGACCGCGTTATAGGTCGCGAAAGGTCGAATTTTTATTCGACGAATTCGGGTGGTACAGCGTTAATAAATTTACGCCCCGAGGTTTTTTACCTCGGGGCTATTTTTTTTGGAGGAACAATGGAACATAAACTTAAAGAAATTATTGCTCACACTCTAGAACGCATTAAAGCAGTTAAAAGCAATAAAGACTTGGCACAAATCAAGGTAGAGGTTCTAGGAAAGAGTGGAGAACTTACGGGTATTTTACGCAATATGAAAGATTTACCCGCTGAACAACGCCCGCTCGCTGGAAAACTTGTAAACGACGCTCGTGTTAAACTTGAGGGTGCTTTCGACGCTAAATTCAAGACTCTTTACGAGGCTGAACTCGCCGAAAAACTTGAGAGCGAAAAAATCGACATTACTATTGACGAAAAAGGCGCAAAACTAGGCGCTTTGCATCCCATTACGCAAGTTCGCAATCTTGTTGCAGATTTCTTCGTCAGACTTGGATTTATGGTTGTTGACAGTCCCGAAATTGAAACGGATTACTACAACTTCCAAGCGTTAAACGTGCCGGAAAATCACCCCGCGCGTGATATGCAAGACACTTTCTACGTTACGGATAAGATTTTGTTACGAACTCAAACTTCGGCAGGTCAAATTCGTACTATGGAAAAGGTTAAGCCTCCTATTAAGATGATAAACATTGGTAGAGTTTTCCGTTCCGACGACGTTGACGCAACACACTCGCCCGTTTTCCACCAGATAGAAGGTCTTGTTGTGGACAAGCATATTACAATGTGCGACCTCAAGGGAATCCTAGATAAATTTGCGCAATTTTTCTTTGGTGAAAACACAAAAACTAGATTCCGTCCGTCGTTCTTCCCGTTTACCGAGCCTAGCGTTGAGGTTGACGCATCTTGTCCGCATTGTGGTGGAAAGGGTTGTAGAGTATGTAAGGGCACTGGTTGGATTGAAATTTTGGGCGCAGGTATGGTAAATCGCCACGTCCTCGAAACCTGTGATATCGACCCCGACGAATATACCGGTTTTGCATTTGGTATCGGTCTAGATAGAATTACGACTATTCGTCACGGCATAAACGATATGCGTCTAGAATTCGAGAACGATTTGCGTTTCTTGAAACAGTTTAACTGATAGAAGAGGAGAATAACTTATGAAATTACCACTTTCTTGGCTTAACGATTACGTTAATATTGAGTGCACACCTTCCGAACTTGCAGACAAAATGCTTGGTATCGGCTTCGAGGTTGAAGAAATAATATATACGGGCGACAATATTGAAAACGTCGTAGTTGGTAAAATCTTAGATATTAAAAAACACGAATCAGCAGACAAACTTCAAGTTTGTATGGTTGACGTTGGAAAAGAAATTACTACGATTGTTACGGCTGCAACGAATATCGCAGTCGGAAATAAAGTTCCCGTTGCTCTAGATAACGCACAATTACCTACGGGAAAAAAGATTTTCTCCAGCCCTTTGCGTGGAGTTATGAGTTACGGTATGTTTTGTTCGGGCTCCGAACTTATGATTGACGACTCCGTTATCGAAGGCGCGGAAGTAAACGGAATTTTGATTTTGCCAGATGACACCCAAATAGGAGTTGATATCCGCGAAGTTTTAGGCTTAAACGAATACATTTTTGATATTTCCGTTCCTGCAAATAGACCAGATTGTCAGTCCGTTTACGGAATGGCTCGCGAAATTGCGGCAATATTTGGAAAAAAAGCAAAAAAACCATCGTTTAATTATAAGACCATAGAAGTTGATAATATTGCGATTCCCAATGCAATCGTTGAAGATAAAACCGTTTGCTCTCTTTATACCGGTCGTTTAATAACGGGCGTAAAAATCGAAAAATCCCCTAAATGGATGCGAGATAGACTTCGCCACGTTGGGATTCGCGCGATAAACAATATCGTAGATATTACCAACTACGTACTAATGGAAATAGGTCAACCTTTGCACGCGTTTGATTTGCGCTTTATTAAAGATAATATTATCGTAAGAAAATCGAAAAATGGCGAGAAAATCGTTGCTCTTGATGGAAACGAATATGAACTCACCGATAAAATGTTGGTTATTGCTGACGAGGAAAAAGCACTTGCTATCGCTGGTGTTATGGGTGGGGAATATAGCGGTATAAACGAGGAAACCTCTTGTGTTTTCCTTGAATCTGCTAGATTTGCAAAGGAAAGTATTCGTGGTACTTCTAGAGCGCTCGGACTTCGCTCCGATTCTTCGGCTCGCTACGAGAAAGGCGTTGACTGGTTGAGTGTTGAAGCGGGTAGAGAAAGAGCACTTTCGCTTTTCCATCAACTTAAAGCGGGAAAGATTACTACGCTTTCAACCGCTGACGGAGTTGAGGCACCCGTCGTTAAGACGATTGAAACTACTTCCAGCAAAATCAACGACTTGTTTGGCATCGAAGTTAAACAAGCAACTATGGTCAAAATCCTTAAATCGCTTGAGTTTGAAGTTTCCACTAGTCAAGATAAACTCACTTGCAAAGTTCCCTTGTTTAGAGAAGATATCGACAACTATACTGATTTAGCGGAGGAAATTATCCGTTTCTACGGTTACGATTCGCTAACTTCTGATTTTATTAAGGATGCTAGACCTACCGTCGGCGGTCTTTCCGTTCGTCAAAAGAATATTAACGATATTAAATCAAAAATGGTAGCGCTTGGCGCATACGAATGTTGCACGTATTCATTTATTAACCCCAAACAATGCGATAAGTTAAGATTAGCGGAAAACGACCCGCTTCGCAACGCTATTAAAATCCTTAATCCGTTAAGTGAAGAGTTTTCGACGATGAGAACACAACTTCTCGGAAGTATGCTAAACGTAGTTTATACCAACCAAAGCAGAAAAAACGGCGATTTTAGAGCGTTTGAGATTGCAAAGACTTATATTCCCAAAAGTTTACCCGTAACTGAACTTCCTTTTGAAAACGATACGCTTTGTATTGCTTTCGTTGGAAAGAACGAAAGTTTCTACACGGTTAAATCCGCCGTTGCGGAAGTCCTCGGTGATTTTATTGAGTACGATTTAGTTCGTTCCTCTCGTCCGTTCTTGCATCCGGGAATAAGCGCTGACATCATTTGTGGCGATAAAAAAATCGGTTGCTTTGGAAAAATTCATCCAGTAACGGCTGAAAATTTTGGAATAAGTGGAGAAGTTTTCGTAGCAGGTATTGACCTATCGTCCTTTATCGATAACGAGAAAAAAATTATTAAATTTATGCCTATTCCAAAATACCCCGTAGTCGATAGAGACTTAGCGGTTATCGTAGAAGATAAATACACGGTTGGAGAGTTGTGTGCTTGTATAAAATCCGCGTGTGGTGAACTTTTCTGGGACGTTGAGTTATTTGACGTTTACAAAGGCGAACAAATTCAATCGGGCTATAAGAGTGTAGCGTTTAGTATTAAACTACGCTCTGAAGAAAAGACACTCGTTGATGCAGAAATTCAAGATTGTATGAATAATATCGTTTCTGCACTCGGCGAAAAATTTGGCGCTCGCTTACGCTAATGTGTAAAAATCGTTGCGAGATTTTAGCGCCCGCAGGGAATATGGAATCCCTACGTTCTGCGGTGATTAACGGAGCCGATGCCGTCTATTTAGGCGCGTCGGCTTTTAGTGCACGCGCAAAAGCGGGAAATTTTACTTCTGAGGAACTGATAGAGGCTGTAAAATACTGTCATTTGTTTGATGTGAAAGTATATCTCGCAATTAATACGATTATTAAGCCAAGTGAATACGATAGAGCGGTTGGCGTAGTATTTGACGCTAAAAATGCTGGTGTTGATGCGTTTATTATACAAGATTTACCATTTTTAGCGCATCTTCATAGTATTATGCCAGACATAATCATACACTTAAGCACCCAAGCAGGAATACACAACCTCGAGGGCGCTAAAGTTGCAGAAAGATTAGGGGCGACGCGAATTATACTTTCCCGTGAGGTTTTACTTGATGATATAAAAGAAATATGTAAAAAAACTTCACTCGAAGTAGAGTGTTTTATTCACGGCGCATTATGCGTTTCGTTCTCGGGAAATTGCTATATATCATCCCTAATAGCATCGCAAAGTGGAAATAGAGGAAAGTGTTTACAGTTTTGCAGAAAAAACTATTCTATTAATGAGAAAAAAGGTTATTTATTATCTGCAAAAGACTTAAATCTTTCAAACTCAATTCAAGAATTAGTCGACGCCGGTGTTACCTCTTTCAAAATCGAGGGAAGGATGCGCCGACCGGAATATGTCGGAGAAACGGTTAGATACTATAGTGAACTCTTAAAAACTGGCAAACAACCAAGAAACTCCAACCTTGACGTTTTATTTAATCGTGGTGGAGGTTGCGAAGGATACCTTCTAAACCCAACAGCAAGCGTTATCTACCCAAAGACTCAAGGACATATCGGAGCAAAAATCGGCACAGTAAACGCACTTAAGAGTAGTGTCGCTAAACTAAAATTAAGCAAACCTCTTTGCAAGGGTGATGGTATAAAATTTATAAGAAACGGAAAAGAAGTGGGGAGCGCACTTATTCGTGAAAATGGTTTTGAAACGACTTATCTTGGCAAAATTAAAGTTGGAGACGAGGTAAACGTTACAACCGACACAAATTATATGAACAATATATCAAGTCGCACCCGTAATCTAGATGTAGAAATACTATTAAACGGGACGGTTGGAAATAAATTACTTGCAACTCTAACTTGCAAAGGTATTACCGTAACAGCATCATCAGACTTTATAATCGAACAAGCAAATAAATCCCCGATATTAGACAAGGATTTTCTCACAATTTTTAACAAAACTGACAAATATCCGTTTAACGTTACTGAATTTGCATCCAAAATCTCAGGTTCTATATTCGTTCCAAAATCATCACTAAACGATTTTAGGCGTAACTGCTATGAAAAATTGTATAACAAAATACTAAGTTCGTACAAATTAAACAATTGCACGAAGACAAAGAAGATTGATTTTTCGCAAATCACCCCAACAATCAAAGAGTTAAACGAACGCATTATCGTACAAACGGATGACTTAGACGCTATAAAGAATTTTACCTGTTATGATGCCGTCGCTTACTTTCCACAAAACTTTTCAGAGGATATTGTAGAGAAAATAAAGCAGTTTCCCAAAAGAGTATTTTTAGTTATTCCTCCCATTTTGCGCGGTAAGGACCGTGATATCATCTCAAAAATTTTATCGCACGAAGAAGTGAGGGACGTTATAATTAACAATATCTCTGGTTACGAATTTTGCAAAGGTAAAAACATACTCCCAGGTCACGGATTAAACATTATAAACCCAAATTTTGGTGGAATTAAAATATTATCACCAGAATACGACGGTAGAGAATATGGGAACAATTTCGTATATGCGTTCGGCAAATTTCCGCTTATGAATTTTGCGCATTGTCCCAAGAAAACAATTAATAACGGACGATGCGTTTCGTGTAACCAAGAAGAATTACAAATCAAAGACGAAACGGGCGTAAGTTTCCAAATAAGATTTTATAAAATAGCAAATTGTTACGCTCAACAACTAGGAAATTTACCAATCGACGGTATTTCAACAAGGAAACTTGGAGCATTAAATAAACTCTTTATCGACCTAATCGGTTTTAACAATAAAGAAAAAATGCAAATTTTATCAGCGTTAAGCACAAATGGTAAACTATGGCCAGAATCCACAAGTGGTTATTTTAACAAAAAATTAGATTAATTTATGGTTTCAAATAAAACACTAAACTTACTTGAATTTAATAAGGTTAGAGAACGGGTTGCAAATTACGCATCCTCATCAATCGCGCGGGAGCGCGTTTTATCTAGCGTGCCATCATTTGAGCGAACGGAAGTGCTTATACAGTTAAACCAAACAGCAGAAGCAGAAAGGATGCTCAATAAATATTTACTCAACCCCATAATAGGTTTTGATTCAATCAGCGAATATTTGGAAAAAGCAAGGGTAGATGCTACTCTTAATATGGCGGAATTGTTGAAAGTGGGCAAATTACTAAAAAGCGCACGCATCGCAAAAAATACCATACAGTCAGCACCCGAAGACATAACTCTACTTCGTGACCTCGTCAATTCTATCGTTATAGACCATTCGCTAGAAAAAGATATTGAACACAGTATTGTAAGTGAGTATGAGATGAGCGATAAAGCAAGTGAAAAACTCTATTCGCTCCGCAGAAAAATAGGCAACCTAAACATAAAACTTCGCGAGAAATTACTTTCTTACACTAGAAACAATAGTTCTTCAAAATATTTGCAAGACAATTTGGTTACAATTAGAGAAGGTCGATACGTCCTACCTGTAAAAGCAGAGTGTAGGTCGTTCATTCCAGGATTAGTTCACGATAGGTCTGCTACGGGTTCAACCGTTTTTGTTGAACCGTTTGCTATAGTGGAATTAAATAACGAGTTGAGATTTTTGCAAAGCGAAGAACAGTCCGAGATTGAAAGAATTCTTGCAGAATTTACAAAACGCGTAAAAATGGGCTATAATCACCTAATTTTATGCCAAAATATATGCATTTTACTTGACGTAGTATTCTGCAAGGCGAAGTACTCAACAAAAATTAAAGGTGTTTTCCCACAAATTACGCGCGAAAAACAAGTAAAATTACAAGGCGCTAGACACCCACTCATAGACGAAAACAAAGTAGTAGCAATCAACGTTGAAGTAGGGCTTGATTGCAATATTCTACTCATTACAGGCCCAAATACAGGCGGAAAAACGGTTTCACTCAAAACAACCGGCCTATTTTGTCTTATGGCATACTTTGGATTGTTCTTACCTTGCGACAATGCATCACTATATTTATTTGACAATATTTACTGCGATATGGGAGATGAACAAAGTATCGAAAACGAACTGAGTACTTTTTCCTCACACGTCGTAAATCTTAAAACTATTACGGAAAACGCAACCGCAAACTCTCTAGTTTTACTTGACGAATTAGGAGGAGGAACAGACCCCGATGAAGGCGCAGCGTTAGCAATCGGTGTACTAAAATTCCTTGAATTAGTAAACTCTGTAGCGATAATCACAACACACTACGGCGAATTAAAAGAATACGCGCTCACTTCAAATAACATAAAAAATGCAAGTATGCAATTTGACGAGGAAAAACTGTCCCCGACTTACAAATTAATCTTAGGCATGCCAGGAACAAGCAACGCCCTAAAAATTGCAAAAAAATTAGGGCTTTGCGACTATATCGTAAACAACGCTTATTCTGCTTTATCTGAAGATAAAGTTAAATTCGAGAAAATTCTGCAAAACGCTGAGCAATTAAAAAGAAAATCGATTGCCGAACTCGAAGAAATGGCGCGCATTAAAAACGAAATACAACTTGAACGCGCATTAATCGAAACAAAGAAAACTCAACTTGACGCACAACTAGAACGAATACACAGCAACGCCCAAGCCGAAACTAGACGACTCATAGCAAACGCTACGGAAAAAGCAAACGAAATCCTCGACAAAATGAAAGAAGAGAAAAGGCGAGTTGACGAAGCATCTTTATTGAGTGTGGCGAGACTCAAAAACCAACTCGAGGATATTAATTATTCCATAAATAGCGAAACAATTTCGATAGATTGTCAGCCGTTACCAGCAAACGAAATTAAGGTCGGCGCACGAGCGGTGGTAAAATCCGTAGGAGGAGAAGGAACAATCAAATCGATAAACATTAAGAAAAAAGAGGTCGAAATCACGGTTGGCTCAATAAAATTAAATGCAAAATTCTCCGACCTTGGCAAACCGATTTCCACAACCAAACAAAAAACTACGCACCAAAAGAAAAGCAAACCCGTCTTATTAGGCGAAAAAGCCTCGTCCGGATTTAGTGAAAGGGAAATTATGGTGCTAGGAAAAACAGTAAGCGAAGCAATAGAAATAATTGAGCCGTTAATAATCTCAATGAACAACGAAGACGACGCAAAAATTTTAAGAATCGTGCACGGAAAAGGCACTGGAGCGTTAGGCAAGGGTATTCAAGGTTACCTTAAAACCTGTCCGCTCGTTGCCGAATATCGCTACGGAAGATACGGGGAAGGCGATAGCGGAGCAACAATAGTAACTATCAAATAATTTTTTACAAAAAACCGTTTCAAAAATTAAGAATTTATGTTACAATATTTAGCGTAACACTTGGAGGCACAAATGGAAATTTATTACGAAAAAAATTTATCCAACGAATTTATGAACGAGCACCCAACGAGATTCAATTTTTTCAACCTGCTCAAGAAAATATCTCTCACACTTCTCATTTTAGCCACTATTTTCGTTCTCTTATTTCACGATATACCGTTAAAAATCAACCTGATTTCCGTCTTAACAACACTACTAAGCGCTATCGGTTTTCTATCTCCGTTCATAATCACGCACCTAATTGCAACGATATATCTCAATAAAAAAGCAGTAGAGTATGATTACCACATTTTGGGCAGTACTTTTAGAATAATCAAAGTACTAAATCGCAAAAAACGCAAACTTCTAATTGAAATTCCCATTTCGTCTATTTCATCAATCGGAGCAGTCAACAGCCCTTCGTACGAGCGATATCTATCCGATAAAACGGTAAAAAAAGTTAACGCGTATTGCAACGGAAACAATGAACTTATATACGCTTTTTTGCCCCACGACGGCGAAAGAAAATTAGTGATTATGGAAAGTGACGCCGAATATTTAAGCAATTTACGAAAAGCTTTATCGATTTCAGTATTCGACGAATCAATTAGAAAACCAACGAAAGCAACTGAAACGGAGCAAACCAATGATTTATCTTGACAACGCATCAACTACAAAGGTTTATGATAGTGCCATTGATGCAATGAAAGACGTATATGCGGACTCTTTTTTCAACCCGTCGTCAACTTATAGCCAAGGAATTTCAATAAAGCGAAAAATTGACGAAGCGAGAACGCAAATTGCAAAAATTTTTAATTGCTCTCCCAACGAACTATATTTTACTTCTTGCGCAACCGAAGCCAACAACTGGGCATTAAATAGCGGTTTCAAAAACAAAACTAACGGAAATCTAATAATCAGCGCAGGTGAACACGCTTGCGTTTACGAGTGCGCAAAAAACTTAAAATCACTAGGTTATGACATAAGAATAGCATCTCTAAATGAAGACGGAACGGTCAATTTTGAACATTTACTTTCACTTATCGACGACAAAACCAGTCTAGTTTCCGTTATACACGTTTCAAACGAAACGGGCGCAATTAACGACCTAGAAAAAATTTCAAAAGCCATTAAGAAAAAAAATCCTAAAGTGCTTTTTCACTCTGACGGCGTTCAAGCATTTTTAAAAACCCCGACTGACGTTAAGCGATTAGGGGTAGACCTATATTCGATTAGTGGACATAAAATCGGAGCACCAAAAGGGATAGGTGCACTGTTCGTTTCCTCAAGCGTTTCAATTAAACCGTTCATTTTTGGAGGCGGACAAGAGAGAGGACTTCGTTCGGGAACAGAGAACGTAGCTGGAATAATTGCGCTCGCACAAGCAACTAAAGAGTTTAGCGCATCAAGTAGCGATTGTCACAAAAAACACGAGTACGCTATCGAATTTTTACGACAAATTCCCGACGTCACAATCCTTTCCGAACGAGCAAATAAAAGCAATTATATAATTACTTTTTCAGCAAAAGGCACTAAAGCCGAGATTATTCAAACTATGTGTTGCGCTGACGGAGTATTAATCGGCAGAGGCTCTGCTTGCTCTAGCAAAAAGAGCGGAAATAGGGTACTCTCCGAAATGAAACTAACACAAAAAGAAATTGACGGAGCGTTAAGAATTAGTTTTTGTCCTCAAACTTCGTATGAGGATATTAAAACGGGGCTAACGATACTATCAAACAATATCAACAAACTTCGAGGTAACAAAATTGGATAACGTCATACTTATTCGTTACGGTGAAATTCACCTAAAAGGAAAAAACAAGCGTTTTTTTGAAAACAAATTAATAGAGAACATTAAGCGTAAACTAAGCGGATTAGAATATAATTTTACTTATAAACGCAGTCGTTACGTCATTTCTGGTTATAACGAAGAAATCGAAGGCGAAATAATCGATAGATTAACTAAAGTTTTTGGAATTCATTCGCTATCAATCGCAAAACACGCACAAACCTCTCTTGCTAACATAGAAAACACCGTGCTAGCATTATGTAAAACGGAAGGCAAATTCAAAGTTGCAGTCAATAGAGCAGACAAAACTTTCCCGCTTAATTCTATTGAACTTGCAAAACATTTAGGTGGACTTTTGCTCGATAAAAACCCTGGTCTTACCGTGGATTTATTTAATCCTGAATTTGTAATCAATATCGATATTCGAGAGGACGGTGGAACGTTTATCTATAACGACAAAATTCCCGGAGCATTCGGTCTGCCCGTCGGTTGCGGTGGAAAAGGACTTCTTATGCTTTCAGGCGGAATTGACAGCCCCGTAGCGGGATATATGATGTCCAAGCGAGGATTATCTATTGACGCCATCCATTTTCACTCTTATCCTTACACCAGCGAACTAGCAAAACAAAAAGTAATCGACCTAGCCCAAATAATTTCTGCATACACGGGTGAAATCAATTTAATTTGCATACCGTTCACAAAAATCCAAGAAGAAATACATCGCAGTTGCGATAGCAGTTATATGATTACTCTTGTCCGTCGTTTTATGATGCGTATCGCCGAAAAAGTTGCGCTTTTACGAGATTGCGGTTGTATTATAAACGGAGAAAGCCTTGGTCAAGTTGCAAGTCAAACACTGGAAAGCATCAACGTAACGAACGCAATGGTTAAAACCCTACCGATTTTTCGCCCACTAATAGGTATGGATAAAGAAGAAATTATAGAAATTTCACAAAAAATCGGCGCTTTTGAAACCTCAATATTGCCATACGAAGATTGTTGTACCGTATTTCTACCAGATGCTCCAGTTACGCATCCTTCAGCAAAGCGAGTAGAAAGAGAAGAGGCTAGAATTAACGATATCGATAGGCTAATCGAAGACGCGATTAACAATCTCGAAATAATTAAAATTCAATAACAAATCTAAGTCAGAAAAATTAGTTATATTCTTCGGGTATTTTTTTGGTAAAAAACATTTATTAAATACTGCGATTTTCCTATCTTTTATTAAAACCGATTGGTCAGCGAGCGCAACGACGCGCTCGCTTTTCCATTTTTTCATATCAATCTCCTCAAAAACAATCCCGTCTGGAATAGTAAATCTATCCGTATCAGATAAATACTTGAAAATCTCACAAGCAAGCAAAGTGGGTAACCCACCTCCAGATATCGAATTTTCCATATAACCACTTTCGCTACTAATTCTTATAGACACAGTGTAATTTGGTGAATACGCAACGCAATACGCATCAGTGTTTCCGTTAGAATTTCCAACAGTTCCAGTTTTTGTCGCTATATTATCCCCAGCAAACTTCATAATTTTTCCCGTTCCGTTTTGTGAACACTCAAGTAAGCAATCTGTTACTAAATACGCAGTTTCCGGCTCGATTACACGCCTATTAAAACGAGGGGATTGCGAATATAACTCCTTTCCATTAGCGTCAATAATCGCTTTAATATAATGTCCAAAAGTGGAAAACCCGTTATTTGCAAGCACTCTATATGAATTATTAATTTCTTCTAAGGTCAGCCCTTGTCCCATAACACCGAGCGCCAAAGAAAGATTTGAATCAGCATTAGAGAAAGTTATCCCAAATTTTTCCGCAATTTTTTTCGCGTTTTCAACCCCAACCAAATCTAATATCTTAACCGCCGTAACGTTAAGCGAGCGCGATAAACTTTCTTTCACACTCACCAAACCATAGTATTTATCGTTAAAGTTACTCGGCTCCCATCCACCAAAACTAGTTCTCTCATCAACAATAGGGGAGCAAGTAAACAATTTTCTGTTTTCAAGCGCAGGCGCATAAACGAGAATCGGCTTAATTATAGAACCAGGTTGACGACGGTAGTTAGTAAGCGACGATTCAGAATTAGAACACTCTGCTATTATACGGCCATTTTTACTATTCGACACGATAGCGTGAATAACGACACCATCAATGGAGTTATCAAAAATTAAATTTTGAATATAATTTTGCAAATTTTTATCACAATAAGAAAGTACCGTAAGATTTTTTTCATAAAATTTTTCTTTAGTTATTCCCAAAACACTACAAGCCTCGTTAATTACAGAATCTACGTATTGACAACTAGCATTATTTGCAATATCCAAATCTAAATCTTCATTAATTGCAGTTTTATATTCATTTTCCGATATATATTTTTGGTCGAGCATGCGCGATAAAACAGCGTTTCTCCGCTTTAACGCGTTTTTGGGGTGCAAAATCGGATTATAAAGAAACGGATTATTTATAATTCCGGCCAACAAAGCCCCTTCCGAAAGAGAAAGTTCGTTAATAGATTTTGAAAAGAAAAATTTGCTTGCGTTTTGAATACCAAATTGATTGTTTCCAAAATATAGAATATTTAAATACATTTCTAAAATCTCATTTTTTGAATATTTTCTTTCAATTTCTTTCGCAATCCTAATTTCTTGAACCTTTCTTTTAATCGTTTTTTCACTCTTTAAGTGAGTATTCTTAACTAATTGTTGCGTAATCGTTGACGCACCTTCTTTAAAACCGAACGAAGTTATATTGTTTTTCAACGCACCGAAAACTCTGTAGTAATCAACTCCGTTATGTTTATAAAATCTTTTATCCTCAATGGCAACAAATGCATTTTTTACAAAGTGGGGAATTTCATTAAGTTTAATAAATGTGGTATTATTTTTAGTGCGTCCTTCAACTAAGGCATCATTTCCGTTCTCATAATAAACGGAAACGGTACTAGATATATCTCTTAATCGATTATTATCAAGTTCAGCAAACCCTCTAATTTTTGTAGTTGGTTCGAGTATCAACGCTAATATTACTATCAAAATAAAGGCAACGCATAGCAAAAAATAAAACGTTGACCTCAAAATTCGTTTTTTCATAACGTTAGTATGTTCGTTTTATATAATAAATATGGTGTAAATACTTTTTACCGCCTAATTTTGCTATACATTTTTCAAAAAAAAGGGTATAATTAAAAAGGAGTTTTATATGCAAAAGAAATATTACATAAATACCTATGGTTGTCAAATGAACGTTCACGAATCCGAAAAACTTGCCGGAATGTTGCGTGAACGAAATTACGTAGAGGCGCTTTCTCAAGAAGACGCTGATATTATCGTTTTTAACACTTGTTGTATTCGTGAAACCGCCGAGCAGAAAGTGCTTGGTAATCTCGGTATAGTTAAAAAACTGCTCGAAACCAAACCGCATATCAAAGTAGCCGTTTGTGGTTGCATGGCACAAAAAGACGGTTCTGCCGAAACCTTAAAAAAACGCTGTCCATTTATAAACTTAATATTTGGCACGCACAATTTACATAAATTTGGTGAATATCTTGATATGCTCGAGACAAAAAAGTTCGTTTCGGATATTTGGGAAAAAGAATCAGAAATCGTCGAAAACGTTCCCGTTTATCGAACGAGCGGAGTAAACGCTTGGGTTAATATTATGTATGGATGTAACAACTTTTGTTCGTACTGCATAGTTCCATACGTTAGAGGAAGAGAGCGTTCAAGAAATCTAGATACGGTTTGCTACGACGTGGAGAAACTCATTGACGACGGATACAAAGAAATAACCCTACTTGGTCAAAACGTCAATTCATACGGTAACGACTTTGCCGATAGCGAAGTAAATTTTGCGCGCTTACTAGAAAAATTATCCAAATTCGACGGCGAATACAAAATTCGATTTATGACTTCACACCCCAAAGATTTATCCGAAGACGTCGTAAAAGTAATAGCAAGTAGCGAAAAATTAGCCGATTTTATTCATTTACCTATTCAATCGGGTAGCGATAGAATACTAAAACTTATGAATAGGAAGTACACGAAATCGGATTATCTCAATAAAATTGATATGATTCGCAAGTATATTCCTAACGCTGGATTATCGAGCGATATTATGGTAGGCTTTCCAACCGAAACAGAAGAAGATTTTCTTGAAACGGTAGATATCGTCAATAGGGTACGCTACAACAATTTGTTTACTTTTATTTATTCAAGACGCTCAGGAACTCCTGCGGACAAAATGGAACAAGTTCCTATCGGAATAAAAAAACAGCGTATTCGTACACTAATTGACCTTCAGTTCGAAATAGGCAACGAAGAGGCAAATGCTTGCGTTGGTAAAACTTATAAAGTTTTATGTGACGAATGGAAAGACGGAAAAGCAAAAGGTAAGTCCTCTTGCGAAAAAGCGATATATTTTCCCTCTAAAACTAACGTTTTGGGACAATTTATTGACGTTAAAATAACGGGAACGAAAAACAATCAATTAAAAGGAGAGCCAATTTAATGAAAAATAAAAACGAACTCTCACCGATGATGAAACAATATTTTAAGATAAAGGACCAATACAAAGACACCTTGGTCTTTTATCGCTTGGGCGATTTTTATGAGATGTTTTTCGATGACGCTATAATTGCTAGTAGGGAACTAGAACTAACTTTAACGGGTAGAGATTGTGGACTCGAACAACGCGCTCCTATGTGCGGTGTTCCATATCACGCCGTTGAAAGTTATATGTCAAAACTCTTAGAGCGCGGTTATAAAGTTGCAATATGCGAGCAAACCACTAAGCCGGGCGAACAAAAGGGAATAGTAGAACGCGATATAATTCGTCAAGTTACGCCCGGTACGAAAATTGATAGCGAAATGCTAGTTGACAACAAGAACAACTATCTTATGTCAATTTATATGCAAAATGGACAAGTCGGCGTTTCTTGGACGGATATTTCCACCGGCGAATTTAGTTTTTTACAACTTGACGCGCAAGTATCTCTTAACTTGAACGAACTTTTATCCCGAATTGCACCCTCAGAAATTATATGTAATGAAGAAATGCTTGCACAGTCAGTAAACCTTTCGTTAGTAAAATTTGGCGGGGTATGCCCATTTTCCCTATATAATGAACCTATTTTTGAATACGATACAGCCCTTGAAATCCTTAAAAACAGTTTTAAGGATTGGAAAAAAGTAGTTGAAAAACCGTTATGCGTCAATTCGTCAGGCGCACTATTCAACTATTTGGCCGAAACGCAAAAACGCACGCTTAAACATATAACCAAATCTACCGACGAATCGCTCGACGGTTTTTTAAGCATTGATGCGTCCGCAAGAAAAACGCTCGAACTCGTTTCTTCGTTTGCCGATAACAAATCGAAAGGCTCGCTATATTGGTTTATGAATAACACTAAGACGAGTATGGGCGCAAGATTACTACGCAACTGGATAGAACGCCCCACGAACAATATGACTGAAATCAACGAAAGACTTTCTTCCGTTGAATATTTATTAAGAAATAATCAACTTCTTTCGGCTATGAGAGAAGATATGAGTACGATTTACGACGTTGAACGCCTTGCAAGTCGCGCTTCTTATGGAAATTTATCTCCAAAAGATTGTCGTATGCTTGGTGATTCGCTACAATCACTCGAAAAACTTAAATTTACCGCAAACGGAATTACCGATAAAAAAATAAGCGAACTATTCTCAAGCATTGCAGATTTTTCCGAACTTTCCTCGCTTATTTGCTCGGCAATTTTACCCAACCCTGCGAGCGTACTAAAAGAGGGTGGAATAATAGCGGATGGATTTGATTCCGAACTTGACGAATATAGAGCAATTAATTCAAATTCAAAGAAGGTATTAAAGCAACTCGAAGAAAACGAAAAGAACTTAACGGGAATTAAAAACCTAAAAATTGCGTACAACCGAGTTTTTGGATACTACATAGAAGTAACAAAATCTCAACTAGATTTAGTTCCACTTCGTTATATTCGTCGTCAAACGATTGCAAACAGCGAGCGTTTCGTTACCGAAGAATTAAAAGAAATTGAAAACAAAATTCTTAACGCTGAAGAATATGCTAAAAATCGTGAACAGTTAATTTTTAAGAAAATCGTTGAGAGAATCAATGAACGTATAGAAGAAATTTTGGATTCAGCAAAACGAATTGCTTACCTAGATTGCCTATTTTCCAACACAATCGTCGCTGGGAACAAAGATTACGTTAAGCCCGAAATCGGAAACGAAATTACTGAACTTCAAATAATTGAAGGCAGACATTGCGTCGTAGAAAAACTTCTCGGAAATGAACCTTTCGTTCCCAACGATACACTACTAGACAATTCCGAAAATAAAACTATGCTTATTACTGGTCCGAATATGGCTGGTAAAAGTATCTATATGCGTCAAGTTGCTATTATCGTCATTATGGCACATATGGGAAGTTTTGTCCCCGCTAAGCGCGCAAAAATCTGTCCTATCGACAAAATATTTACACGAGTAGGAGCAAGCGACGACCTTTCAACGGGTAGAAGTACCTTTATGGTTGAGATGTCCGAAGTTGCAAATATTTTGGATAACGCTACGGAAAATAGTTTGTTACTTCTCGACGAAATAGGTCGTGGAACGGCAACTTTCGACGGATTGAGTATTGCTTGGGCTATTATTGAACATATTTCTACAAAAGTTAAAGCAAAAACGCTGTTTTCCACTCATTACCACGAGTTAACGGAACTTGAAGGCGTCTACGCTGGACTAAAAAATTACAAAATGACAGTTCGCGAAATTCAAGGCACGATTGTTTTTATGCGCAAACTTATGCGAGGTAGCGCAAATAAAAGTTTTGGTATTGAAGTCGCAGGCCTAGCCGGCGTTCCCGAAGATGTACTAAAAAAAGCAAAAGAACTTCTCAAAAAACTTGAAAAATCTGATATTGCTAGAAAAGAAAAAGAGGATACGAATTACCAACTATCCATTTTTTCAAACAACTCTAACAATGAAATATTGTCAATCATAAGAGAACTTGATTTGAACGAATTATCTCCCAAAAAAGCGTTCGATATTCTCTATGACCTTAAGGAGAAACTCGATAATGACAGAAATTAAAGTCCTAGACAAGAGTATATTTAATCGTATTGCTGCTGGCGAAGTAGTTGAGCGTCCAAGTTCTATCGTTAAAGAACTCGTTGAAAACAGTATTGATGCTGGCGCGACTAGTATATCAATATCAATTAAAAACGGCGGTATCGACTTTATTAGAGTTGCTGATAACGGTAAAGGTATAGCGTCAACCGATATAAAAACTGCATTCTTGCCACACGCAACAAGTAAAATAAATAAAATCGAGGACCTTGACGGAATTGCAACGTTAGGATTTAGAGGAGAAGCACTGCCAAGTATCGCATCCGTTTCACGCACAACTATGGTTTCTAGGCGAGCAGGCGACGAACTAGGAAGTAGATATTGTATAGACAACGGAGTTGAAATTGATTTTGGCGAAATAGGCGCTCCGTTCGGCACTTCGGTTACTGTAGAAAATCTTTTCGATAGAATTCCTGCGAGAAAAAAATTCTTAAACAAGCCAAGTAGTGAAGAAAATGCTATAACCTCTATGGTAGAGCGCTTTATTCTCGCAAACTATAATATTTCATTTTTATATACGGTAAACGATAGAACCGTTTATTCTTCTAGCGGAGAAAGTATGGAAGATGCCATAAAAACCGTATATAAAAGCGAATATTTGGGAAATATGATAAAAATTAATAGTACTATGTCAGACATTTCGCTCTCCGGATACATTAATAAACCATCTTTCTCCAAACATTCTAGAGCATTTCAAACGCTTATAGTAAACGGAAGATACGTTATAAACGACGACGTTTCTTACACAATTTTCGGCTGTTACCAAAAATACCTAATGACACGACAGTACCCGACCTACGTACTTTATTTGACAATCCCACACGATTTAGTTGACGTAAACGTACACCCAAATAAATTGCAAGTAAAATTTGCAATTCCGGGACTGATTAAAAAAATCGTAGCCGATACAATAAAAAGCCATATAGAAGAAGAAACTGCAATTTCTAAGGTTATTGAAGATAATTTCGACGATATTTTTTCACCAAAGCACGCTACCGAAAGCAACAAACTAGAAGAAAATGGTTTTACAATTTATACGCCTATTTTGGATTCGACAAAAGAAACGGATTTAAGCCAGGAAAAACAAACTTCAAATTATGCGCCGAGCAAAGTTGACAGTTCCATTTTGGATTTCGAAGTTCCAAGAGTCGTTAGTTTTAATTCGTCGCAAACCAACCAATCGTCTAAATTCAAGGAGCAAACTAACACGATTGCACCGTTTACAGCGAAACAAGTCGCTTTTGACGTAAAACCCGTAATTAAAATTATAGGCAAAATATTTAATACATACATTATTGTTGAACATGATAACGACGTATATCTCATTGACCAACACGCTGCGCACGAAAAATTGATTTACGATAGATACTTAAAAGAGTTCGAAAGTGGCAACGTAGCAATACAAAACATGCTAATTCCATACAAGTTTAATCTTTCTCCCGAAGAAAAAGACGTACTACTTGCAAACATGGACGCACTCAAAGAGGCAGGATTTACCATCACAAGCAACAGCGATGATTCATTTTCACTTAAAACCGTTCCGCTTTGTTGCGCAAAACTCAACGTTAGGCTCTTTATAAACGATTTTCTTCGTGATGATGTAGAGCCAGGAAAAAATCTTTTGCCTCAAACGTTTAAGGAAAAATTGATGCAACACGCTTGCAAATCAGCAACAAAAGGCGAGGACGACCTATCCGACATAGAAATAAATTCACTAATAGAGCAGATGTCTGCAGAAACTAGCGAACTCTTTTGTCCACACGGTCGCCCAATCTCAATAAGACTAACAAGAAACGAAATCGAAAAATGGTTCAAACGCATAGTATAAAAAACAAAATAATCATTATCGGTGGTCCAACCGCAATAGGAAAATCCGCTTTCGCAATTGAGTGTGCAAAAAAATTCAACGGCGAAATTATAAGCGCAGATTCAATGCAAATATATAAAGGATTAGATATCGGCACTGGAAAAGTTACCCCCAACGAAATGCAGGGAATAACTCACCACTTAATAGATATCGTTTCTCTCGAAGATAGGTATTCTGCGGGAGCGTTTTTACTCGATTGCGAAAACAAAATAAGCGAAATACTTTCTCTTGGCAAACTCCCAATAATAGCGGGAGGAACTGGCCTATATATAAACGCGCTCATCAATGGTATGAATTTTTCAGACACAGACAAATCTGAAACCGTGCGCGAAAAATGGAAAAATATACTATCCCAAAATGGAAATGAATATATTTACAACCATTTAAGAGAAATAGACCCAATTTCAGCAGAAAAAATTTCAATCAATGACACAAAACGAATAATTAGAGCAATTGAAATTTTTGAGGTTACAGGAAAACCCAAAAGTCAAATCGTTACCACGTCAGACTGCAAATACGACTATCTTTTTTTAGTTTTAGATGCACCTAGAGCAGATTTGTATAGCGCAATCAATAAACGCGTTGACCAAATGTTCAGCGACGGACTTTACGAAGAAGCATTAGCGCTGATTGAGTACAAAAACTTTCAAAGTATGCAAGCGATAGGGTACAAACAAATCTACGAATATATCGACGGGAAATATCCTTCGCTTGAAATTATGATTGAAGAAATTAAAAAACTCACTAGAAATTACGCAAAAAGGCAACTAACTTTTTTCAGAGGAATAAAAGGCGAAAAATTATGGCTACAACCCAACGAAAAAGAAAATGCACTTACTAAAATACAAGAATTTTTATCAGAGGAATAACAATGGAAATAAGCAATCTTATACTTTCCGCCGAGGAAAAACTAAAGGATGTCTTTGCTAAAATAGATGAAACAGCGCTTTATAATCAGAAAAAAGTTTTAGACAGTTTTAAAAATAACAGAATTGCGCTCCGTCATTTTTCAGGTACAAACGGCTACGGGTATGATGATATCGGTAGAGATACCCTGTGCAATTTATTTGCACAAACTTTTGACGCAGAAAGCGCAATCGTGTCGCCACTAATTGCAAATGGAACACACGCAATCAGCACGGCGCTTTTTGGCCTTTTACGCCCAAACGATACACTTCTTTCGATAACTGGAAATCCTTACGACACACTTTTGGATGTAGTCTCTGGTGACGGAATAGGCTCGCTTAAAGAATTTGGTATCAAATTTTCCAAAATCGAACTAAACAGCGACGGAAAGATTGATGAAAAAAACGCACTAGACGCAATAAAACTACTTAATCCTGCCGTAATATTCATCCAGCGTTCTCGCGGATATAGTTGGCGTAGCGCATTATCGATAGGCGAAATAGAGGAGATTGTAACAAAAATTAAAGAAATATCGTCCTCACCAATCGTCGTTGATAATTGTTACGGCGAATTTACCGACGTAAAAGAACCAACTTCCGTCGGCGCAGATATAATTATCGGCTCGCTTATCAAAAATCCGGGCGGTGGAATTGCCCCAACAGGAGGTTATATTGCAGGAAAACGAGACCTCGTGGAAAAAATCGCAGGCAGATTAACCGCCCCAGGAATAGGGAGGGAGGTTGGCTCTTACGCTTACGGATATCAATATTTCTATCAAGGATTTTTTATTGCCCCACACGTCGTAGCACAAGCGCTGAAAGCATCAATGTTATTCAGTTGCGTTCTTTCGGATATCGGATATCAAACGATTCCAAAGATAACCGAAAAGCAAAACGACATAATAACCTCTATAAAATTCAACACGAAAGAAGAACTAATTACATTTTGCCAAACGATACAAACCTTTTCACCAGTAGATAGCCACGTTTTGCCAGAACCGTGGGATATGCCAGGGTATAAGCACCAAGTAATTATGGCTGCAGGCGCTTTCGTTCAAGGTTCTTCAATAGAGATGAGCGCTGATGCACCAATAAAAGAACCTTATATCGCATACTTTCAAGGTTCACTCACTTATGAACACGCAAAAATCGTCCTAAATGAGATTGTAAATAAACTATAATTGACTCTCATACTTATTCTTTCGAAAAGAGTAGAAGACAATAGCCGTGAAAAAAAATTACGCTACGGCTATTTAATTACTTCGCAAAAGCACACTTATGTGAAATGATACATGCCTTATTATTGTGCACTTTATCGTCAACTAAGTAAATTTATACCATTTACGATTTTACTTTATCTATAATGTTATTATTTTACAAATTTTAATTCGCTGTCCATTCCGAGCATAACATTTATTTCAGCGATTTATAAAATGATTTTTACAGTAACATATCTCTTCGCAAAAAACTATTGCTTTTTTTACAGCAGTTTGCTATAATATAATTATGGGAAAAGTTTATTACGACAATCGAAATCTCGAAAATATCAATAAAATTAGGGAAATTTGCAAAGAATTACCCGAATTTGTTAGTGAATTTATAGTTTCAATACAATTACGCACTACACCATTAACTAGACTAGGTTACGTTAGTGATTTGCGCATTTTTTTCGAATATTTGATAAAAAATAAGTTTTTCGACAAAAATTCAGTGCGCGAAATTACTATGTCTGACATAAACATCATAAAACCGTATGATATTGAACTTTTTTTGGAGTATATTAGCGCTTACAATTCGAACGGAAAAGTTTACAAATGTGGAAATTCGTCAAAACAACGCAAACTAGCCTCTTTGCGCTCATTTTTCAAGTTTTTATACAAGCGAGATTACTCTCCTGAAAATATTACCCAAAAAATCGAAACACCAAAGGCCCACGAAACACCAATACGCTTTTTAGACACCAATGAAATCGCCAACCTTTTAGACGTTGCCGAAACAGGTACTGCTCTGACCCATAGACAAAAAGCATTTCAAGAAAAAACCAAATTGCGCGACGTTGCCATACTAACGTTATTTCTTGGCACCGGAATTCGTATTAGCGAATGCGTGGGATTAGACAAATCAGACGTAGATTTATCCAACCTAGCAATAAGCGTTACCCGAAAAGGTGGTGCAAAAACTGTTCTTTATTTTTCTGACGAAGTCGAAAGTGCGCTTGAAAATTATTTAACTTGGCTTGATAATGAAATTGCCGAAAACACTGATTTTGCACAAAGGATTACCGATAATAACGCTTTATTTTTATCCTTACGCGGAAGACGAATTACCGTTAGAGCCGTTCAGCTGTTGGTCGAAAAATACACCTCCATCGTCGCTCCGCTAAAAAAAATCACGCCACATAAACTTCGTAGTTCTTTTGGCACTATGCTTTATCGTCAGACGCAAGACATCTACGTCGTTGCCGATGTTTTAGGGCACAAAGATGTAAATGTTACAAAAAGACATTACGCAGCAATAAGCGATGAAATTCGAAGAAATGCCTCCCAAAGCATAAAATTACGAGATAAAGACTAATTCACAAGAAAAAACACGGTTTTACCGTGTTTTTTGTAATTTTATCTATAAATCGTGTCAAATTAAATCGTGTAATATGCGAATTTATTAGCAATTTTGATTCTAATAACGTTTGCGTAGAAATCAATTAATTCACAATCAGTAATCAAAACAGAAAGCGTATTATCCAGCAAATCGTATCCGCTCGGGCCTTTTGCAATAAAATATTTGTCAAAAGCAGTAATTTCTTGATACTCGTGTTGTACGAAAGATTTCGCATCAACGTCGTAAAGAGTACTCGAACCTTCCTCAATCAAAAATCCATTTTGAACACGCATATCTTTAGGAATAAAGTCAATCGGAAAACGCTCTACGGCATTTTTGTCTCTTAAATCAATTACTCCATAATAATAAACGTTATTTTTTCGAGTCGAATATAACAAAAATTTTTCGTTGCTAGAATAAATACGAACGTTTTCCGGCGCTATTCCAAGTGCAGAAAAATTTTCAGAATTAAAAAGTTCATTATTCTCTTTATCAATTATTTTAGGATAATCTAACTCATAACTATTTTTCTTATTTTGTACTACAGTCACACCTTCACTAAAAGAATTCCCAATAAAATATTGTGGTGATATAATTAAATTTCCACTCGGATACGCACAATAGCCAAATTCACCACCACCACTTCTAACTTTAACCATACCATCAGCGGGCGCATCTGCAATATAATATTCTCCGATTTTTGGCGTAGTCCAATCAATAATATTTATAAATTCGCCATCAATATTAATAATACCGTTGCCGATAACACCTATTGAATTAGCGCATATATTTTCTTTATATAGTTGATTATCCTTATAAATATCAAACCTATCACCTAGAAAGCAAATTATTAAATCTTCATAAATCTCAATAGAATCATATTTTATATCAACGATAGTTTTGCCACTCAAATCCAAAACGCCATACTTTTCCTCTTTTTTCACTAATATTTTGTCAAATAAAGTATCTACAAGTACTATGTCTGACGAGGCACTATCGTCTTTTTGTGGAATTTCTTCCATTTTACCCGTAACATCAAACAAATAAACGATTCCGTTCCATCTTACAAACGAGTGATTTCCGAAAAAACTAGTAGCGTCATCAAACATATATTCATTTAATAAATTTAAGTCATCAATACTAGGCGATTTAACCATAATCGGGATTTCATCACCAGCGTCAGGTAAAACGTCGTCATCAACCCCACCACTCAACGAACCATCTGTAAACGCATACTCAACCAAACTTGAAAGATATTTAGAATAATCGTTAACAAGCACAAATTCGCGCCCATCATCACACGCAAACGAACACAAGCAAACTATCGAAAAGATTAACGATATGAGAATTTTGAAAATTCTTCTAATCATATACCGTTCTCCAAAACCCAAGAATTTTCTTTAAGACATTTTCTCAAATATTTAAAGTTTGGACACTTTTTAGCCACTTCGTTCCAAAATAAACTTGAATGGTTGTGATGTAAGGTGTGAGAAAGTTCGTGAATAATGACGTACAAAACCACCTCTTTAGGCAACGAAATAAGTTTCCTATTTAATCTTATTCCATTATTTGGACTACACGACCCCCACAAGGTCTTAGCGTTACTAAACGCTAGAGATTTTACATTATAAGCATAAGCGTTTACATATTCCCAAAACGCGCCTTCAATCCAGGCAATAGCATTACCAACAAGCGTTTCTTTTTCAAAAACAGATGAAAACTTTACAATTTGCCCAAACAACACAACTTCAGAAAAAGAATCGACACTCATAGCCTTTTCCATATTTCGTTTTTGTTTCTTAATCGCCGAAAGAACCCAATCTTGCTTTTCCATTAAAAACTTTTCAATTAACGCCCTATCACACTTAAAAGGCGCACGAACTTCAACAAAAGCATTTTTAACCAGAATTTGAAGCGTTTTTCGACGCGAATATGTAATATTGTAAGAAAACTTCATCATACTACAAATATTATACATTATTGTAACCAAAAAATCAACCAAGATTTGTAATAATATTATAAAAAGATTACTATGCGTATAACAGTATTCGTTTGACAATTATGCCCTTATGGTGTAAAATATAGGAAACTAAATTGCGAGGAACTGTTATGTCCAAAACAATAAATAGCGATTTAATTCGCGGAAACATTAATACCATTATTCTCAAATCTCTTTACGAGGGCGATAGGTACGGTTACGACATAATCAAAGAGATTGAAGAAAAAAGCCACGGTCAGTACATACTTAAACAACCCACCCTATACAGTTGCTTAAAACGCCTAGAAAATCAAGGTTTTATTACCGCTTACTGGGGAGAGCAAACCAACGGTGGACGCAGAAAATATTACACCTTAACCGAAATGGGAAGACAAGTATTCGTTCAATATCAAGACGAATACGAATTTTCTCGTACAATTATCGACCAACTAATTTCAGAGCGCGACTATGATTTAAACTCTATTGACCACCCCGCAACTGAAAAAGAAGAAAACGAAGAGGTTTTTAACGCTGAAAACGACGTCGAAGAAGTAGTCACAACTCCCCCACAATCAAATTTCGACGAAGAAGTTACACCTATCGAAAAAGAAAGTATAGCTGTGGAAAACGAATTCGCTCAATCAATACATCCCGAATTAAACGACGTCCCACTTCAATCGAGCGTAACCGACTTATTTGACGAAATTTTATCAAGCGAAACCAAGGATTCTTATTCATCCACTACGCCAACTTCCCTACAATTTGGAGGCGTTAGAATTTTTGAAGACCGCAGAAGCCAAAAGTTTGAAGTTCAAGAACAAACTTACGATATCGCTAGCACGTTCGAAGAAAATGAGCACGAAGACGATAATAAGTTGCCCGATAGCAACGCCTACGAGTTTTCCATACAAAACGAATCTAGCGATAAAGAAATTGCTTTACCAAACGACAGCACCCCATCTCAACAAAACAATTTTATCGCATACAACGAGTCTATTGAAAATAATACTAATTACAACGCTCCGCACACAGTAAAAACAACGCCTTTTTATAAAAATATTTTATCCGAACTCGTTGAAGATTTTTCTTCGCCAACCGACACAAAACCAGCACAAGATAAGCCCACAAAGGATAAAATTATCGCGGAGAGCAATCTTTCAATAAAAGAAAAAATACAAGTTAGAAACTTTGGAAAACTTACTCAATCGATACAAGAACTTGGCGAAAGCGCGAAAATCCGCACTCCAAACACACAATCGGTACGCGAATACAACAAACAATATTACTATTATAGAAACAAATTGCGCTTATATCAATATGGAATAGTTTTTCTAATTATGCTCGTTGAGTGTTTTCTCTCCTACGTTATAATTAAGCGTGGCGCAAACGTAAACACTCCTAGCGATATCCCGATTTACGTTTGTTCAATCCTATTTTGCCTAGCATTCCCAATTAGCGCCGGAATTATTTACCTACTAGAACCGTTCAAACGCAAACGAATAGACTTAAATTTTAAAACTTCTATCCTGTTTAGAATTATAGTCATGGTGCAGTTAATCGTAATAATTTATGCGTTTAACGTTTATCTCGGTATGCCGATAGGCTTCAGCAAAGAATACGCGCTATCTACAATTCTTCCTATTATACTCACCACAAACATTCCACTTTGCGGACTAATTCATAGAGCGCTATACAAGTCCAAAATCTTCGCTGTGGAAAACTAACGAAAGTAATTTTAGCACAAAAATACTAACGATATCGTTAGTATTTTTACTTTTCTTTCTTGTTTGTATTTTTTCTTTTTATAAAATATCCAACGATATACAAAACAAATATTGTGAAAAAGACTATCGTAAGCCATACAGCAATCCCCCACCCCTTAAACGGGATTATATTTCCAAGCCCAAAATAACTAATAAATGCAATAGTAACGGGGCGAGTAACCGAAACGGTTATTATGAAAAACTTGAACGACATTTTTAACAACCCCGCTACCATACACAAAATATCATCTGGAAAAAAGGGAAAAAGCATCATAACAATAAATGGAATTTTACCTTTCTTCGCTAACATTTTCGTATATTTTTCCATTTTATCACGACCTATCACCCAAACGATAGCCTTATAACCAAACTTCCGCCCTATAAAATAACACACAATCGAACCGACTATCGTCCCCATAGTGCTTACGATAAATGATACCGTAGCACCGTATAAAAAGGTTC
The DNA here is from genome assembly GCA_045654245.1 of Pumilibacteraceae bacterium. Taxonomy (GTDB): domain Bacteria; phylum Bacillota; class Clostridia; order Christensenellales; family Pumilibacteraceae; genus UBA10677. Next base: position 92,029 of record JAZOMX010000009.1, on the reverse strand, counting down.
CAATAAGTATCGTCACTGCTGCCGGAATGGGCAACACCACCACTTGCAATACCGTCAAAAAGAAAAGAGACACGACGCCCCAGCCACCACTTGAGGCAATTAAATTTTTTAAATCGTTTACACTATTAATCTTATCTAAAACACCACTTAATCGCATCAACAAATAAAATAGCAATATAGACAAATAACCAAAATTTAATAAAATTAAAGTCCTATGCAGTGGCGAATTAGTATTAAAAACGACAGAAGAAAAGACGAATAATACGCTCGCAAAAACAATCAATCCGTAATAAATAAACCACTTAAACTCTGAAAATAATATAGCCGTAAAAATAAGAGAACTAGCACTTACAAAAACCAAACAAACGTCCACAATGACGCTCGTCGCATTGATTACACTAGTTCTCTTTTTCCGTTTATTCATATTAATAGTTTGCCAAACGGCAAACGTTTTTATTGATTACACTTCTCTATTTCCGCACGCGCCTGTTTATCACACATATTATTGTATTCGTTATCCGCGTGTCCTTTAACTTTTATAAATTCGACCTCGTGATTTTTCATTTTAATCATTAAGTCCTTCCACAGGTCAACGTTTTTAACCTCTTTTTTATCAGCAGTTTTCCAGCCATTATCGCGCCAGGACGTTAACCAACCTTGATTTAATGCATTAATCGCATAAGCCGAATCACTATAAAGTTTAACTTTGCACGGCTCTTTAAGCGTTGCAAGTCCTTGAATTATAGCAAAAAGTTCCATTCTGTTGTTGGTGGTCATTTTGTTATATCCACTTACCGTTTTAGTGTGACCGTTATACATTAAAATCGCGCACCAACCACCAGCGCCGGGATTTCCGCTACACGCGCCATCAGTATATATCTCAACGCTTTTCATTTTCTTTGCTCAACTCCTCCGCCCTAACAATCGAACAATCAATCGAATCGGAAACGATATTTTCAAAATTTGCGAAGTCCAAGTGTTTTACTCCCTCTATCGTAGTTCCACCTTTACTACATACCGACGAAATAAGCGACTGAATATCAACGGAATCTCCAAAACTTTCCACTAAATATGCGCTTCCTATTATCGTAGATAGCGCCATATCGAGAGCGACCTCTTTATCAAGTCCGTTTTTAATTCCATTTTGATAGAAAGCGTTTATAAACTTAAACACAAACGCCGGTCCACTACCACAAATGCCAGTAGAGACGTTCATAAGTTTTTCATCAAGGAATTGAACCTCGCCAAAAGAAGACAGTAAAACTTCCACCAAAGTTTTCTCGCTTTTATCCAAGCCAAAACAACAATAAGTCGAGTACGCCGAACCTATTTTGGCGTTCAAATTAGGCATAACGCGAACAATCTTATTTGCACCGAAAATGATATGCGATAGCGTATCTAGCGTTAGGCTAGCCATAATTGAAATTACAATTTTACCCGTAAAATCTAGTCCAGACAAAACCTCACCCGCAACTTGTGGTTTAACCGCTATAAAAATGATATCGCTTGACGCAACGAGCGCGCTATTATTATTCGTAACGATAATATCTTTGGGCGCTAAGTTAAGTTTTGTTTCGTCATTATCGGAAACTATTACCTTGATTTTACATCCAAATCGCTTTAATCTATCCTTCGTAACGGCAGAAATCAGCGTGTTTGAAATTGCTTGCGCCATATTTCCATATCCTATAAAACCTATTGTATATTTTTTCATAAAATACGTCCTTTTCGATTGACTAATCGTTATATTTTGTATATAATAGTAAGGCAAAGGGGAGTGGCTCAACGGTAGAGTAGCGGTCTCCAAAACCGTAGGTTGCGTGTTCGAATCGCGTCTCCCCTGCCAAAAATACTGACTCATTTTTGAGTTGGTATTTTTTTATTACAAAACGCAATTCAACTTTAATATCATTAACCCAAAACTAACGGTTTGTCAATTTAGCGCTAAAGTGTAACACCCGTTTTATAAAATGCAATTTCTCTTACGCCTTCACTTTTACATTTTATTTTGCCGTTAATTATGTTTAATATCATATCGTATAACGCCGTATCATTCATATCGTAAGCGTTAAAATCAATCCAATTACCCTTTTTGGATGCCAGTCTATTATTTGAAGAAATCTTAGCCGTGGGCACAAAAGTAGAAAACGGAGTTCCCCTACCCGTAGTAAAGAGTACGAGTTGACATCCGCTTGCAGCAAGCGCTGTCGCTGCGATTAAATCATTACCGGGAGCATTAAGCACGGATATACCACTTTTATTCACCAAATCGCCGTAACCCAATACGTCAACAATTTCCGTAGAGCCAGCCTTTTCAATACAGCCAAGCGACTTTTCTTCAAGAGTTGTTATTCCACCATCCTTATTTCCTGGGCTTGGATTCTCATATACGGGAAAACCTTGTTTGATATAACCGTCCTTAAAGTCAACAATCATTTTCTTAAACTTTTCAAAAACTTCTTGCGAGGCGCATTTATTCATTAAAATTTGTTCAGCGCCAAACATCTCAGGAACCTCAGTCAATACTGCGGTTGCGCCAATTTGAACGAATTTATCGGCAATTTTGCCGACTAGTGGGTTTGCAGTTATTCCAGAAAAGCCATCACTTCCACCACACTTTAAGCCTATGCAAAGTTCAGACAACGGAAGTTTTTCCCGCTTAAACTTACGCGCTTTAGAAGAAAAACTCTTTATTATCGACATAGCGTACTCTTGCTCGTTTTCAACGTCCTGACAGTTAAAATAAGCAATATTATCACGACCATACGGCTTTAGGTACTCAATAATTCCATCAAGTTTGTTATTTTCACATCCAAGTCCAACGAACAACACGAAACTAGCGTTAGGATTAAGAGCAATCGAGCAAAGCAGTTTCTTAATATTATCGTTGTCGGCGCCAAGTTGAGAGCAACCAAACTGATGCGTTAGAGCAAAAATTCCATCAATGCTCCCTTTAACGTATTTTTGCGCGCGTTTAGCAAGGTTAATACAAACGTTATTAACACATCCAACCGTTGGGATAATGTAAATTTCATTACGAATTCCACCCCTACCAAACTTGCGTTTAAAACCCCAGAAAGTTCCACTTTTTTTATCAACTTTCTTTGCGTTAAAATCGTAGAGATAATTAAATTCCTCGTCAAGATGCGATTTAAGATTATGGACGTGAACCCATTCTCCCTTTTTGATAAGTTTCGTAGCACGCCCTATAATTTGACCGTATTTAATTACAAAATCGCCCGCTTGAATATCCATTAAGGCATACTTATGTCCTGCCGGAATATCCCCATAAGGCTCTAAACAAACACCTACGTTATCTTTGCTATTTATCACAACGCTTTTCATAACAAACAAATTCCCTCTTTGATTTTGCGTACGTTTTCCTCAACCCGCTCACAAAATCCCTCGTACTGCGACAAGTCCTCGCCCCACACGGAATCACGCCTCATAAACTCGGAAATCGAGCCGTTAGACGCAAAATATTCAAGATATTCGTTTTCATCTTTAATTTCAATATTTCCACTGGAAAGTTGAATCTCAAACTTACCGTCAAAAGTCTTTCTAACTGACGAATATAGCGCCATAAGATAAGAAAAACCGATTGTGTGCATAGGCGCAATCACAAAATTATTTTTATAATAATCCTTAAACGACGGTAAATTCCTTGCCCTCCATTTCGAAATCGAATTTAGACAAATACTAGAAAGTTGATGATTTAAATATGGATTAAAGAAACGCTCGATTACGCTATCGGAAAAACTTTTAGTTTGCGAAATATCACTAGAAACAAACGGAATAATTTCTTCCTCAAGCGTACGAGTTACGAAATTTAAAATTTTATCGTCGGTCATACAATCGTAAACGGTACGAGCGCCCAACATTAGTCCAAGCGCAACAAGATTCGTATGGCTTCCGTTAAGCACACGAACTTTTCTTTTCTTATAATAGTCAATATCGTTTGTTAAAACGACTTCGACGTTATGTTTGCCCGGAACAATAAAATTAGATACGTTACCTTTATTTTCTACCGCCCAAAGTCCAAACGGCTCTCCCACCGCCATCAACTTATCTTGCTTTCCAATTAGAGTCGTTAAATGATTTTCCGTTTCTTTATCTCTCGGATAACCTGAAACAATTCTATCAACAAGCGTATTGCAATAATTATTTTGCATAGCGTTCCAACGCTTAAATTCACACGGCAAGTTCCAAAGAGTAATATATTTTTCAACACAATTGAAAAGTTCAGTTGCGTTATTTTCAATAAGTTCAACTGGCAATATGAAAACGCCGGAAAGGCCACCTAAAAACCTCTTATATAAAAATTTAGTAAGTTTTGCAGGATAAGTTATGTTTTCAAAACCATCAAATTTATCCGCCTCATTAAAACAAATACCAGCCTCAGTCGTATTCGATACGATTATTTTCAAATCACTATCCGTCGCCAAATCATAATATTTTTTTTCATCAATAAACGGGTCAATAACGTCGCAAACACTATTAACTTCATATACGGTTTCGATTGATTTTCCCTCTTCAACCCCACGAAGAATTACGTGATACTGATTTCGTTGCTCTAAAAATGCATCAATTGAACCAGCCTTTATCGGCTTTACAATATAAACGCCATACTCACCAAAGCCTTCTTTGTTAAGCGCATCAAAATAGATATCAGTAAAAGTTCGAAGAAAATTACCTTCACCATATTGAAGAACTTTAATCATAATTTTACTTCTCCTCAGTAGTCAATAAAATATAACGCAAATCACTATCAGCAAACTGCGAAAACTTGTTATCAATTTTAGTGAGCCTCTCCGCTTCGCTACGCAAATAATCGTAATCAATCTTTGTAGGCGTTCCCAAAAGTGAGATAAAATTATCACGATAAATCTTGTCTCTAATTGATTTTTGCAAACTTATACCATTAAACTCAGTAGTTAAATACTCGTGCACACTAGCCGTTTCAAGCATTTGTCGAACAAGTTTAGGACGACGGGAAAACGCCTGTTCCCAATTATCATCTTTAGGGAAAGCATAAAAATCCGTACCATACAAAATTCGATTTTGGTATTTTTCCCAAAATGGGAACCACATATCCCAACTGCGAGTCATATTAATTAACTGTTCGCCACCAGGCGTTATATCCAGCATTGTGTTTTTATACGAAAAAAAACGTTCTGCCTCGCTGATATCATAACTAAAAAAACCAAAATGCGCAAGAATAAGTTTTAACTTTGGAAATTTATCTAAAACTTGAAAAACTTGTGCCGTAATTTCTTCTTTCGTTGGATAAGTGCTATCGTAAACTCTGCCAGCCTTAATTAAATTTTCGTTTGCCGTATCTATATCCCAACATTCTTTTGGGTTAGCAACGTGCATTAGTATCGGATAACCACACTCTTCCATATACGCATAAAATTCGTCGTATAACGGGCTACTTATAGGTAAATCCCAAGCCTTAATCAGCGATGGATAGCCTTCGAGCATCTTAATCCCATCATAACCTGACGACATATATTCCTTCGCTTGCGATAAAAAAGAACTAGAAGTTTTGTATATGTTATCGTGATTTTTTGGATGGACTAAACCTGCAAAAGCATACGCATTTGGTAAAAAAATATGTTTAAGGAACAGCCCTTTTAAGTTTTGCATTTCATCAAAACTCACCTCGCCATTGCTCGTTTCGTGCGGAATACTTAAAAAACACACTTTTTCCGTGCCAGTTTTAATAAATTCTTCCTTAAACGTATCAATCGTTACGTCAATCGGCAAATCAAATAAATAGTGCGCGTGTATATCAAAAACTTTTTCCATCGGCTAGTTCCTTAATCAAAAGGGACAGCAATTCTACCGTCCCATTTTAATGCTATTTTGCAATTTCTACGCTACGCATCTCACGAACAACACTTACTTTAATTTGTCCTGGATACTCCATTTCGTTTTCAATTTGCTTAGCAATCTCTTTTGCTAGGAACAACGTTCCAGCGTCGTCAACCACCTCGGGTTTAACGAGAATACGAACTTCTCTACCCGCTTGAATTGCAAACGACGTATCAACACCCTTGTAAGAGTTCGCAATACTCTCAAGTTTCTCAAGACGCTTAACGTAATTTTCAAGCGATTCACGTCTTGCACCAGGACGGCTACCACTAATAGCGTCCGCACATTGAACTAACACAGCCTCAATCGTTTGAGGTTCGATATCGTTATGGTGTGCTGCAATACAGTGAATAACGTCTTTACTTTCTTTGTACTTTTTAGCAAGGTCAGCACCAATCGTAATATGAGTTCCCTCAACTTCGTGGTCAACGGCTTTACCGATATCGTGCAAAAGTCCTGCTCTTTTCGCTAGATTTACGTCAGCACCAAGTTCGGACGCCATAGTCCCAGCAAGGTGCGAAACCTCAATCGAGTGACGCAATACGTTTTGTCCGTAACTCGTTCTATACTTAAGTCTTCCGAGCAATCTAACGATATCGGGATGCAAGTTAAATACTCCAGCCTCAAACATTGCAGCCTCGCCCGTTTCCTTAATTTGCGCATCAATCTCACGCTTTGTTTTTTCTACTATTTCCTCAATTCTAGCCGCGTGAATTCTTCCGTCGGCAATAAGACGCTCGAGCGAAAGACGAGCAATTTCGCGTCTTACCGGGTCAAAACTAGACAAAATTACAGCCTCGGGAGTATCGTCGATTATAAGGTCAACACCGGTAGCATTTTCAAGTGCTCTAATGTTACGACCCTCTCTACCGATAATTCTTCCCTTCATATCGTCGTTGGGCAAATTTACTACCGAAACGGTAATCTCCGAAGAGTGGTCAACAGCACAACGCTGAACTGCCATAGATACGATATCCTTAGCCTTTTTATCGGCCTCTTCTTTTGCTTGAGCTTCGATTTCTCTTACCATTTTAACAGCGTCACGCTTTGCCTCGTCCTCAATTTGTTGAACAAGCAAGGTTTTCGCCTCGTCGCGAGTCATTTGCGACACTTTCTCAAGTTCGGAAATCATAGTGTCGTGAGCAGCATCAACTTTTTTCTGTTTTTCAGTAAGTTTAATTTCTCTTTCAGCAAGTTCTTTTTTGAAGTTTTCTACCGAATCAGATTTTTTGTCGAGCGCAGCCTCTTTTTTGTCAAGCGTCTCTTCCTTTTGTTGGATACGCTGTTCGGAACGTTGCAACTCATTACGACGAGTTTTTACCTCGTTGTCAAGTTCCGCGCGTTCCTTATTAATTTCTTCCTTAGCCTCAAGAATTGCTTCACGCCTTAAGTTTTTAGCGTCCAAAATTGCATCTTGAACCATTTTGTCTGCTACCTGCTTTGCGTCGCCGATTTGTTTTTTCGTTATAATATTTTTAACGGCAAAACCAACCACAGCGCCTATGACGAGTGCGCCTGCGGTAATACCAACTAATAAACCTATCGAGACGGCGGATAAGCAAAATAGCAATGATAACGAATTAATCATTGTAGTTTATCCTCCTGATATTACATTTAATTTTATTGTCAAATTTATATCTATATCTGCTGAAAATCTAATATAGTTCTCGTCAAACCCTTAAGATATTAAACAAATAAGTAGGTACGTTGTGCACCTACTTATTATCATACACTAAATATTGTAATTTGTCAAGAATTAGAGCGGTATTTAAATTTATTCTTGTGCGTCATTTTCAGAATTATCTATACCAAGAAAATCGTCGTTCCCAGACGCTTTAGAACGAACTAAAGTTTCAATTTCCTTGTAAACTACCTCGTTAGTTTCAAGTTCAGTCTTAAACGCCTCTTTTCCTTGAATACGAATATCGCCGTAGGAGAAATACGAACCTGCTTTTTGAACTATATCAAATTTAAGTGCAAGTTCAAGAAGTGCGCTGGATTTGCTGATACCCTTACCAAATACGATATCAACTTCAGCAACTCTAAACGGAGGAGCAAGTTTGTTCTTAACAATCTTAATCTTAGTCTTATTTCCAACCACTTCAGCGCCGTCTTTTATAGCCTCGCCTTTCCTTACGTCAATTCTTACAGACGAATAATATTTAAGCGCCTTTCCTCCTGGCGTTACCTCAGGATTGCCATACATTACGCCGACTTTTTCACGCAATTGGTTAATAAAAATGATACACGTCTTCGTTTTATTGCACACACCAGCAAGTTTACGAAGGGCTTGAGACATAAGTCTTGCTTGAAGTCCAACGTGGCTTTCACCCATTTCGCCGTCAATTTCCGCCTTTGGCGTAAGCGCCGCTACGGAGTCAATTACGATTACGTCGAGCGCACCACTACGAACGAGCGATTCAGTAATATCTAGCGCCTGCTCGCCATTATCAGGTTGCGAAATATACAACTCGCCCAAATCAATACCGAGATTGTTCGCATACACAGGGTCAAGAGCGTGTTCTACGTCGATAAAAGCAACGTTACCACCAGCCTTTTGCGCTTCTGCAATTACGTGGAGAGAAAGCGTTGTTTTACCACTAGATTCAGGCCCGTAAATTTCAACTATTCGTCCTCTCGGGAGTCCACCTACACCAAGAGCAAGGTCAATCGAAATACAGCCAGTAGAAATAACTTCAACTTGGCTTACCTTTCCGCCTTCTACCGTACCGATAGTGCCCGCACCCCAAATTTTGTCAATTTGCGCTATAACGTCTTCAAGAGCCTTTTTCTTCTCTTCTTTGGACATATTAGCGTCAATTACACCGTTTTTACTAGTATCTTTCTTTGCCATATTTATATATCCCCTTTAATTTTTTACCAAATCAATTAGTGTTTCGAGCGCAACGATTGCTCCCAAAACAATATTTTCTTGACGACTTCCGCTAAAATTTAACTTATTTACAACGACCTTATCTCTAACCGCAACCGCAACGAAAGCCTCACCGTCACTCGAAGTTACCTCCAGCGATACGTCAGCATTTCCAGTCGTAGCAATCGCACAAGTCGGCATAAGTGAAGATTTTTTCAGCCCTAAAATCATTTCTTGAGCCGTTTGAGCAGATATAGCACCAAACCGCTTAATCGTTTCAGCGCTTACACCTAATCTGTCGATTTTAGCCTCATTAGAATAGCAAACTACTCCCTCCAAAAAGAGTTTACTCGCACCAGGAACGCTTACGATAGCCGAAGATATCACACCGCCAGTAAACGATTCCGCAACGGATAAAGTCATTCCGCTTTGCAGAAAAAGTTGATTAACTCGTTTCGCCAGTTCGTTTAATTTTTCAAAGTCGGAGCCTGTCATTATTTAAGTACGTTAGCATTTTTAATAATGTAGTTGCACGCTGAAATGATAGTAAGGACGGTTGCAATCATCAAAAAGCCGAAACCACCGTACATAAAAATTTTACCTACGATATCGTTCATAGCGTAAATTTCCACAAAAGGCAAATAAACGATAAGACCCACGAGTTGAGTAACCGTTTTAGCCTTTCCTATTTTATCGGCAGCGAGAATAACGTTTTTAGTCGCAGCAATCGTTCTAAAACAAGTGATAATAAGTTCACGAGCAAGAATAACGATAGTTGCAATAAGAACATAAATTTGTAATGCGTTTACCCATTTAACGATTAAAATTAATGCGCTAGCCACTAAAACCTTATCTGCAACAGGGTCTAGGAACTTTCCTAAATCAGTTACCAAGTTATGCTTGCGAGCCAAATAACCATCAAGAAAATCGGTAAAACTAGCAATCGCAAAAACTAGTGTCGCAACCAACATATGGTACGGAAATTCAATCAAATATAGTGCTACAAAAACTGGTATAAGCAAAATTCTTGCTACTGTAATTTTAGTTGGTAAATTCATTTATTATTTCTCCTTTTAAATCGTAATCTTCATATCCTACAATTTTAACTTTATAGAAATTGCCGACGTCAGCATATTCTCCCGTAAAATATACGGCCTTATCAATATCGGGCGCATCGTATTGCGTTCGTCCAACGAACGCTCCCTTTTCATAATCAACGTCCTCGTATAAAACCTCAAGCGTTTTTCCGACTAACTTCTCGTTATTATTGCGCACGTTATGCAAATTTAGTTCGCCAAGCAAGCGCACTCTACGGATTTTCTCCGCTTTTTTCACTTGCCCAGTTAGTTTTGCGGACGGCGTACCCTCTTCTTTACTGTATGCAAACACTCCAAGATTGTCCGGCTTATATTTTTCAACAAAATCAAGCAAAAGATTAAAATCTTCTTCGGTTTCGCCCGGAAAACCAACCATAAACGTCGTACGAAGAGCAATCCCTCTACTTTTTAGTTTCTCACATAAAGCGCATAATTGTTCGTAGTTACTTCGTCTATTCATACGCTTTAGAACGGGATTTGAAACGTGTTGCATCGGAATATCGATATATTTAACTATCTTATAATTTCTTTCAATCTCGTTTAAAAGTTCATCCGTAACTAGTTCGGGATAGCAATACATAAGCCTAATCCACGACACGTCAGTTTTACTAATTTCGCGCAATAATTCGATAAGCGCGGGTTTACCGTATAAGTCTTTACCGTAACTTGTAACGTCTTGGGCAACTAAAATTAATTCTTTTACACCCTTTCCGACCAAATCGTTTACTTCTTCAAGCAAACTTTCACGACTACGGCTACGATATTTTCCCCTTATAGAGGGTATCGTGCAGAAGGTGCAAAAATTATCACATCCGTCGGCAATCTTCAAAAAAGCGTAATGCGGGGGCGTAGTTAAAATTCGTCCATAACCTCTTTCACACGGCAAAGCATCTTCATCTATGAGCGAAAGAATTTTATCGTATTCGTCGATACCAAGCATCGCGTCAATCTCAGGAATTCCTTCGACTAATTCAGACGAATATTTTTGAGGCAAACAACCGGTCACAATTAATTTTTTACACTTACCGCCCGTCTTATATTGCGCCATTTCCAAAATCGTATCAATCGCTTCTTGTCGCGCACTTTCAATAAACGCACAAGTGTTTACGATTATAATTTCAGCCTCGGCGTAATCGTCAGTAACTTGAAAATCTTTCTTAGAAAGATACCAAAGCATATTCTCGGTATCAACCCTATTTTTATCGCAACCTAGCGATATTACTGCAAGTTTTCTACTCATACTCTTCGCCAAAAACCTCAAAGAACATTTCTTTGGTCGCTAAAACCTCTCTAGGTTTAGAACCCTCAGCCGGACCGATAAACTTTAACTCTTCGAGTTGGTCCATAAATCTAGCCGCTTTGTTCCATCCACAACGGAAACGGCGTTGTATCATTGACGCTGATGCTTGATTCGCCCTAATGATGCAACGGGCAACTTCTGACAATTCCTCGTCTAAATCATTATCGTCAGTCGGCATATCGGCGTTATTACCACCAGCAGACGAAGATTGCTCTTTCTTTGCAATCGCATTACCGAATTCCTCGTTAAAATCACATTGATTATGCTCTTTTACAAAGGAAACGATATTTTTAACCTCTAGGTTTTCAACGAGAGCGCCTTGGATACGCACCTCTTCGCTCGCATCAACTGGAGCAAACAACATATCACCTTTACCTAGCAAGAGTTCCGCACCAGCATTATCGAGTATCGTTCTAGAGTCGGCTATACTTGTTACAGCAAACGCTATACGGCTAGGAAGGTTAGCCTTAATAGTACCCGTAATAACGTCAACCGACGGTCTTTGCGTTGCTAAAACCAAGTGAATTCCAGCCGCTCTTGCTTTACTTGCAATCGCCATAATAATATCTTCTAGCGTTTTTCTAGTTGCTTTAGACGAAGTAATAAGGTTTGCAAACTCGTCAACAACCATTACTATAAACGGCATTTTAGGAACGGCGCCCTCTTTAACCTCGGGCATATCGTTATATTCGCCGATATTTCTTACTTGATTTTGCTGTAATACGACGTAACGGCGTTCCATTTCGTCATAAACCCACTTAAAAGCGTTTACCGCTTGGTCTACGTCAGTAATTGCATCAGGTATCATCATATGAGGCAATCCCGAGTATGCTGAAAACTCAACGCGTTTTGGGTCAATAAGAATAAACTTTACGTCTTGTGGCGACGCTTTATATATAAGACTTACGAGCAACGAATTAAGTCCACAACTTTTGCCCATACCAGTCGCACCTGCCACCAAAACGTGCGGTAGTTTATCAAGACGAGTTAGCATAACGCTACCTTGAATATCCTTTCCTAGTGCTACGGTAAGAGGCGACGACGACGATTTAAACTCTTTAGAGTCGATAATATCACGCAACGCAACCACCGTACGAGTATCGTTCGGAAGTTCAATACCAACCGCTCTTTTTCCAGGAATAGGCGTTTCTATTCTAATTTTACCTTTACTTGCAAGATTATATCTAATATCGGCAGATAAAGTCTCGACTTTCTTTACTGATATTCCCGGGGGCATATCTAATTCGTAACGAGTAACGGACGGACCAACGGTAACGTGGTTTACCTTAGCAGGAACACCCATTTCCTCAAGCACGTTTTCAAGTAATCCTATTTTTACTTGCGTTTCAGCGTCGTCAGTTTCAGGTTTTCCCGATTCCGTCGTAAGTAAATCAAGTGGTGGAGCAACGTATTTTTTCGGTTTTACGGGCTTAGGCGTAGGTTTAGGCTGTTCCGTTACCTTTTTTTCAGCGCTGTGTTGAGCGTAAGTATCTATATCGATTTGCTTATTATTACGATTGATTTTATTGTCGATTGCCGTAACTTTCTTCTCAAAAGTCGGCTTAGGCGCAATAGGCGCGGAAACTTTATTATAATATCCAGTAGTGTCGTTAGGATTTTCAAAGCCTCTTTCAGATAAGTCCTCAACCTCGTTAATAATCTTAAACGAAGTCGTAGTTTCCTCAAACGCTTTACTGCGTTTTTCTTCTTCGGTAGGAAATTCTTCTCGTGGAGCAATCTCGGGCTCAGCGGAATAATTTTCGATAAACGAGGGTTCGGACGGCTCTTCTGGGATAGATAACAAATCTTCTTCGTTTACGATTAATTCGTCGGCAGGTAGCACTTCGTCTAACTCGCTCTTCACATCTTCATCTTGTTCGATTTCTACAATCGCTTCGTCGCTACCTCCCTCTAGGCTACCGATAGCGCTTGCATCATCAAGTTCAAAGAACGGTTCGTTATTTAGCAAATCGACGGGTTCTTCGTTCGATTGTTCGTTTTCAACAACGCCAAAGTCTTCAAAATGCGTTTCGTCCTCTTCGGAATTCTCCACAAATTCCTCTTGTTCAGGAATATCGTAAACTGCGAAGTCTTGCTCTTCGTTTTCTAAATAATCTTCTTGTTCACACACATCCGCAACGGGCTCATCTTGGTATGCGACATCTTTTTGCGGTTCGTCAAACGACAACTCGTTATAAACGGGCGGAACTTCAATCGGAGCATACGGTTCAGTATACTTAACCTCTTTACCTACTTCGTAAAAATCTCCATTAATAATGGGCGCAGGGTTAAAATAAGGAACGCTCGGTTTTTGAGTCTCTTCGATAATATCGGGGAACGGAATAAAATCAGGCTTATTTACTGGCGGAACTTCTTTGCCCATTTTTTCATCAATTAGGCGGTCCTCCGCAGCCTTTTCTTCAACCGCATCTCCATTAATAATCTCACCCTCAACGAATCTATGTTCAAAGTTCTTTGGCGGTGGCATATGAATTTCTAATATCGGAGAATTTTCTTCTTTAATTTCACTAACGGATTGACGAGGCTCAGCGACTTGAGTGTTTGGTAAAAACTGTTCAAACGCCACTTTGTTATCTGTAAACAAAATTTTCTTCGCATTTTCATAATTATAAATTTTGTCTTTGAGTTCTTCGGGCGCATTAGTTAAATCAATTTTACCTGTTTCCAGCATATCGTCAAAACTTCCGTAAACAGAAACTCTATCGTTACGCGGAATAATCGTTCCAACGAATAAACCACCGTTGTTCGACGAGGCAAACGAGCCGTTTTCGCTGTAAGCATTAGATTTTTTTAATGAACTCTTCTTTACAACGCGTTTTTTTGCCGGAACTGAAAGGTCTTTTAAAAATCCCGTCATTAGCAAAAACGAACCGATAATCGCTAGTGAAAAAATGATATAACATAAAACCGAACCAAATACGGCATAAAACAAATAATTTGCAAATCCGATTAAAATTCCACCAACGGTGTTTTTAGCCTTATACGATTCCGATATGTATGAAGAAAATCCGTTATCTAAAAAACGAGCCGACGAGGCAAGATTTGCAGTCAATAATACGAAAACTGCAATAAGCACTATTCCCACGATATACTTTTTTCTAACGCTAACGGAACGCTTTTTAACTTTAAGTACGCCGTAAAATAGTGTAAACAAGAAAATAGCGTAAGCGGAAAGCCCAAAAAAGCCAAGCAAAAGATTAGCAAGCGCTTTACCAACGTCGCCAAGAACTAGATTCCTCGTAATTAGGCATAGCAAAAAGAACGCCGAAGCAATAATAAGAGTTACCCCCAACGTTTCGCTCTTCGCCGTTTGCTTTTCTTCTCTTTTTCTTTCGGAGTATTTTTTAGGCGTCAAAATCCGTGTACCTCGTAGAATTTTCTTTATGTATACATTATAACATAAAAGTAAATTACTTTCAATCGTTTTACCATAATTTAATTAAAAAACCGCTTGCTTTTTTGCAAGCGGTAACGAAGTTACTTGTTTTCAGACAACTCGTATCCTTTCTTTTTAGATAATCCGTTTTGTCTATCGAAATTTTCTTTGTTTTTGTTGTAGTAAATATTGAAAGCCTCTTCCGCAGTCATACCTACGTTTAGACACATTCCCACCCAAAAATGTAAAATGTCAACGAGTTCCTCTTTTATCGCGCCGTGGTCGAGTTCTTTTTTATTCTTCCACCACTTAAAATTCACTTCACAAAGAAGTTCACTTATTTCGCTTATAAGAGCCAAGCAACGCTTTTGAACCCACTCGTCCGCCGTAAAATCAAGATTTCTTTGCTCGATAATGTAATTATCTAAGCACTCTTGCATTTCAAAAATTTTCTCTAGTTTATCCATATTGTCCTCCCTATTTCAAAATATCTAGAATATCTACGTCAACTTTTTTACCAACGTAAGCAACGTTAACTTTAGCAAAATCGAAAATTTCTCTAGCAAAACCGTCAACGCTATCTTTTGTTAATGCGTTTATTTCTTGGATTTTTTTATCAATATCGTAAACTTCACCCAAAAGTAGCGCATTTTTACCCATAACGTTCATAATAGAATGCACACTTTCCGACGAGAATACTAACGAGGATTTCAGTTGAACTTTAGTTCTTTCTAATTCTTCTTGCGTAATTCCTTTATCCAAAATCTTGTCAATTTCTTCCTTGACGGCAGATACCGCTTTTTGCGTATTATAATCGCTAATATTAAGATAAATGGCAAGCGTTCCGTTATGCGCATAAACCGACGGAGATGCATAAACGCTATAAGCGAGTCCTTGTTGTTCTCGTAACGACTGGAATAATCTAGAACTCATTCCGCCACCCATAATCGTAATAAGCGCTGCGTTAATTGTTGCTTTCTCACTTCCATAAGTTATAGACGGAAAAGAAAACGCGATATTAGATTGCTCGAAAGTTTTTATGCGTTCTTTATAATTACGGTTAAAAAATTCATTCACGTATTTAGATTTTTGTGCCTTTTTATTGTTTATAACGGGCAACACGTACTTGCGAATCCACTCGTCAGCCTGACTTTCAGTTATGTTTCCAGCGAGCGAAACTACGATATTGTCTGCCGTATAGAACTTGTCCACAAGAGACCTAATATCGTCTCCATTAAATCGTTTTACGTTATCAATAGTACCAATAATAGTTTGACCTAACCCACTATTTCCATAAGTAGCATACGCGATTTCATCATAGCAAATTTCTTCCGGAGAGTCCTCAACCATATTGATTTCTTCTACTATTACTTTGCGTTCTTTATTAAGTTCAACCTCAGGAAAAGTTGACTTAAACATAATTTCGGATAATAATTCAAAACACTTTTCGCTATATTCATCAATAGACTTAACGTAATAACAAGTACATTCTTTGCTAGTAAAAGCGTTCACGTTAGCGCCGTATGACTCAAATTGATTCGCAATATCAAAAGGCGACAACTTGTCCGTACCCTTAAACATCATATGTTCGGTAAAATGCGATAATCCGTTTATTGTCGTATTTTCATACGCACTTCCTACCCCAACCCAAAAGCCAGCAGAAACGGAATGCGTCCACGGCATACTACTAACCATTACTTTAAGTCCGTTATCATATCTTAAGATTTTATTCATACTTCTCCCATTTGCCCGATTACTTTTGAAACGGGCGATATAGTAAATCCTTTATTATAAATTTCATCAATAATTTTTGGTAATGCTTTTGCAGTACACTCGGTAGGATGCATTAATATTAAATCCCCACCACTAATATTTTTCGTTGCTCTCTTAAATATAAGTTCGCTGTCTTGGTCACGCCAATCAATCGTGTCCTTCGACCACATAATAGTAGTATAACCTAAATCGCGAGCAATTTCAAGCGTTACAGCAGAAAAAGAGCCCGACGGAGGCATAAAAAGTTCCATTTCCTTAGAATAAATACTTTTTACTAG
Organism: Pumilibacteraceae bacterium; assembly: GCA_045654245.1. Lineage (GTDB taxonomy): Bacteria > Bacillota > Clostridia > Christensenellales > Pumilibacteraceae > UBA10677. The sequence goes on along the minus strand of JAZOMX010000009.1, from coordinate 75,435 downwards.
ATTATGCGTGGATAAAATTTCCTCACGATTGCCATTTCTATTAATCTTTTTATGGTCCTTATGGAAAAAACCGTGATTAGCAATCTCGTGTCCTTGCTCCAAAATTTCCCAAACCGTTTTTTCGTTCTTTTTTATCCAACTTCCGCCGAGAAAAAAAGTAGTTTTTGCTTGCTTTTTTTCTAATGCGCTTAACATATCGTCGATATATTCTTCGCCCCAATAAACGTTAATCATAAGCGAAACTTCTTTTTCACTTTCGCCACGATAAATCGGCGAAACGGTAGCAGACGAAACTACGCTGGCGTCAACCAAAGTATATACTAAAATAGATAAAACTATGGCAACTATACACAAATTTGCAAAAACGTTTCTAAAAACATACGGAATTTTAATTTTTGGCATAACCATCACCTTATAAATAAGTTTAATAAATACTATGCCGAAAATTTAACCGTTATGAAAAATATCCGCCCCAAAATTAGAGCGGATATTTATAAGAAACGAAATTAGTTGAGTTTTTCTTTAAGGCGGAGATTTACTCTTCCTCTATCGTCAATCTTGATTACCTCAACTCTAACGAAATCGCCAACGTTTACCACGTCGGTAACTTTCTCAACTCTCTCCTTAGAAAGTTTAGAAATATGAATCATACCATCTCTATTAGGAGCAAGTTCAACAAAAGCACCGATTTCAATAGTACTTACTACCTTGCCCTCGTAAATCTTACCGGGAACGGGGTCTTCTACGATAGACAATACGATATTCTTTGCCTTTTGAGCCATTTCACTATCGTTGGTAGCAATATAAACGGTTCCGTCGTCCTCGATATCCATCTTAACACCGGTATCTTCGATAATCTTATTGATAACCTTACCTTGCTTACCGATAACGTCGCCGATTTTTTCAGGATTGATAGCAAACGAAATAATCTTGGGCGCCCACTTGGAGAGTTCAGTACGAGGCGCAGGTAGAACTGCAAGCATCTTATCAAGAATATAAAGTCTACCCTCTCTTGCCTGAGCCAAAGCGGTTCTTAAAATCTTTTCGTCGATACCCTTAATCTTAATATCCATTTGGATAGCGGTAATACCCTTAGTAGTACCTGCAACCTTGAAGTCCATATCGCCAAGGAAGTCTACCATACCTTGAATATCGGAAAGAACAGCAACGTTGTCACTCTTATCGTCTTTAACGAGACCCATAGCAATACCTGCAACTGGCGCCTTAATGGGAACGCCTGCATCCATAAGAGCAAGGCAAGAACCACAAACGCTCGCTTGCGAAGTAGAACCGTTAGAACTCAAAATTTCGGATACGGTACGAATGCAATACGGGAACTCAGTCTCGGAAGGAATAACGGGCTCGAGCGCGCGTTCAGCAAGCGCACCGTGACCGATTTCTCTTCTACCAGGTCCACGAAGAGGTTTAGCCTCTCCAGAACTATATCCGGGGAAGTTATAGTGATGCATATATCTCTTGTTGTACTCTTCGTCAAGGTTCTCAAGTTTTTGAACCTCGCTCATCATACCTAAAGTACAGGTAGAAAGCGCTTGAGACTGTCCACGAGTAAACACAGCCGAGCCGTGAACTCTAGGAAGAACGCCAACTTCACACCAAATATCACGAATTTCAGCAAGTTTTCTGCCGTCTGGGCGGAAACCTTCGTTCAAAATCTTTGCGCGTACCTTTTCCTTAGTAACGTAGTAGATTACGTCCTTTACTTCTCTAATATTCTCGGGATAGATTTCAGCAAAGTGCTCGATAACTTGCTCGTCAACAGCATCTTGCTTTTTCTGTCTCTCTTGACGGTCAGTTTCAGCAAGAGCCTCGTCAACGAGTTTATCAGCATACTCTCTTACCGCAAGGTTGATTTCTTCGGGAATAGTGTAAAGATTTACTGCGAGTTTTTCTTTACCAACCTCTTTTACAATTTCATTGATAAATGCAACTTGCTTTTTAATTTCTTCGTGAGCAAACAAAATACCGCCGAGCATTACCTCTTCGGAAACTTCGTTAGCGCCTGCCTCAACCATCATAATAGCATCAGCAGTTCCCGAAACGTAAACGTGCATTTCGCTCTTCGCTCTCTGCTCGTTATCGGGGTTAATCACGTACTCGCCGTCAACGTATCCAACTACTACCGAACCAGTAGGACCGTAGAAAGGAATATCCGAAACGGAAAGTGCTACGGACGAACCAATCATACCGAAAACCTCAGGGGGAATATTAGTGTCAACGGAAAGTGCGGTTGCTACTACGCACACGTCGTTAAACAATCCTTTGGGGAAAAGCGGACGGATAGGTCTGTCGATAAGACGAGAAGTAAGAATAGCCTTGTCGGATGCTCTGCCTTCTCTTCTTTTAAAACTTCCAGGAATTTTTCCTACTGCGTACATTTTTTCTTCAAAATCTACGCTGAGCGGGAAGAAATCCATACCAGGTCTGGGCTCGGGCGACATATTAACGTTAGTCATAACTACGGTATCGCCACAACGGATAATACACGAACCGTTAGAAAGTTCAGCGTACTTACCGATTTCGACGGTCATTTCTCTACCGCCTACGATTGTCTTAAAAATTTTTGCTTCTTTCATATATATTAACCTCCATACTAGTCGCTTACGCCTCTCGCAAACGACAAAAAATTAAGGGCATAACAAGTGATATTACGCCCTCAATCTTTAAATTACTTTCTCAAATCAAGTTTGGCAATGAGTTCGCGGTATCTCTCGATATCAAGGTCTTTAAGATACGCAAGCAAACTTCTTCTAGAACCAACCATTTGAAGCAAACCACGACGAGAATGGAAATCTTTAGCGTGCGCCTTAAGGTGCTCGGTAAGATGGTTAATGCGGTAGGTCAAAAGCGCTACCTGAACCTCGGGGCTACCCGTGTCTCCCTCGTGAGTTGCATACTCTGCAATGATTTTTGCTTTAGTCTCTTTGTCCATAATTATTTACCCTCCAATGGAAATTTTATTCGCCTTGAACTTAAGTATTTAGGAGGAGACCCCAAAACTTGTAGAACAAGGTACAAACTAATTATAACATTTTATTTTAACTTTGTAAACTGTTTTTTAAGGAAATTTTCTTTCTCTTCAAGTTTTTTATCAAATTGTTGCATATAAAGTCGCACGTCACGAAGATTTGCAAGCCTTTCTATGCGATTTTCCCTATTTTCAACGATTTTACTAATCGCACCCGCGCCACAAGCAACGACACTCATACAATCTTCCATCGTCGTAATATTGTTAACGCATTGTTTCCCCGGCTTACAATACCCAACGTTTTCGAAATTACCAAGCATTTGCTTTTGGCGATACAGATAATACGGAATATATCCCGACGAACAAAGTTTTTCGTTAGCGTATTCCGTCATAAGCGCAATATCGTCGTTATAGTATTTGCCTTGTTGTTTGAGCATAGAACCGTTTTTTCGCGATAAAGTATGTACGGTAATATTTTCGGGCGAGAGCGCAAACGCGCTGTCAAGAGAATATTTAAACATACCAATAGTTTCGTCGGTTAGCCCCGCAATTAGGTCAATATTGATATCAAATCCATATTTTTTCGCAAGCGCATATTTTTCAAAAAATTCTTCGCTAGTATGCGCTCTTCCAATTTTTACGAGAGTTTCGTCATTAAAAGTTTGTGGATTTACGCATACTCTAGTAGCCCCAACACTTTTAATAGCGTCAAGTTTTTCTTCCGTAATCGTATCGGGACGACCTGCCTCGACTGTAAACTCAACGCCGTTTACGGGTAATCCCGATAGCAAATAATGAAGAGATTGAGCGTCGATTGCAGTCGGCGTACCTCCCCCAACGTAAACAGAAAACAGTTTTCCGTTCTTTGATATCCAGTCAACAGACCTATCTATTTCGATTTTGAGTTTTTGGATATACTCTGGGATTAGCGACTTGCATCTACTTACGATTTCAGTAGTAAACGAACAGTAGTTACATTTACTCGTGCAAAACGGAATGTGAATATACAAATTAAACGCAAAGTTATCACGCTTAATATATCCAACTTGATTGCCTACGATATCGCATATAAGATTTGATTTCTCGTTAGTTACTGAAAACCTTTTTAGTAATTCTCCTCTGCAATCGTCTAGCGTTACGCCTTCGCTTAACATATCGTAAACGAGTTTTGACGGCCGAATTCCCGTTAAACTTCCCCACGGCGGATTTTTACCAGTTTCTGATTTAAGCGCAGAAAAAACGGACTGTTTTGAATACCGTTTAATCAACCTTTTAATTTCTTTCTCCGATAGTATTTTGTCGATATTTTCCGAATACGTATATGCATTTTTAGATACAACAATGGTATTTTTCACCGTAATATATCGCTCGAAATCTATTACCTCTTGTTCGTGAGAAATATCGAAATCAAAGTCAAGATATGGATAGAAAAGTTTAACCTCGTCTAAAAGTTCACTTTCAATATCAGGATTATTTGTTACAAATTTACACATACGGATTATTTTCTCGCTCAAACGAAATTGTAGTATCTGGCCCGTGCCCAGGCATTACGATATAATCATTTTCCAAGTCGTATATTCTATTGATTGAATTACAAAGCGTATCATAGTCACCCGTGGGAAAATCAGTTCTTCCAACGGACATATAAAACAACGTATCTCCAGTATAAAGTTTTTCGTCGATTAGATAACATACGCTTCCCGAAGTATGTCCAGGCGTGTGAAAAATCTTAATTTCTTCTCCTATAAGATTTATCGTTTCGCCATCGGAAACAAAATAATCAGGAATAAAAGCATTATATTTTTCTCCAAAACGCGACGCAAGGGAGTTTTCAGCATTTAGTAGCGCTCTATCCCCTTCGTGCATATAAACGGTTGCGCCTTCATTTTGAAAATGTTTTACGCCGTTCGTATGGTCAATATGTGCGTGCGTAAGAAGTACGGCCTTACAAGAAAGTCCGTACTTTACAAGCGCATTTTCAATCTCACCGTCGTCAGCAGACGGGTCAATAATAATTGCATCCTTATTCTCGTTATATAGAATATATGTGTTCGCCTGCGCTAATCCAGTTACGACTACTAAAATTTTAATCAATTCAAATTACTCCTAAATACTTTTTCAACGTCAGGTAACGCTTGTATTTTTAGCATAATATTATCAAATTCCGCTATGCTATCAACCATAACGCCTAAAGTAATTATAGCATTGTCAGACTTATCCACTCTAGCATTTAGATTTGTAATCGTTATTTTCATTTCACTAATCATAGCGGTTAAGCGAGCAAGCAATCCGCTTGAATTTTGCGCTTCGATTTGCATAGAAACGGAGAACGGAGACACCCCGTCGCCTGCCCAATGCGCCTCTATAAGTCTAAAATCTTCAATATTTTTAAGATTTGGGCAGTTCTTTCTATGAATAGCAATACCACGACCTCTCGAAATAAAGCCAACGATATCATCACCAGGTACTGGATTACAGCATTTCGAAATTCTAACAAGCAAATCGTCGTGTCCTTTAATCACAACACCACTTGAAGTATGATGATGCGTGGTAGTATTAGCCTTAACCGGAATCTTGGCACGCTCTTCTTTTCTATAAAAGTCGATTAATTTTGTTAAAATCTGATTTACGGTAAAGCCACCGTAACCAACAGATGCATATAAATCGTCAAGCGAGGAAATCGAATAGCGTTGATAGATTACGTCAAGCCATTTAGGAACCATAAGGTTTCCTAAAACGTAGCCTCTATTCTTTGCTTCTCTTTCAAGCATTTCACGACCACGCTTGATATTGTCTTCCTTTAATTCCTTCTTAAAGAAAGCGCGAATTTTAGATTTTGCCTGAGATGTTTTTACAAAACGCAACCAGTCACGGCTAGGTCCTTTCGAGGTTGCCGAAGTAATAACCTCAATATAATCGCCCGTATTAAGTTTAGTTTCTAGCGGAACGATTTTATTATTTATCTTTGCGCCTACACACTTATTTCCTATCGCGGTATGCACGTAATACGCAAAGTCAACCGAAGTTGAGCCCTCGGGCAAAGTTACTACGTCGCCCTTAGGGGTAAACACAAAAACTTGTCCGCTGTAAAGGTCAAACTTTAGCGATTCGTAAAACTCTTGGGGTGAGGTGCTTTCACTTTGCACGTCCATAACTCCTCGCAACCACTCTAATTTTTCATCTAGTTCGTTACCCGTATTACGACTTTCTTTATATTTCCAGTGCGCAGCGATTCCATATTCGGCAATCTTGTGCATTTCGTAAGTACGAATTTGAATTTCAAACGGCATACCGTAAGTGGTCATAACCGTGGTGTGCAACGACTGATAGTTGTTTGGTTTAGGAACTGCAATATAATCCTTAAATCTACCGGGAATCGGTTTCCAAAGAGTATGAATCATACCCAAAACTTCATAACAGTCCTTTACGTTTTCAACAATCACTCTAACCGCTGTCAAATCGTAAATTTGGTCGAAAGTGCGGTTATTATTCTTCATTTTACGGTAAATACTGTAAAAATGCTTCGGTCTTCCACTAACTTCACCAACTACTTTAAGTTCAGTTAAAAGCGAAGTAAGACGCGTACAAATTCTTGTTACAAGTTCTTGTCTTTCTGCTCTTTTAAGCGCAATTTCACTTACAAGCGATTCGTAAACAGCAGGCTCAATTACCTTTAAGCAAAGGTCTTCTAATTCACACTTTAAGTAACTCAAACCTAAACGAGATGCTAGGGGCGCAAAGATTTCCAAAGTTTCGCGCGCCATAGCAAGTTGGCGCTCCTCACTAAGCGAAGAAATCGTTCGCATGTTGTGTAGTCTATCGGCAATCTTGATAATGATTACTCTAATATCACGCGCCATAGCAAAGAACATACGTCTAAAGTTTTCCGCTTGCTCTTCTTCTTTGGACTTAAATGCGATTTTATCAAGTTTAGTTACGCCAGCAACGAGTTCGGCAACCTCTTCACCAAACATTTCTTTAATCTCATCTTCAGTTGCGCTAGTATCTTCAACGCAATCGTGAAGTAATGCTGCCGCCAAAGTGCTAGCATCAAGTCCAAGGTCGAACAAAATACCCGAAACGGCAATTGGATGAGTAATATATGGCTCGCCAGACTCACGGCGCTGTTCGCCGTGCATTTTAGTAGCGTAATCAAACGCTCGATTAAGTAAATCTAATTGTTTACCCGAAAAAACGAGTTCAAATTTTTCTTTTAATTGTTTCAATTATTTACCCTCCCACTTATGAAGGAATAAATTTTGGATGATGACAAATCTTTTCTTTCTCCAGACACAAAGGAAATAGAAAATGGATTATCACTTACCTTAATAAAATTAAGTTCTTCAAAAACTTGCACACAGAATAAAAACTGATTTAATAAAATCGTATCATCAGTTTGTTTTAAGTGCTTAAAAAAGCCTATAAGATTCCCCGCGCTTTGAGTACGATTTTTTCGTATAAGTTCAAAGTATTTTCCAAAAACTTCACGGTCAACACTTAAATCATATCCTTCAACAATATCGCCTACGACTAGAATTTTCGCTTTAGTAACCGAATTAAGATAAGATATAACACCTTCATTAATAGGCGCAGATAAGAAAATAATATTATCGTAGTTAGCAAAACAAAAATTCTCGTTATCTATCACGGGCGCAACGATTACTCTAGTAAAATTATTTCTAGTCGTTGCATAACGAAATTCGTTAAACATTGGCTCGCCATATTTTGACACAAAAGCGTTATAGTCAGTTTTATTTGATGCGATTATTAGCGTTCCATAAAGCGTAGAAACTGCATTTTTAAGCGTTTCTTCATCACATTTTGCATAAACGGGATTAGATTTGGGCAAAAATTTAAGCAAACTATAATCAAATCCATCCGTCATACCATCGTTTATATAAAGAGTTTGCGGAACACAACAACGCATAATGCCTTTAACTTGTTTTCCACCGAAATTACTTGGTTGAAGTTCGGTAATAATTGACTTTTCACCACTTGCCATAAGTTGATATGCCAAATGAGAATAGTTAAAAGCAAAAATTTGAAGTCCATTATCGAAAGTAACGGATATATGAGCGTTATTGTTTTTACAAGGAGAAATACGGAGCGAATCCGTATCAATTCTAAATAACGGTTTTGCATTACCATTACCCGTAGGCTCGAGTTTTTCTAGCGATTGAACGAAATCGTAAGTAACGTCTTCCGTTTTAATTTGCATATCGTATTGTACTTTAGGCAAAAAGTAATCGTTAGAAAAATTAGATAAATATTCGTAAACACTTTGCTTAAACGCCGGGATATTTTCGGGCATTATGGAAAATCCTGCTGCTTGCGCATGCCCGCCGAATTCAATAAGTAAATCTTTACAATGCGTAAGTAGTTCGTGAATATTTATCCCGTCAACACTACGACAAGTTCCCTTATAGTTTTCGCCGGAACGCACCATAATAAACGAAGGTCGGTTATAATCCCCAGCCAAACGAGCCGCAACAATACCAGTAATTCCTTTTTCCCACGACGGATGAGATAGGATTACCGCCCTATTGTTGACTAAATCTTCAAACGCAAGGTCTCCAAGCGCTTCATCATACATTTCATTACAAAGCGTTTTTCTTCTAGCGTTATCCGATTCAATCTCTGCAACGATATTTTTAACCCTACTGATATCAGTAGAAGTTAATAGTTCAAAAGCCCTATAAGCGTCTCCCATTCGCCCTGCTGCATTTATTCGAGGCGCAATCTTATATGCAATATCCCCACTCGTTATATTTTCGAGTCCTAACGAATCAAATAAAACAGCAAGACCAAGGTTCTTTTTCTCGTTTAATTTCACAAGACCAAATTGAACGATTAGTCTATTTTCAGAAACAAGCGGAACTAAATCGGCAATAGTTGCTACACACGCTAAATGTGCATATTCAAGCATTTTATCCACGCCACGCATTGCTTGTACAACTTTAAGCGCAACACCAGCGCCACAAAGCATATCGTAGGGATAGTTGCAATCGGGTTGTTTGGGGTTTACTACCACACATTCAGGAATTTTACCCGAAATTTCGTGATGGTCAGTTACAATCACGTCAACACCAAGGTCAAGGGCAAATTCTACCTCGTTTGCGCCCGATATTCCACAATCGCAAGTCATAATAAGGTCTGGCAAATGCTCTTCAATTATGCGTTCTAGTGACTCAATATTAAGACCATATCCTTCGCCTATTCTATTCGGTATATGAACTAAAACATCAAGACCTTCGCCAGATAAAAACAATGCTAAAATTGCCGAGGCGCAAATTCCGTCAGCATCATAATCTCCATAAATTACAACTTTTTCATTATTTTCAATTGCTTGATTAAGGCGCCGAACCGTTTCCTTCATACCTTTAAGTAAAAACGGGTCGAAGAATAAATTCTTCGTAGGATTTAGAAACGCTTTTATTGCGTCTTCATTATCAATTCCACGCAAAAGCAACAACTCAACCAACTTTTCATTTAAGTTTAGTTTCGTTGCTATCTCCTTAATTTTTACGGAGTCTGTTTTGTTATTAAATTTTTGCGATAACTTAACGTTCATAAATATCTCCGCAAAGTATAAGGTACAAAAATAAGCCTTCCGCAGAAGGCTTATTCGTCTAACTATTTATCAGACTTTGCCGATGAGCGCTTTGCCTTTGGGGCTTTAACTGCTCCGGGGAACGCTTTTGCGAGCATAGCCCAGAAAGTAGGTGCAAGGAATACCGAAGAATAAGTACCTGCAAGCAAGCCGAATATTATCGGGAGCGCAAATATTTTAATATCAGAAACACCGATTAGCGCTACCATAGTAATAACGATTAGCGTCGTTAGCGTAGTATTTATCGAACGCCATACCGTTTCTTGAACGGATTTATTCGCAATATACGCAGGCTTAACTATTTTACCGTTAATTCTCTTATGCGCATAAATAGCAGAATTTTCGCGAACACGGTCAAATATAATAATGGTATTGTTGATAGAATAACCGAGTATCGTAATAAGTGCAGCGATAAAAGTTGCATTTATTTCGATATGGAAAATTATCATAGCGCACAACATTATCAAAAGGTCGTGAGCAAGCGCAAGCACAGCAGCAATACCGCTCAATAATTCGAAACGGATTACGATATATATAAGCATTAGAAGTAGTGCAACCGAAACTGCAAGCAAAGCACTCTTAAGAATTTCCGAACTTACCGTTGCACTCGTTTGTCCACCATCACTAACGATACCGCCACTTACGTCCTCGAAAACCATAGCATCGGTAATCTTTGAAATATCTTCGTCCGTTACTGCAGATGCTAGCGTTACGGTAACGCTCATAAAATCATCCGCCACCTCTGCCGTTGCACCAGCAAAGCCAGCACTAGCAAGTTTATCTTGAACTTGGAAAACGGCGTCGCCACGCAAGAAATCGAAATTAGCACCAGTATAAGTTGCCGTAAACGAAGTTTTTGCATCGTTAAACGCAACTGTCGGACGGTAGAAGAACATTGAGTCTGCTAATTCGTCGTGCAATTGAGCATTTATCTTTTCCATAGTTTCTTCGTTTCCAACGGCTTGGAACTTAAGCAAAAGACTTGCATCACTGCCCTCGCCTTGACGACGAACGGACGAAACTTTAACTCCGTATTTATTTCCTTGCTCGTCAGTAAGGTCTTCAGCAACACTTACCGCCAAATTCTTATAGGACTCGTAAGTAGAATCAGTAAGTTTATCACCAAGTTTTACGTTCATTGAGTAGCCACCAGTAAAGTCCATACCAAGGTTTAGTGCACTACCAAGCGTAAATCTAAATATCAAACTAGCGATAATTGCAAGTACTACGATAACGAGAGGAGCAATAAAGAACTTCTTTCTATTTTCTACGATTTTGAATTCGCGTTCAAATAATCTATCGAATTTCATTATTCTTGACCTCCTTCAGCAACGATTTCAGTTGTTTCAACGGGAGTATCAACGAAATCAGCACCACGACGAACACCATAAAGTTTCTCGTTAGTGTTATTGATTGCCATAAAGTACCTACACAATCCTCTAGTAACAATTACCGAAGTAAACATAGAAAGAATAATACCGATAAGAAGAGTTACTCCAAATCCAGAAATCGTACCAGTACCGAAAATAATCAATACGATTGCAGCAATTACCGTGGTAATGTTACTATCTACAATTGCTACGGTTGCTTTCTTAAATCCAGCGTGCATAGAGGCAAGCAAGGATTTACCATTCTTGTATTCGTCCTTAATTCTTTCGTAGATAACAACGTTACCGTCAACAGCCATACCGAGCGAAAGGATAATACCTGCGATACCAGGGAGCGTAAGTTGCACCCAAGGAAGAACCGCAAGGAAGAACAACATAAGTTCAGCATAAGCAATAAGAGCAATAGTAGCAACTACACCGAATAATCTGTATCTCCAAATTAAGAACGCAATTACTAACACAATACCGATAAGTCCAGCCAAAATACCAAGACTCAACGCTCTATCGCCAAGCGTAGGCGATATCGTCGAACTTTCTTTAAGCGAAAGTTTTACGTCAAAAGTACCACTCATAATTTGTGATGCTAGGTCTACGGCGGCTTGCGTGTCCGTGCTTGACGACATAGTAATAAGCGCTCTACCACCAGTAATTGCTTCGCTAATATTAGCAGTAGAAATAGGTTGCTCATCACGAACGCCGTCAGTTACGATGTAAATCGACATAGGTTTGTTTACGTTGGCTGCAGTAATATCAGCAAAACGGTCTCCACCAGCATCAGTAAGGTCTAGCGCAACAACGGGCGCGCCCTTCTCGGTGTCGAAATAACCAACCGCCTCTTTAACGTGGTCACCAGTAATTACGACTTCATCAGTTTCATCAAGAACGAATTCAAGTTCAGCCGGTTTACCGATAAGTTCGAAAATCGCAGACGGATTATCTACGTCGGGAACTTCTACTCTTAATCTCGTGGTATCTTCAATAGTTACTAGGGCCTCGGTATATCCTTTGGACACTAGAAGGTTTTGAAGTCTCTTCTGCGTTCCGGCGAGTTTAGCCTCAAATCCGTCAACGCCAGCGCTTTCAGTATCGTATACTGCGTAAACGCCACCCTTTAGGTCTAAACCGAGTTTAATCGAACTAGCAAACGATTTGTAGTTGTTAAAGCCAAAAGGCGTCTTAAAGGGTAAAACCGATAAGACCATACCTATTATAAGCACAACGCCAATCAAAGCGAGTTTGATTATTGACGATTTTTTCTTCATTTATATCCTCCAATTCACAATAGTATAATTATATAATACTTTACTAGTTTAAGTCAAATAAAAACTAATCGTTTTTACCTACCATTATACAATTATTTGGTATTTTCTAGAGAATTTACCGCTATTGCGCACTCAATTCTTTTTCTCATAAGTTCACAAGTGATTTTATACGGTTTATTGATATCTCCGCAATAATGAATAGCGTTAGCCGCACAACCACCAGAACAATAATATTTTGCCCAACAATTTCTGCAATCAGGTTTAGTTAGCAAATTGTTTACAGCAAACTTTTCGGGAATTTCAGTTTCAAAAGTTCCCTCTAAAACGTTACCAAGTTTGTAGTTACCGTCGCCATCAAACTGATGACAAGGATAAATATCTCCGTTGGGCGCGATTGCCACGTACTCGTTTCCCGCACCACAACCAACCAACCGTTTCGTTTCGCAAGGACCGTGGTAAACGTCAATCATAAAGTGGAAGAAATTAAACCAACTTTCGTCGTGTTTTCTACGCTCGTAATATTCTTTTACGAGTTTATCGTACTCATCCACTAGCTCAGGCACGTCCTCTTTTTTGATTGCTAATCTATGGTCGTCGGGTAAAACTACGGGTTCGATAGAAATTTGGTCGAAACCACAATCATTTAAGAAAAGAACGTCTTTAGCAAAATCCTTATTTAGCGCCGTGTAAGTTCCTCTAACGTAATATTGACCAACGCGTTTTTTCTTAAAATTAAGCGCATTTTTCATCGCAATATCGAACGAACCAGTTCCAAGCGCAGTCTTTCTTACGCCGTCGTGAACGTCTTTTCTTCCGTCGATACTGACGACAACATTATACATTTCCTTGTTAAAAAAGTCGATGGCGTCGTCGTTTAAGAGCATTGCGTTAGTAGTTATCGTAAATCTGAAATTCTTATTCTTTTCTTTTTCAAGGCCACGAGCGTACGCTACCGTCTTTTTTACGACTTCAAAATTAAGTAGCGGTTCACCACCGAAAAAGTCGATTTCAAGGTTACGACGAGTTCCAGACTTTGCTACGAGAAAATCAACCGCTTTTTTAGCGACCTCAAAACTCATATTTTGAGCCTCGCCTTTATATGAACCACCGTCAGCAAAACAATACTCACAACGCAAATTACACATATGCGAAATATTGAGACACATCGCCTTGATTACGCCTGCATATGTGGCTTTTTTATGTTCGGGCTCTTCCGAAAAAAGAACGCCTTCATCGACAAGCGTTTGCAATTCCGCTTTCGCCTCGGCAATTTCCTCTTTTGAAAAACGGGAAAATTCCCCCGTCTCATAATCAACGGGAGAATTCCAATTTTCTATTAAGGTTTTCGTTAAAGCATCAACAAGGAAAACCGAACCGCTTTCTACGTCAAGTAGAAAACTTTGCCCCAAACAATCAAAAGTGTGAATCATTTAATTATCTGATATCTTCTTTCTCGGTTCTGTTAATCTTTTGTTCGCAAGACTGGTTACCTACGGTGCAACTGGTTTTGCAAGCCGATTGACAACTAGACTGACACTCACCGCAACCGGTGTGCTTATCTCTGCAAATAGTAGCCTTTGCTACAACTTTTACGTGTTTCATAATATAATGCCTCCATTACTATTTTAGATAATTATACTATATAACGACGATTTTTGCAAGTGTTTTTATCAAAATATTTATAGAAACTATTTTTTAACACTCATAGCGATTATACCGCTAATCAATCCAGTTACAGCAGAAAAAGTCAGGTCGTTCAAAACGCTTATTCCAAACAAAAAAGAGCCGTTAAATAGCGAGAAAATAAACGACGAAAGACAAATATACGCTACTCCAAGAATAAGTCCTCTCAAAAAACCGCCACCCTTTTTCTTGAAGAATATTAGCGCGGAAAGAAAGATGGAAACTCCTTTAATCACTTGATTGATAATCGGAATTGCGCTCGTAGAAATATTGAAAATTTTGATTAAAAACGCTGAAATAAGAACTAGAACTAGCGTTACTATAATTGAAAAAATTAACGCTTTAATTAGTTCGAATAAATAAGTTCTCTTGTCGCTTACGCTTTCTTTTTGCATAAAAAAACCTCCTCATTGTTACCTAAATAACTATTATGAGAAGGTTTAATTTTTTAGAACTTATTAGTCGTTCTTCTCTTCAGTTTTTTCCTCTGCTACGGGAGTTGCCTCAACAGCAGGAGCAATCTCCTCAACGGCGGGAGCAACGGTGGTTCTAGGAACTCTATTCATAACTTGGTAAACGGCGTTAAAATCAAATACCATCGTAGATTTTCTTCCATCTACACCAGTCTCGAGAACGAATTCTTTGTCCACAGGGCTAACTTCGGTAATTTGAATAACTTTACCAACGATACCACCAACCGTCTTAACGGTGTCGCCTACGCAAATAGAACTGTGAAGTTCTTCGATTTGTTTCTTTCTCTTCTTGTTGGTAATCATAGGCATTACCAAAAGCGCTACAATCATAAGAACTACCATAATTAATAGAACTACGGATTTTCCGTTGATTGCCGACATAATTAGTGCACTTTTCATTAATTTTTCTCCTTGATAAATTATAGGTAAATAATATCACAACCGAAAAATTATTGCAAGCGTTTTACCTAATCAATGTTTATTTTCACCAAAATATAACAAATTATTCACTCTTTTTATGTCAAATATGCTATTAAGCCTAGTTGTTAACTTGTCGCTCGTAATCGTTTCATCACAAATTATCTCAATCGGCGCAATATCTACCAACCCGTCTAAAAGTTCTTTTTCAGAAAGGCAAGAAGAAAGTTCCGTTCCTTGTGGCGTAAAAATTCGATACCCGTCGTCACTATAACAAATCCTAACCGTTTCGTTTATAGGCGTGATTGCACCTAGTAAAAATCGCAACAACAAATCTACCGTATAATTTTTAGACTGAGAAAGTTGTAAGTTCTCCCTCGCCAACATAGATAAATCTTCCCATTCTCTTTGCAAGGCTCGAAGTCTAAAATTATAAAAGCCGTCGATATTAAATATTCTCTCTATTTTCAAAGAAGATAAAACGATTTTTCTATCGTTTTCGCCGTCAAAAGAAACCAAGGCACGAATTAGCGTTTCTCTCTTCTCTTTTTCAATCGACGATTTAGGGATAACCTTTTCCAAATACTCTCTCTTTGCGACGCTACAATAAGTTTCACATAAAAATTCTTTAATTATATGGAGCACTTTGTTTTTATCATTTTTTTCAAATGATAGTATTATCATAACCGTCTCTGGGCTTTCGTTACAACTAACGCTAACCTCAGAATTGATTAAAGTTTTGAAAAAGCACGAAAGTTTTCCACTAATCCAATGAAATTTCTTTTTTGATATCACGATAGTTATTTCACTCATATTTTCCTCAATACTGTTATTGTATGCAAATTTAACTTCTTTACCATATTTTTGAGCATTTTTCCTGTCGAAATCTATCAAATTTACTATTTTAGAAATTTTTTAATTTTTTTTCAAAAAACCCCTTAATTTTTGTTGCATTTTTTTTTAATCTTTGCTAGAATATAGAGGCTGTGAGCGATTAGCGCTTCAGTTGGTGTGGGAGCTTAGCTCAGTTGGGAGAGCATCTGCCTTACAAGCAGAGGGTCACAGGTTCGAGCCCTGTAGCTCCCACCATTTTTTTTGAAACGTTACGTCACTGGGTGCATATATTTTATTATGGCACCATAGCCAAGTGGTAAGGCAGAGGCCTGCAAAGTCTTTACCCCCAGTTCGAGTCTGGGTGGTGCCTCCAATCTTTTGCCCAAGTGGCGGAATGGCAGACGCAAGGGACTTAAAATCCCTCGGTGGAAACACCGTGCCGGTTCGAGTCCGGCCTTGGGCACCAATACAAGGCGCGCCAGCACTGAAAGGAACGCAGTTAGCGTTCTTTTTTATTTTTCTAAAAGCACCCTGCCCTTTCACCTAGTGGCGGAATACTTCGCTTTCGCTTCGTGGCGTTCGCTTCGCTCGGCTAGGGCAACGCATACGGACTTAAAATCCCTCGGTGAGGTCGCCGTGCCGGTTCGAGTCCGAGCCCCCTGCACCAATACAAGGCGCGTCAGCACTGAAAGGAACGCAGTTAGCGTTCTTTTTTATTTTTATAATCTTTTTGTCACAAGTCTCCGATTATTCAATTATCATAATATTGCTTCGCCGTTTTCGTGATTAGTATTGACTTAATTATTAAACTATGATACACTATTTTTATTATTATTATATTATCTATTTAGTTACAACAAAAAATGGATGCAAGTATTATGTATTGGAAAAATACAAATAGTTGGGAACGAAGACACCATTAAGGAGATAGAGAGAAATGAGACCAGAAGAAAGAAATAGTTTATATAAACTTATGGACTTATTGGGGGGAAACAACTTTGACTTCCGAGGAAATAAAAGGAATTTGTTTTTGCATTTCTGCTTATGATAGGAAAAAAACATTAGAAAATCTTGAAAAAATGATTGTATTTTTAAAAGAAAACCCGCAATCTACTTATGAAGAAATATATAATCACATCAGTATTATATTAGGCATAGGTATTGTCGAAGACAAAGAATAATTTTAATACTTATATTGGAGAAATTATAAATGAGAAATATAATATTTGGAACGGACTGGCATACTGATTGCGACGACGCCGTCGCTATGCGAATCCTAGCAAGAGCGCATAAAAACCACGAAATCAATTTGCTTGGTGCTATTATCAATTCTTGCAGTAAAAACGCCGTGAAATCGCTTGACGGTTTTCTATCTAAAGAAGGCGTAAATGTTCCTATAGGTATAGACACAAACGCAACTTACTACGGCGGAGATGCTCGCTATCAAGATAGGCTTGCAAACTTTGCAACCCACTATTCGTCTAACGACGACGCTGAAGACGGCGTGAAATTATATCGCAAACTGATTGCCAACTCTCCCTCTTCCGTAGAAATCGTTGAAGTTGGATTTTTGCATATAATTACTGAAGTGCTAAAAAGCGCACCCGACGAAATCACACCTCTTGACGGTATTTCTTTATTTAAAAGTAAAGTCGATAAAGTTTGGGTTATGGGCGGAAAATGGGATACGGAAAACGGAAAAGAATGGAATTTTAGTCACACGCAATACGCTTGTAAAGCATCAAGCGATTTTTGTAAGTTATGCCCCGTTCCCGTAACTTTCCTTGGTTTTGAAATAGGCGTTAACGTCATGACCCCTCTCCCCGAAAACGAAAACGACCATTTGCGACTTGCCATGCTCGATTACGGCGCAACTAACGGCCGACCTTCCTGGGACCCGTTAACAGCAATCCTTGCTATCGTAGGGGACGAAAACAATGCAGGATACAACTATATCACAGGAACTGCGTCAGTTAACGCTAACACCGGCGAAAACTCATTTGTTAAATCGGATAACGGACGGCATAAAATCATCGTAAAAAGATTTTCAAACGATTTTTACGAAAACGAAATAACAAAAAGAATAAATTAACTATAATGTCGAATACTTTTTTCCGTTTTGATATTGACATTATCCGTTAATTGTATTATAATTAAAGAAAAACTGGTAACGACAATATGGGGAAAAACGTCTTTAAGCGCAAAGAATTAAAATATCTACTTACTCGTAGTCAATACGAGGCGCTTTTGCCTATCCTAACGCAATATATGACGTCAGATGAATATGGATTACAGACCGTAAACAACGTTTATTTCGATAACGATTGCTTTGAACTAATCTCTCGTTCGATTGAAAAACCGCTATACAAAGAAAAGGTTAGACTCCGCGTTTACAACACCCCCACTGATGACTCGCTTGCGTTTTTTGAACTAAAAAAGAAATATAAAGGCGTCGTTTATAAGCGCAGAATTAACGCTCCGTTACAAAAAGTTAACGAGTACGTAAAAAATAAAACGCCAATCGACAACAGTCAAATGTTCAGAGAAATCGATTACGTATATAATTTTTATAATCTATCGCCTAAAATATATCTTGCATACGATAGAATTGCTTATTTCGATAATACAATCCCGGAATTTAGAGTCACCTTTGACTTCAATATACGATATCGATTTAACGAAGTCGATATAAAAAATACGAGTGATTACACCCTCTTTACAGACGACGACACTATATTAATGGAAACGAAAGGAATATACGGTTATCCTAAATGGTTACTAGATTTTCTATACGAACATAACCTTAACCGTCAATCTTTCTCAAAATACGGTAAAATATATCAAGAAAATATAAACATATTAAAGGAGCGCTTATCGTGTTTAGTATAAATACTTCTACCCCCGCAGGCTTAATTTATTGCGCGCTAATAGCACTTGGTTTTGGTATCCTAACCGCTTTTGTTTATGCAATAAAGAGCAACTATTCAAAAAATATGCTCATCACTCTCGTTATTCTTCCCGTTATCGTTGACGTCGTACTAACGATAATTAACGGCAGTATCGGAGTCGGAATTGCAATCGCCGGAACTTTTGGGCTCGTCCGTTTCCGTTCCGTCCCCGGCTCGGCAAAAGAAATTTGCTACATATTCCTTTCTATGGCAAACGGACTTATGTGTTCGGCAGGTCAAATCGGTTATGGCGGAATAGTTTTAGGCGCTGTCCTCGTAATTCTTCTTGCGTTTAAGTTCATTCCTATTAAAAACAATGGTTCTTGCGAACGCGACGTAAGAATTACCGTTCCCGAAAGTCTTAACTACACCGAAGCGTTTACTGAAATCTTCAATAAATACGCTTTTCAAACTGAACTAGTTAAAGTAAAAACTACTAATATGGGTAGCACTTTCGACCTTACCTTTTCTATAATTATGAAAGACCCCAAGAAAGAAAAGGAAATGATTGACGAAATTAGAATTAGGAACGGAAATCTTCCCGTAATGAGTAGCATTTCTGCAAAGGCAAACGAACTATAATTTAACATTGGTTCTCTTCGGCAAGCAATATTGCTTGCCGTTTTTTTATGTCAAAATAAATAGCAAGATAATACAAAAAATCAAGTTGCATTTTTGTTAGTATATTATTGAGGTATTTATAATGAAATTCAATAAAAACGAACTGATACACGAAATAGAAAAATATAAGTTAATCGTAATACTACGCGGACTCAACCTCCCCGATGCTATTCTAACGGTTGATGCTTTACAAAAAGGCGGAATAAAATTTGTTGAGGTTACTTTTGACCAAACTAAAAAAACTCCAGACAGTGAAACCGCTAAAATCATTAACACTCTTTGCAATCAATTTCCAACAATCCATATAGGCGCAGGCACGGTAATGAGCGCAAAGCAAGTTAAAATCGCAAAAAAAGCGGGTGCAAAATACATCATATCACCTGACACAAATAAATCCGTCATCGAAAAAACGCTAAAATACGGGCTAGTTTCTCTCCCCGGCGCTTTTACTCCCACCGAAGTTGCAACTGCGCATAGATACGGTGCTGATTTCGTAAAACTTTTCCCAAATGGTGAAATGAAGCCCTCATATCTAAAATCAATTTTAGCCCCACTATCCTGCGTTAAGATAATCGCAGTAGGTGGTGTCACGATTGATAATGCAAAAGACTATATCTCTATTGGTGCAAAGGGCGTAGGTCTATCGGCGCTTGCAAACAAAGAACTGATAAAAAACAAGGAATTTGATAAAATCACGGAAACAGCAAAAATGATGACCGAATCTCTAAAATAAAAAAATAGCGCAAAACGCGCTATTTTTTTATTTATAATCAACCTTTCTTATTTAAATTTCTATATGATAATGGAGATATTCTCTCTGCCTTTTTGAACCACTTCGAAAAATAAGTCGTATCAGTAATTCCTACAGCCAAACTAATAGATAAAATACTTTTATCGGTGTTTATAAGCAGTTTTTTTGCTTTTGCTATACGACAATAATTCATATATTGCAAAATCGTAGTTCCGGTTCTAGCCTTAAAAAAGTGGCACATATAGAACTTTGAAATATTAAGTTCGTCAGCAAGTTCATTAAGTCCAAAACCCGCAACGGAAAGGTTATCGTTTACAATCGTTTTTATGCGTTCAATGATAAACGAAGAGTATTGAGCATCGTCTATTATTCCCTCGCCTAATACGGATATTATCTTTTCAATAGCAACGATTTTAGTTAAAATATCCGCATTTGAACTATTTTCGGATAAAATGGCGCAATTATCGTCAAGAAGTTTTCGACGCGCGTCGTCAAAAGTGATACAGCATCTACCATAGTCTTCGAATAACTTATCAATAATAGCGTTACCGTCATTGTTTTCGGAAAGAATACGGACATATTCCTCTTTGTTCTTTATAATTTCTTTGTACGGGTCAACTTCGCCGTTGTATTCACTAAGTTTTTCTAAAACTACTTTTGTGCGACTTCCCTTGCTTACTATTTTGCCCGACGCTATATCTTCTTCGGTAATTTTAGCACAGAGCACTTCCCTAGGCTTTTTGAGCGCATCCGATAAACAATGCAAGAACGCTCCTCGCTCTCTATCGTAAATAATATATATGAAACCGTCATCAGCCTCAACCGCATCAGGATATGAAACACTATCACGCTCGTCAAAAGTTAAATGTCCGTACCAATTTTCGCCATCGTCGTCGCTAATCATTGCCGTTAAATTATTTCTACCCGAAAAATTGTAATGATTGATTAGTAGCAATTTGCCAGACTTTAACCTACGTATAAAAAATCTAGAATCAGGGCCTCCAAGCCAACTATTAACTGGTTCTGTCCAATCTTTACCACCGTTATACGAGTACGATTTCGCAATACCATAGCGAGCACGGATAAACATAACAAGCGAGCCGTCCATTTTCTCGATTATCATGTGTTCGTCATAACTTCTTTCTTTTGCTGATACACCGCCAAATTTAGTAAAAGTTTCGCCGTTATTTACCGATTTATACACGAACGCTCTTTTATCACGATGTGGCGTTGGACAATCACGCAAAGCAACGATATTACTTCCCCATACTGCTATCGGGAATAGCCACTCGCCTGTACTTAAAACAGTCGGCTTATTTAGCATAACATCATAACCTATTTTGAACGGTTTTCCAAATATAATTTCGTTTGCATCAGGATTTTCACAAATACACGCATAAGTCGAGTGAGAGGGCATAACGCTCCATATCCACCAAAGTCTATTGAGAGGGTCAATCCAAAGACATGGGTCGTAACTTCTTTTATTCTCACCCTCGTATTCCACCGCCAACAATTTATCGCAATCAAAATTAGTGTTAGAACATTTTAGTATGCAATAGTTGCCAAACTGCTCTTTTATCCCACCGCTATAAAAGGTATAGAACAGCCTACCGCCTTTTGTAACCTCTATTGACGGTATTCCTTGCCAAACTCTTTTGTCAGACGCAAATTTCTTTAATTCGTTTTCGCTGGTAATTATCATATAAATATTCTACCTCAATAAAGATATTATATCATTATATTTGTAGAAAAACAGTAAAATATTGTCATAGAAAAAAAGAAAGAAATATAAACATACTTCTTTCTTTTTCTTCAACTAATTAATACCGACTTATTTTACTAAATCTTTGAGAAGGTCTGCAAAGGGATTGTTGGAGATATCTTCACTCCACTCTTTTTCCTCTTCAGGCTCAACGTTTTCCTTTTTAGCGCGGGGCTTTCTGGGTTTCTTCTCAGTTTCAGGTTTAGCATCGTCAGATTTCTCTTCCTTTGCGGGCTTCGGCTCTTCGGGGAGACAAGCCTTAATAGAAAGGTTAATCTTGCGGTTTGCTTCGTCGTAGTTAAGAACCTTAACCTCAACTTCGTCGCCAACCTTAACAACTTCGTTAAGGTCTTTTACGAAATTGTGTGCAACTTCGGAAACGTGAACGAGACCTTCGAGGTGAGGCTCAACTTCAACGAATACACCGAAAGGAACTACGCTAACAACTTTACCAGTGGTGGTAGAACCAACGGGGTGTTTTTCCATACAAGCAACAAACGGATGGGGTTGAAGTTGCTTATAGCCAAGAGAAACTCTGTTCTTCTCTCTATCAGCGCTTAGAACTACGAACTCATAACTCTTACCAACGGTAAGAACTTCTTCTACGCTCTTAATATGCGTCCAAGAAAGGTCAACAATGTGAGCAAGGCAATCAAATCCGTCAACGGAAACGAACGCTCCGAAAACAGTCGTGCGCTTTACAACACCACTAACAATCATATTGGGAACAACGTTAGCCCAGAAAATATCCTCTTTAGCCTTTCTCTCAGCCTCAACGAGTTTTCTATGGCTAGCAACAATCTTATGCTTGTTGTCGTCGATTTCAAGAGCCGTAACGGTAAGTTTCTTACCTACGTACTTCTTAAGGTCACGAACGAATCTTTCCTCAACCTGCGATGCGGGAATAAACACGTTGTAAGTGCCAAGGCGTGCCATAAGGCCCTTTTCAACGTTTTTGTCAACGTTAACTTCAAAACTCTCGCCGTTGCGGATAGTCTCAACTACCTTATCGGCTTCCTTTATTTCGTCAACAGCCTTTTTCGAAAGCAGAATTGCGTTAGTGGCTTGGTCTTTCTTACCAATCTTAACTTCGAGTTCCATTCCAGCCGGGAAATCTTTAGCATCATAGGTGCCGTCAAGATTAACGTCTTCAGCGGGAATAAAACCGTCGTTTTTGCCACCAATATTAAGATGGATACCCTTTTCGTCAGCAGAGATAACCGTGCCTTTTACACGCTTGCCCTCTTTGTAACTAACGAACGACTTGTCGATTGCTTCAAGAAACTCTGCGTTCTGAACGTCTGCGAACTTTTCACTCATGTACTCTTTTACCTCCGTAATCAGCACGTCTGGTGCTGACGCCCCTGCAATTATTCCTACTATGTCTTCGGGGCTAAAATTTATTTTTGTTAAATCGTCTAACGAACTTACGCCGTACGAAGAACAATTTTCCGAATTCGAAAGCGCAACCAGTTTTTGCGTGTTCGAACTGTTCTTACTGCCAACGACGACGATTTTATCGCAAATCTTCGATAATTTTTTCGCCTCGTTTTGACGACCAACAGTAGTATAACAAATTGTATCAAATATTTCAACTGTTTTAAGTTGGTGTTTGTGAATTTTTTTCAAAATATCGCTATATTTTTCTGTAGAAAAGGTGGTTTGCGATACAAAACAGTATTTTTCGTCTTTTTCCAGTGTAGCAAAATCAAAATTTTCGTCAATGATAATCGCACTTCCGTCACACCACCCGTTTATTCCTATTACTTCAGGGTGATTTTTTGCTCCTATAATAACGATTTTATATCCTTTTGAATAATGCTTTTCAACGATATTGTGAATTTTTTTAACGAACGGACAAGTCGCATCAATGAGTTTATATCCGTTTTGCTCGATTTCGTCATAAACGGCTTTAGTAGCGCCGTGCGAACGAATGATTACCGTAGCCGAATCGTCGTTTATGTCCGAAATTTTCTCAACGCTTTTAACTCCCTTTTTAGCAAGTTGCTCAAGAACTAATTCGTTATGGATTATATCGCCGTAAGTGTAAGTATGCTCGCTAGCGTGTTTTTCGGCAAGATTAACAGCCGAGCGAACTCCGAAACAAAAACCACTATTCTTTGCAAGAATTATCCTCATTCCTATTTGCCTCTATAGAAAGTTTATTTTTCTTTTTCCAGCGTTTGTTTACAACGTAATCTTTTAGATATTCCGCAGATTCGCGCATTTTTTCTTCGAGCATTTTACCTGCTCTTTCAATCGCACCTGCATCAACTCTACCTTCAACACATCCGTCAAGCGAAAAGGCAGGAGCAACGTAAATATAGTTGCGTCTAAAAAATCTAGGCTTTCGGTAAATCATAATCGGTACGATTTGAGCATTACCCTTAAGGGCAAATACAGCCGCACCAGCCTTAACCTCGTGCAACTCTTCGTCAGTCTTGTTTCTCGTTCCCTCGGGATAAATAGCAAGGCTTTCGTCGTTTTTTAGACAACGCAAAATCTTACGCATAGCAGTTAAATCAGCAGTTCCTCTATCAATAGGAATAGCGTCGATATGCTTCATTAAAAAGCGCACGAACCAGTTTTCTGCAAGTTCTTTTTTTCCTATTAGGTGACGATATCCAGGTACGTTGATTGCAACTACCGGAATATCAAGCATAGATAGATGGTTAGAAACGGTAATAATGCGCTTAGGTAATGGCATATTTTCTTTTCCAACCACTTTCGTCGGTAACAAAATCTTAACGGGCAAATATAAAAGCCCTCTTAAAAACGAATAAAACGGATATTTCATTATTATTTTCCCATATAAGACGCTATTTTTTCAACTACTTGTCCGATATTAAGTTCAGTAGTGTCAACCTCGATTGCATCGTCAGCCTTTTTAAGTGGCGCAAGCGCACGGTGCATATCGTTATAATCACGAGTAATTATGTCCTCTTTAATTTTTTCAAGCGAACAATCAACGCCTTTTGCTACGAGTTCGGAATATCTTCTATTTGCTCTCTCGTCTGCGCTTGCCGTTAAGAAAAACTTAAACTCTGCATTTGGCAAAACGAAAGTTCCGATATCTCTTCCGTCTAAAATCGTATCAGTTTTAGATGCGATTTCGCGTTGAAGTTCTACCATTTTATATCTAACGCACGGAACGGCAGAAATATCGCTAGCAGCCTTTGATACTTCATGCTGACGAATAGCCGTAGAAACGTCCTCTCCATCAAGAAATACGCGTTGAACACCGTCGTCTAATTTCACGTCAATCTTTGTTTTAGACAACATATCCTCAACCGCTTTATGGTCTGAAACATCAACCGTATTTCTAATTGCTTTTAGTCCTACCGCTCTATACATAGCACCCGTATCTAAATATAAAATATTTAGTTTACTTGCTAGTAACTTTGCTACCGTGCTCTTTCCTGCGCCTGCAGGTCCATCAATCGCTATAATCATATATATTTCTCCTTAAACTATTCGTCCAACAAATCTTTCCGCAACTGTCGTGCTCCACGCAAATAAACGTGCTTTGGCACAACTCTATCTCCGCTATTAGATACCCTGACGAGAATCCGAACGCACATTTTCAACGCTCCACTAATCGACGGCTCGAGGGTACTAAAAACTGGTGCGCATACTATTCCGCTTTCTCTAATTGCTTGCGCGGGATAAAATACGGTAATATCATTCGTGCTACTTACGATATAATCGATAATTTCCAGGTTATCGTTTGTAGCAAAACCGTTCCTATCAAGTATTTCGCGCATAAGTTCAACTGAACGCAAAACGATTTCTTCTTCGGTATTAAAGTCGAGCGTTGTGGCTCCTCTAATCGAAAAAACTTGGTTAATCATTTAATCCTCCTGCACTCTGTCCGGCAAGGTAACCGGTTGAGAGGGCAATTTGAATATTAAAGCCTCCCGTGAACGCATCAATGTCTAGCATTTCTCCAGCAAAGTAAAGCCCTGGGCAAATCTTACTTTCCATAGTTTTTGGGTTTACTTCTTTAACGGAAACTCCGCCTGCCGTTACCACGCCTATTTCAACCTCTCCAAGCGAGGCTATGGAAAAACGCAAATCTTTAAGTAGCGATACTAACTTTTCGCGTTCAACCCTCGTTATCGAATTTATCGGTTTTTCAGGATTTATTCCCGACTCCTTTATTATATACGGAATTAAACTTTTTGGCAAGAGGAAGTCGAGACTGTTTTTAAGTTGTTTATTTTTTACTTTTGAAAAATCGGAAAGTATTCTTTTATCAAGCGTTTCTCTGTCTAATGCCGGCTTTAAGTCAACGCTTAACTGTAATTTTTTAACGTCCTCGCGATTGATTAAACTACTAATCGAAAGTACGATAGGTCCGCTTACGCCAACTCCAGTAAAAAGCATTTCTCCAAACTGCGAGTACTCTTTTTGTCCGCCTTTTACGGTTACGGTTACGTTTTTTAATGACAGTCCAGACAAACTAGTTACGTCTTCAGACAGATAAATGGGCACTAATGCGGGAGCAAGCGGAACAATCGTATGCCCTAAACGGCTAGCAAAATTAAAGCCGTCACCATTACTTCCAGTCGAAGGATAACTCACACCACCGCAAGCAAGAATAACTTTGTCAAAACGATACTCGTTCTTTTTAGTTGCAATTACAAACCCGTTCTCTTCGCAAGAAACGGACAAAACGTTTTCATAAACGAAATTAACGCCATTATACTCGGCGTATTTAACTAATGCTTTCGTAATATCACTCGCCTTATCCGAAGCCGGAAAAACTCGGTTACCTCTCTCGACTTTCGTTTTTACGCCCATACTTTCAATCAAATCAACGGTATTTTCAGGCGTGAACGCGAAAATCGAGCCGTATAAAAATCGAGGATTAGATACGACTTTTTCTAAAAATTCGCGAGGAGAGCACATATTAGTTACGTTACATCTGCCCTTGCCCGTTATATATAATTTTTTACCTAGTTTTTCGTTCCGTTCAAAGAGCACGACTTCTCCGCCAAGACCTGCTTGCGCGGACGCCATTAACCCAGCCGGACCGCCACCGATTACCGCAATTTTCATTTTTGCTCCGAGAAAAAACCGTCGCCATAAGTTTATTAGGCGACGGTCTTACTGTTTAATTATACGGGATGCACTTGACTGTCTTTATCGTAAATAGTCTTATCAACGCCGAGTTTAGCAGCCTGACGACGCTTAAAGAAAGGAATAGCAAGTTGCGGGAAAAGCGCGTAAGTAAGTACGTCTTCTTCACTCTCACAATACTCAGCAATTTCCTTACGGTAGTTGTCAAGTTCAGGTTTGATATTGTCTGCAGGACGGCAAGTAATACGCTCTGCATCGCCGATAACTTTCTTTACTACTTCGCTATCGGGTTCAGCGGGTAATTGACCGTATTCGCCCAAAAGAACACCCTTCGTTTCCTTGGTAACCATTTTGTATCTCTCGCCTTGCAATACGTTAAGAACGGCTTGCGTACCAACGATTTGGCTAGAAGGCGTTACCAAAGGCGGATAACCGAGGTCCGCTCTAACTCTGGGAACTTCCTCTAAAACTTCTAGAAGTTTATCAGAAGCACCTGCTTGCTTAAGTTGCGAAATAAGGTTAGAAAGCATACCGCCGGGAACTTGATAAATTAGTGCGTTTACGTCAACTTTAAGAACTTTAGAACTCAAGTAGCCCTCTTCTACGAGACGACTAGCAACGCCATTAAAGTGCTTGGTAAGTTCGTTAAGGTCTTCAAGATTGATACCGGTATCATACTCCGTACCCTTAAGAGTTGCAACGAGAGCCTCGGTAGCAGGCTGAGAAGTACCGTTTCCAAGCGAGGAAAGAGCGGTATCTACGATATCGCAACCAGCCTCTATTGCTTTAAGGTTGGTCATATCGCCAGTACCAGCCGTATTGTGGGTATGAAGGTGAACGAGCGTTTTGGGATTGAGTTTTTCCTTAAGGCTAGATACGAGTTTATACGCATCATAAGGAAGAAGTAGGTTCGCCATATCCTTAATACAAATGATATCAGCGCCCATAGCCTCCATTTTAAGAGCAAGGTCAACGAAATATTCAATCGTGTGAACTTTGCTAGTGGTATAACTGAAAGCAACTTCAGCAGTTCCACCGTACTTTTTGGTAGCCTTAAGAGCAGTTTCAATGTTTCTAGTATCATTAAGAGCATCAAAGATACGGATTACGTCAATACCATTTTCAATTGCTTTTTTAACGAAGAGTTCTACCACGTCGTCAGCGTAGTGCTTATAACCAAGAAGGTTTTGACCACGCAAAAGCATTTGGAGTTTCGTATTGGGTATCGCCTTACGAAGAGCGCGTAGTCTCTCCCAAGGGTCTTCGTTGAGGTAACGAAGGCAACTATCGAAGGTTGCTCCACCCCACGCCTCTAGTGCATAAAAACCTGCTTTGTCAAGTTTGTCCGCAACGGGCAACATTTCATCGAGTTTCATACGCGTAGCCGCTTGAGATTGATGAGCGTCACGCAATATAGTTTCCATTATTTTAACCATAGTGATTATCTCCTTAATTTACTGTTAGAAAATAGCCAAGAATACACCGGCTGCAACTGCAGAACCGATTACGCCTGCTACGTTGGGTCCCATTGCGTGCATTAGCAAATAGTTGGTGGAATCGTATTTTTGACCAACAGTTTGCGAAACACGAGCCGCCATAGGTACGGCAGACACGCCTGCACTACCGATAAGCGGGTTGATTTTGCCACCCGAAATAACGTTGAGAAGTTTTGCCATCAAAAGTCCGCCAACCGTACCGAAACAGAAAGCGATAAGTCCTAGGCAAATAATTAACAAGGTCTGGAAGTTCAAGAAAGTACCACCCATCGCCTTCGTTCCTACGATAAGACCTAGGAAAATGGTAATGATGTTGCAAAGTTCGTTACTTGCAGTTTTTGCCAAACGCTCGGTTACCATACTCTCTTTGAAAAGGTTACCAAGCATAAGCATACCTAAAAGAGGTAACGCATCAGGCAAGATTAGTCCACAAATAAGGGTTACTGCAATCGGGAAAATAATCTTGTCACGCTTAGATACGGGACGAAGTTGCGACATTTTAATCTTACGCTCTTTTTCCGTAGTAAGTAACTTCATAATCGGGGGTTGAATAATGGGGATTAGCGCCATATACGAGTATGCAGCGATTGCGATTGCTGACAATAGGTGCGGAGCGAGTTGTTGAGTTACGTAGATTGCGGTAGGACCGTCTGCGCCACCGATAATACCGATAGCCGCTGCCTCCTCGCCAGTAAACATTCCGCTTGCGATTGCGCCAACGAAGGTTAAGAATACGCCGAATTGCGCAGCCGCACCGATAAGCAAACTCTTCGGATTTGCAATAAGCGGACCAAAGTCAGTCATTGCGCCTATTCCCAAGAATATTATCGGCGGGAAAATAACCTTACTTACACCAAACTCTAGGTAATGGAACAATCCGTATGTAGCCTGTCCGCCGTTAGCAATAAGTTCTGCTTTCGCTGCAGAGTCAAGGCCGTGCGCCGTTCCATACAAAATATCGTACGCTCCAGGAATGTTTACGATAAACATACCGAACGAAATGGGAAGTAACAAAAGAGGCTCGAACTGTTTAACGATAGCCAAGTAGAAAAGTACGAACGATACTGCTATCATAACGTAGTTTTGCCACTCGCCGTGAACGATTGAGTGCGAGATACCCGTGCTCTTCCACAAGTTGAGCATAGTCTCTAAAAAATCCATTATTCTCTCCTTACTTTATAACTGCAAGTTGAGCGCCCGTTTCTACGCTATCACCAGCGTTTACGGTAAAGGTAACAACACCGTCAGCGCTTGCATTGATATCGTTTTCCATCTTCATAGCCTCAAGAACTAAAATCTTGTCGCCTTTCTTTACGGTAGAGCCGTTAGCAACAGCGAGTTTAAGAACGGTTCCAGGCATAGGCGCGGTTACGCTAGCGCCACCAGAAACTACGGGTTTTGCTACGGGTGCAGGTGCGGGTGCAGGTGCGGGCGCGGACGCTACGGGAGCGGGCGCTGCTACAACGGGAGCGGAAACTGCTCCTCCAGTTACTTCTTCTACCTCAACGGTATACATATTTCCATTAACGTTAATATTAAACTTACGCATTTTTATATATCTCCTAAAATTATTTTCTTAATAAAATACTTTTTACTCTAAACGGAGGAACTTCTCCAGTCTCGCTCTCGCTCGCATAAATAATTGCGATTGCAGCCGTGATTGCGGCAACGATTTCATCATCACTTGCTACGGCTACGGGTTCGGGAGCAGGCGCAACCGCAACGGGAGCGGGTGCTTTCACTTTATCCTTATTTTGTACGGCGTTAAGCGCTTTTACGTATGCTATAACGGTAACAACCAAGATTGCAAGCACTAAGAATATAACTGACATACCGATAAATAGCACTAAGAGGCTATCGCCGAAACCGATTTTATTTGCCAAAAGGTACATATATCTTACCTCTTTTCAATAAACGCTTGAACTGCGCCGATAAGATATTGACGCGAGAATTTGGGCTCGATAACGTTGTCGATAAAGCCTTTTTCCGCTACCGTTACAGCGCAAGAATTCTCTTCGCCGTAAGCAGATGCGAGTTTTGCTACTACCTCGTCGCTATTACCTGCTTTTGCAATCTCGTCAGCATAAACGAGTTCTGCGCTTGCGGTATTATCCAACAAACCTATGCAAGCATCTTCCCACGCTACGACGTAATCGAATGCGCTCTTAGATGCTAGTGCTACGTAACCTGCGCCGATTGCGTTACCACGGATAAGCGATACTTTTGCTACGGAAGACACGTTGTATGCATACATCATATCTCCAACCGAACGAATAAGTTCGCCTTGGCACTTCTTGCAGTTCATTACGCCCTTGCTGTCAACGATATTAACGATAGGAAGTCCGAAACTGTCGCAAGTATTGATAAGTTCAACGACTTTCTTTGCTCCGTCAGCAGTAAATCTACCCTCGTTTACAGCGCCGTTATTAGCAACTACGCCGACAGCGATACCGTTAAGACGAGCGTAACCAGTTACTACTTCAGTTGCGTAGTCTTTCTTAATTTCAATAAAGGAACCGTTATCAAAAACTTCAGCAATAAAGTTTGCGGTTGCAGTTTTTGCCGAAAGTCCTTTGCAAACTCTATTTCCGTCGTCAGCGGATGCAATTACACCCTCGCAGAAGATGGAAGTTAAAGCCTTAACAGCATTTCCAAGTTCAGCATCGTTCTTAACTACTAGCGATGCAACGCCCGCTTTAGCCATAACTTCTGCCGTTCCAACGCTTGCTACGTCGTCAGTGCTGTTTGCTACCAAGATAAGCGGACTGGAAGTTGCAGTAACGGACTTGTCGCAACAAATCGTTACGTCAACAAACGCGGATAGATAAGAAAGCATACCGAAGTTATTTCCCTTAACCACTAGCACGGTGGGAACAACTCCGTAAGCGGACGAGAACGCGCTTACGATTGCGCCGTATCCCTCCATAGCCTCAATGCCTTCGCTAAAACGCGCGCCCGCAGTATTTAGAATACCGATTACTGGAGAACCAGTCTTTACTGCATTTTCAACACATTTTGCGATTTTGGTTGCATTTGCTTTACCGATTCCGCCTTTTAGAACTTCACCGTTTACGGCAAATATTCCTACCTGCACGTCCGATACGGTTGCAAAACCGCTTACTACGCCTTCGCCCGTTGCTTCGCCAAACGCGGTTACGCTACGAATGAACTTGTCGGACTCGATAAAGGACTGCTCGTCAACGATAGCGTCGATAGTTTTTCTTACCGCTACCGAAGCGTTATCAGCAACCTTGTTTAGTTCCTTTACACTTTTCATATTTAAGCCTCCATTTGTATTGTGCGAAAATAAATCCAAAATTTCCACGATAACATTATAAACCCCAGGCAAAAAAAAGACAAGCAAAATCGCGTACTATTTTAAATAAATTTTCTTTTTCTTATTATTTAAATAAGGCGCTGGATTTTCCCAACGCCTTATCTTATCTTTTAAGCATTTTTTAGATATAAAATTTCCTTTTCTTTGAGTTCTCGGAAGTTCCCGCGATAGAGCCCGCCAAGTTTAATTTCACCGATAGCCGTTCTCTTAAGAAAAACGACGTCGCGGTTAATACTTTCAAACATTCTTCTTACTTGTCTATTTCTTCCCTCGCTTATTACGACTTCAATCCTAGTAAGAACTTTCTCTTCGCCATTTCGCTCTTCGCCCACGACTTTTACTTTACACTTTTTAGTCTTCACGCCGTCAAGTTCAACGCCGGAACGAAGTTTATTAAGTTCAGCCTCGCTAATTTCCCCCTCGATTTTAGCGACGTAGGTTTTACTTATTTCGTTACTTGGGTGCATAAGCCTATTCGACAAATCTCCGTCCGTAGTAAGCAACAATAAGCCTTCCGTATCGTAGTCCAACCGACCAACTGGGAAAAGTCTTTTTCCAGGATACTTATCCTTGAAAAAATCAAGAACGGTTTTTCTACCCAACTCGTCGCTAGTAGTACAAACGTATCCCTTCGGCTTGTTAAGCATTATATAAAGGTGTTTGCCGATAGGTTTAACGGGCTTTCCGTCAAGACTTACTTGGTCAAACTCAGGGTCGATATCGGTAGCAAGGTTAAGGATTTTCTTGTTATTCACCTTAACTCTTCCTTCTAGCACGAACGCCTCGCAGTTTCTTCTACTCGCAATTCCGCACTCTGCCAAAAACTTGTTAATTCTCATTACTATGCTTTCCTCGGTATTTATTACGCGCCTGTCCACTCCGAAATAATTTCAGACAATCTATCCGACACGGACAAAGCGCTTACGCTATTTATAGTATATAATTTTTCCTCAAAAAGCAACCGATTTTGATAGCAAATACTAATTTTTCCATTTTCTATACCACTTTTTACGGGGGCGTGCATTTTTTCAACGCCATTTACCTCAATCGATAATCCACGCGCCTCACTTTCTCTTAACGGATAAAAGACTTCTTCATAAATCCCCAGCGATACCGTTTTACTTTTTCCGCCCTCAACTTCAGCGTTTATCCCCTTGCCTATTAGTTGACGCATTGAGTAAAGTTTATACTCAAAAAACGCCTTTTCAATCAATGCCTCACAGTCAACGAACATCGGTCGGCAGTTAAGCACTACGGCTATGACGGTCATACCATTTCGCGTTGCGCTTGCAACTAAGCACCGTCCCGCGGTAGTAGTGTATCCCGTCTTTATACCATCTCCACCGTCTAGCGTGGATAAGATTTTGTTCTTATTTATCCAAACCTCTTTTTGTCCGTTCCGCTCTACTTCAAATCTCTTCGTCGAAACGATTTCTCTAAATTGTTCGTTCTTCATCGCGTACGCTGAAATTAGTCCTAAATCCTTTGCGCTAGTATAATGGTTTTTTGCTTGCAAGCCGTGAGGATTAACCAAATTTGTATCGTTTGCACCAACCCTTTTTGCAGTCTCATTCATACTTTGCACAAACTTTTCTACGCTTCCTGAAATGGAAATCGCCAAAGCAACGGCACAATCGTTACCAGAGCGCAACATTAATCCATAAAGCAAACTACGAATAGATATCATTTCGCCACTTCTTAAATAAACGGACGAACCCTCTACGCCTACCGCCTCTATCGGAACTTCGATTACCCTATCTAGGTTCTGTTCTTTTTCAATTGCGGTTATCGCCGTAATAATTTTCGTAGTACTCGCCATCGGCAATTTCATATTAGCGTTTTTACTATCCAAAATTCTTCCGCTACTTTTTTCGAGCAAAGCCATAGCCAACGCAGAATTAGAGTATTCTTCAGCGCGCACCACAACCGCATTTATTGATGATAACGGAAGAATAAGCACGGCGCAAATAGAAAGAAAAATTAATTTGACCAACTTAGTCAATTCTTTTCTCCGTTTCTCTTAATTAGCGAAGCCATTACTTCGGGAATTAGCGATAAAATCTTGTCGTAAAGCCCTTCGTCGGAAACGCCTACTAGTTTTAATTCATTACCAGTACCCACCAAAAAGCCTATAGGCGCTACGGACATACCCGCACCACTTCCTCCAGCAAAAGGATACTGGTTATACTCTTCTCTCGACATATCGCTGTATTCACCGCCACCCGTCAAAAAACCCATCGTTACTTTACTAATCGGGATAATGTTTACGCCATCAGCGGTAGTAATAGGCTCTCCCAAAACGGTATCAGCAGATATTAATCCTTTCATTTTTACAAACGCATTGTCCATAATCCGTTCAATCGGATGCTCTTCGTGTTGAATAATCACTTTTCTTTCTCTCCTTTATCTTTTTGCCTATATAAACTATAAGCGAATTAACAAGTTCCCCAAGCGTAACGGAAGCGCGCGCTTTAATGTCAAACGCTATGGCGTCCTCATTATACTCGGGAAAATAATTTTGGATTACGGTTACGCTATTATTTACGCTAAATTTTGCAAATATCGAACACAAGATTATTCTTAGCGCTACAACCACAAAAGTAGTAAATAAGGCGTCATCCTTTTTGCCAAGCGACAAATTTACGACTATATCTCGAAAATTTATTTTCGGAACGAATTCAATGTTTAATAGCCTTAGAATCGAGCGTCTATCAAACTTATCGGCGTTAATATGAAATTCTTCCTTTTTGCCTTTCTTGTCAATGACAAGGTCGTTTTCAAACGCTCTTATATGCTTAAAATATAACCGTTCGTCCACGACAAGAAATTTAAAAACTCGAAACTTAGCGAAACCGTCGTTACGCTTAAAATCAATTTTTAGTTCAAGCGAAAGCGGAACCGAGATTAGCGCAACGGACAGTATTAAGATTAAAACACAAGCGCCCGTAATCACATTACTAGTGTCTTACGAGCGCTTCGTTTTTATTCTTATTAAGAAAATTTTATCCTATTCTTTGCAAATCTGTTTCACCCTCTAAAAAATCGGGCACTTCTTCAGCATCAGCCATTGCGACTTCCTCATCAGGAATTTCAAACTCGTTATAAATACTCTTCGATTTATCGTCGCCACCACCGATAATCTTAATCGACTCAAGCAAGGTTTCGTAATCTGGTAAATCGGAAAGTTTTTCAAGTCTAAATCTTTTCAAAAATTCGTCGGTAGTTCCAAAAAGCAACGGCTTACCAGGAGCATCCTTTCTGCCAACGACTTCAATAAGATTATTTTTTAGTAACATTTGTACCGTATATTCACTATTTACGCCTCTAATTTGCTCGATATCAATTCTCGTTACGGGCTGACGGTACGCAATAATCGCTATCGTTTCAAGCGCAGCGGACGACAAATCACGCTCGCGTATAGGGTTAAGTACGCACGCAACAACGTCCGAATGCTCGGGATTTGAGGCAAACTGCGCCTTTCCGTTATAGGTTAAAAGATGTATTCCACTCTTTCCGCTATACTTTTCTTTAAGCCTTTTTATAGACGCGTTTACGTCCGCAGTTTTAATTTCAAGTTGCTCGGCAATATCCGAAACTTTAAGTCCGTTACCCGAAACGAATAAAATCGATTCAAGCAGTTCGTCAAGCATATTTAACTCAATCATACTTCTCGTTCTCCTCTCTTATTCTATGGAGCAATATTTCTCCGAAAACTTCCTTTTGTTCCGCTCTAAAAAATTGTCCTTTTAACAGTTCAAGCATTGCTTGAAAAGTCGTTATTATCTCGCTCTTATTGTAGTCAGCCTCAAACAAATCGGTAAAAACAATCGTTTCAGCATCCTCGTAATAATCTCTTATCTGCGCAATCTTATCAGCAACGGTAAACCTATCTTTTCTTATGTTTCTTTGTTGATTTTCTTGCGCCTTAATCTCGAGTTTTACAAACATTTTTCTAAGAGCCTCGACAAGCCCATCCATAGTCATATCGTTAAGGACAAGTCTTGGTTTACCAACGCTCGAATCCGGATTACGATAGTGCATACCCGTCGTTTCAATTTCCTTTATCTTAAGGCTTGCCTCTTTATAAATACGATACTCTTCAAGGCGACGAATAAGTTCTTTTTCCGGGTCGGTATCGTCTCCTCCCACATTGTATTCTTCAGGGCGAGGCAACAACGCTTTTGACTTAATTTCAATAAGACACGCCGCAACTTCAACGAACTCTGATGCCTTTTCCATATCAAGGTTCTCAACCTGCGACATAGTCGCCAAGTACTGCTCGGTAATTTCGGATACGAAAATTTCGTTAATATCAATTTTAGAGCGTCGAATCAAAAACCAAAGTAGGTCGAGCGGTCCGTCAAAGTTTTCAAGGTGAACCTCGTAACTATCGGGATTATACACGTCCTTATCGGCAAGCGAGTCGATATACTTTTGTACTTCTTCTTTTCTTTGTTCTTCCATTATTTACCTCAAAAAAACAAATTCCAAAACTTTTCTAAAACGGTAATTATTGCTCCTCTCGTAGTATCAATATAAAGTCCTAAAAAGTCTAGCCAGTACGGAAAACCCAAACTATCAACTAGCACGCTTACCGCAATTAGTGCAATCAAAATATACTGTCCGTAAACTCTCATAAATCGAGTAAACGGATTATTTGCTCGAGTAAACCCCTCTACTATTTTATATCCGTCGAGAGGATATATCGGTAAAAGATTAAACACGGCAAGGTTTATATTGATTATTATCATCCAAAATAGAAAACTACCTAGATAGAATAAAAACCGTCCACCCTTGATTTGGCATAAAAAATATAATGGCGTACATATAAAAGCGAGTAAAATATTAACTAATATTCCCGCACAAGAAACGGTAATACAGCCAAGCCTTCTCCTCTTAAAGTTGTACGGATTAACGGGAACGGGACGAGCGTAACCAAACCTAACTAGTACCAACATAAGTAGTCCGTACAAGTCAAAGTGAACGAGCGGATTCAGCGACAACCGCCCATACGCTTTAGCCGTCATATCCCCGTTCCATAGCGCTACGTAACCGTGGGCAAGTTCGTGTAATACTATCGAAATAACGATTGCTACGGTTGCTAGCAAAAACTGCATTATGTCTGTGTAGCCAAATACCATTATTTCTCCTCTATCCACGCTGGCGAACAATCGCGAGCCATAATATCCTCGTAAGTTTGCGGACGAACGATATAACCAGATTTGCCATCACGAACTAAAACTACGGGAGGCACGAGATTTCGGTTATAGTTGCTCGCCATAGAATAATGATAAGCGCCAGTCGATAACACCGCCAAAACGTCTCCACTCTCCGCTTTCGGTAATTTAGCGTCAATTACCAACATATCGCCACTCTCACAACACTTACCGGCAACCGTAACGATTTCGGTATTCGCTTCGTTCATTTTGTTAGCCAAAACCGCCTCGTACTTGGCTTGATAAAGTGCGTATCTTGGGTTCTCAAACATACCACCGTCAACGCTAATATATTTTTTAATCTCTTTAATTTCTTTAA
Organism: Pumilibacteraceae bacterium; assembly: GCA_045654245.1. Lineage (GTDB taxonomy): Bacteria > Bacillota > Clostridia > Christensenellales > Pumilibacteraceae > UBA10677. The sequence goes on along the minus strand of JAZOMX010000009.1, from coordinate 38,250 downwards.
TCGCGCCTACCGTGTAAAGCGTTATTCCCGCCTCTCCAACTATTGAACGACCAGGTTCTAAAATTAGACGGGGTTTTACAATTTTCTTTTCTTCAACACACTCTAAAAGTTTATCTACGATTGCTCTTACGTAGTCTTGTGGCTCGAGAGGTTTATCTTCGCTAGTGTAAGTAATACCGTATCCGCCACCCATATTAAGTTCACTTACGGTCACACCTAGTTCCGCATTAATTTTTACGATAAAATCAGTCATTTTATCAACTGCGAGCATAAACGGCTTTAATTCAAATATTTGCGAACCGATATGACAATGAATTCCAACGAAAGTTAAGTTGGTTTTGCTTAATGCATACTTAATCGCATCTAACGCCGTGCCGTCAGATATAGAAAAGCCAAACTTACTATCCACTCTCGTCGTTTGAATAAACTGATGAGTATGCGCGTCAATTCCAGGATTAACCCTAAACAAAACTTTCATATTTTTGCCGTTATCAGCACATATTCCGTCTAGCAAGTCCATTTCGTAAAAACTATCGACGACAACCGCGTGAACTCCCGATTTTACCGCCATTTCGAGTTCTGAAAAAGATTTATTATTTCCGTGAAAATAAATTTTATCCGCATTGATTCCAGAAGAAAGAGCCGTAAGAAGTTCGCCACCGGAAACTACGTCTGCGCCCAACCCTTCACTATCGCAAATTTGGTACACAGCCTTAGTTGAAAACGCTTTCGACGCATAACAAACTAGCCCGTCTCCATACACCTCGTCGAGAATTTTCGAGTAACCACGAGCAATCTGTCGTATATAGTTTTCGTCCATAACGTAAAGTGGCGTTCCGTACTCTTTTGCAAGTTCAACGGTATCACAACCGCCTATTTCCAAATGCCCTAGCGAATTTACTTTTAGCGTCTCTCGTTCTTTCATTATCCGTCTCCTATGCGCATAAGCGCTATTATAGTATAACATTAAACTATAATATAGTCAAACGCTAAACGATACAAAAAATCAAAAAAGGGCGAGTAAACAACGCGCCCTTTTTCACAAAATAGCCATTTATATCTGACATAGTACTTCTATTTTTTACCATTTTTGCACTATTTTGTCGATAATATCATAATACGATTGTCTTTTTACAGTTGCGTTCGACAAAATATTGCTTCTTGAGACAACTTCACCATTTTTTATAAGTTTTATTTCTCCTACCACTTCGCCCCTATTTATCGGCGCAGAAATATCAAAATATTCGATTTCCGTAGCAAAATCTTTATTTTCATTTCTTTTACTGAACGCAAATAAATCACTTTCTACTATACCGGTAGTAAACTTTTCTCTTCCACCATTAACTAGAATACGGTCCTCTAGCAATAGTCCCTTTTGAACGAATACTTTTTTCTCATAGTTTGCAAAGCCATAATCAAACAATTTGCTCACTTCAGCATTTCTAGATTTAGAATCACTCGCACCCATAACCACGCAAAGAAATCTCGTATCTCCCCTTTTCGCCGTTGCAGACAAACAAGACATAGCCTCAGATGTATAGCCAGTTTTACCACCGTCGCAACCACTATAAAAGCGAACAAGTTTATTCGTGTTAGTTAGCGTAGTTTTTCTTCCGCTCGGGTGCTCAAAATCAAAAGTCCAAATTTTTGCATACCCAAAGAACTTGTCATTTTTAATCAATCTACGCATCATTATCGACACGTCGTTAGCGCACGAGTACTGATTCAAGTCAGGCAATCCCGTACAATTCACAAAACGCGTATTCTCCATCCCCAACTCTTCCGCCAAGTCGTTCATTCTTTGCACAAAAGCACCAACACTCCCCGAAACTCTTTCAGCCATAGCAACACACGAATCGTTTGCGGAAGCAACGATAATACTTTTAATCAACTCTTCCACTTTATAATCACAATTCGCATCTAAAAACGCCTGCGAGCCACCCATACTAGTAGCATATTCACTCACCGTTACCATCTCGTCGAGCGCAATATTTCCTGCCTCAATTTCGTCAAAAAGTATGTTTAGCGTCATAATTTTAACCATACTAGCAATTTGTCGTTTTTCACCAGAATTCTTTTGATAAACTACAGTTCCACTATCAGCATCAAGCAAAATTGCACTTTTTGCGCTACCAAAACTTAATTCCTCACCTAGCGCCACGGTAGTCCCCATACTCGTAAGCGCAATCATAAAAATAAATAAAATAATAATTAACGATTTTTTCTTCATTTCACACGCATCCTCTTATCTCTATCTTTTGCAAACGTCAAAAACATTATTCTTTATATAAAAATTTTTGAAAAACAAAGGAATATTAGTTCAAGCAAAATTACGAACGCTACGCAATAGTAATTTGAAAAAACGCCAAAAAAAGTCCGTTTAAATTCCTTCATTCCAAAACGATATGCGTATCTACACTCAAATATATAGATTATACTATACGCAAGTATCAATAACGACGCAAAGCCGACCAATGCGTACGAAAGCGCAAAAAACAATCCGCCAAACATACAACTACGCAAAACTACGACTATCGCAAACGACACCGAATAAGACTTATACACGGTAACTAATAGCGAAAAATACACCGCAATACCGTTATACGAACAACAAACTATAATCGTAAGCATAAGCGTCCATTCAACGATGCTCCATATCAGTACGTTTAATAGCGTCACTTCTCCACGCAAAAATCCAAATATCGTAGTTGAACTTGCAAAAAAAGTAGTTTGCAAATCGCACAACAAACCGTTTCTAATACCTATAACTACCGAGAACAAGCAAATTAAAGCGAAAGTTAACAACTTACCTTTATTCTTTTTAATCCAATGAGCAAAATCTTTTTTTAATAAAAAAACGGAATTCATACAAAATTATATGATTCCGTTACTTTAATAATTCCTAACAAGCCGTTTGAGACAACATAACGTCAATATAGATGCCATACCCACGCGTCGGGTCATTTATAAAAACGTGCGTAACTGCGCCTATCAACTTTCCGTTCATAACGATAGGACTTCCGCTCATACCTTGAACTATTCCCCCGGAAAGAGCAAGCAAATCTTTATCTAAAACCCTAATCACCATACCTTTTTCTGCGTTACTCGGTTGATAAACAGTCTTCATTATTTCAATGTCGTACTCACTTTTTCCACCAAATAAACTATTTACCAAAATCGCCTCACCAGTTTGGATTTTATTTCTTCTTATCGTCTCGTAAAGGTCACCACTATATTCGTACAACCGCCCGTATATTCCATATTCATTACACTTATTTATCTCACCTAGTTTTTTGCTTTTATCAATACTTCCAATAACACTACCGGCAGTTCCCTTTCTGCCTTTTTCGATATCGTTTATTTTACAGTCGTAAACGATACCGCCAACTATATCCGACGAGGCAATACCATTTCCAACACAATGCCCAAGAGCGCCAAATTTTCCGTCTTGCGAAACGTAGGTAACCGTACCTATTCCACCAACGTCATCACGAACCTTAAGCCCCAGCCTCATATTGCCACCAACCCGTTCAATCAACGGTTCAACATACGATACTAAACTTTTTCCATTTCGGGAATATATTATTAGCGTATTGGGTTCAATCTGATTATCAAGTGCATTAGTTATATCCTCGGCATCATCAATCTTATTCCCGTTAACGAATTTGATAATATCCCCTTCTTTTAAGCAACTTTTTAATTTTGATTTTCCCACTTGCGTTTCAACCTCGTTAAAGCCAGTAACGACTACGCCGTCGATATCTAAAATAAAACCTACTTGAAAACCACCTATATGCACCTTGCTCTTTTGTCTCAAATCTTCTTCAAGAACGTCGTCAATGAGCGTATTATTATCGACTTCATACGCAAAAACTACAGCGCTGTCGGTAAAGCAAATTAGGGATAATAAAAGGGAAAATATCAATAATAAAATCCTATTTTTTCTTGAGTTCATCATACGAATTAAGTATGCGCAACCCAAAAAAATATATGTAAAAAGCGCCTAAACAAAGACGCTTTTTCACTAAACTATTTTTTATACTCATCACTCCAAGCCTTCATTTGCGTCGCGTTCTCAATCGACGCACCAGCAATATCCTTACCACCCGAAAGCCTAGCAATTTCATCAATCGATTCTTGCAAAGTTAACAACGACACAACGGTATAAGTTTGTCCGTTCTCAACTTTTTTGTTTATAAAGTAATGGTTATCAGCCATTGATGCAATCTGAGGTAAATGCGTTACGCACAAAAGTTGTTTCCCTCTAGACAATTTTGCTAGTTTCTTCGCAATTTCCTGACCAACCCTACCACTTATTCCCGTATCTATTTCATCAAAAATGACGGTTGGCGTTTCATCAACAGCAGACGAAACGACTTTAAGCGCGAGCATAAGTCTAGAAAGTTCACCGCCCGATATAATTTTAACTAACGGTTTTACAGGTTGTCCAACGTTTGGACTCAAATAAAATTCAACAACGTCAAAACCTCTTTGAGAAACGTATTTTTCACATTCCGAGCGACTAGGCAAATCCTCAAATTTCACTTCAAAAACCGAATTTTCCATACCCAAATCAGAAAGTTCAGTTTCAACCAATTGCTTAAGTTGCACCGCCCCCTGCTTTCTTACACTCGAGAGTTTAACGCAATCAGCATAAAGCAAATCAAGACAACTCTCTTTTTCTTTTAATAGTTTTTCATACAAAGCATCGGCATTTTCAATAGCATCAATCTTTTCACGCAAATCGATTTTTAATTTTTCAATATCGGAAAAAGTTCCGTACTTTCTCTTTATTCGTTTAATCGTCTCAAGACGACCTTCTATTTTATCTAAATCGTTAGCAGAAAACTCAAAGTTATCAAGTTCGTCCCTTACGCTTTCAGCAATATCAACTAGTTCTGCAGATGCGGATTTCAACCTATCCGACCACTCTATATATTTTTCGTCATACTGCGATATAGCCGAAAGTTTCGATGCAACGCTTTTAATTTGGTCAATAGCATTAAGTTCGTCGTCATAAAGCAATGCAACACCGCTTGAGAGTGCAGAACAAATCTTTTCTGCGCCTAACATTCGTTTGCGAAGCGAAAGTAATTCTTCTTCCTCATCCTCTTTAATTTTAGCCTTAACGATTTCATCAAGTTGATATTTATAAATATCAATATTTACAGCGCGAGATTTAGCGTCACCTATATCTTCCAATTTTTTCAAAACTTCTCGCAAAATAGCGTAATTCGTCGATATTTTTTCAAACAAATCCACCGTGCTATGTCTAACATAGTAATCTATAATCTTAATATGATTTGCAATATTTGCCAAAGACTGATGCTCATTTTGACCACAAATGTCAATTAACTCGCCAATTAACCCTTTCAGCATAGAAAGAGTTACCGTTCTACCGTTTATACGAATTTCGTTTCTTCCCTCGACAGTAAACTTGCGATTAACGATTAAAACGTCTTCTCCCTCGTCCAAATATTCAGCATAATCGTCAATCCTACTCGCAGGCACGACAAAAACGCCCTCAACGAAACCTTGCGTTTCGCCAAAGCGCAACATCGTTTTGTCGTATCTTGCTCCACATAAAAGCATAATACAATCTACGATTATAGATTTTCCAGCACCCGTTTCTCCGCTTAAAACGTTAAGTTGATTGCAAAAATCAATGTCAAGTTTAGAAATGAGCGCAAAGTTTTTTATCGTTAGTCTTTGTAACATAATCAGTCAAATACAATTTCACGGAGTTGCCCTGCTACGCGCTCGGCAGATTCATTGTTTCTCATTACGGCAAAAACGGTATCGTCACCAGCAACACTACCCAAAACGTCCTTATTTTTAAGTCTATCAACCATCATACCCGCTACGTTAGCACTACCAGACAAGGTCTTGATGACGATAATGTTTTGAGCAAAATCAATCGACACTACTGAATGACGAAACATATCTAAGAATTTTGAAGTCATCAAAGTATCGCCCTTCTCTTTAGTATATCGCTGACGCTTACCATCCACACTAACCTTAACAAGTCCCAGCTCTTTAATATCACGAGACACAGTCGCTTGCGTTACGTCAAAACCCGCCTCTTGCAAATGCATTACGAGTTCATCCTGCGTTTCTATTGCTTTTTCATTTATTAATTCTATTAATTTTTGTTGTCTTGCGTTTCTAGTCACGACTATTCCTCCTTGCGCGTAACGCTCCATTTATTAAGTTTAGTGAGCAGTTTATTATAAAAACTATGTCCCTCGAGACGAACGAAACGAACCTCTTTATCAAATTTCTTAACGGTTACGCTCTCATTACCAACATCAGCACAAATATCCCCGTCAATCACAAGATTAAACGCGCCTTTCTTTCCTGGAATCAATTTAATTTCATCCATTTCGGATACCACTATCGGACGAGAGTGCAACGAATGTGAATTAATAGAAGTCAAAACGAACGCCGATACGTTAGGACTAACAATCGGCCCCCCTGCCGATAAAGAATACGCAGTAGAACCAGTAGGCGTACTAACGATAAAACCGTCGCAAAAATAACTATCAACGAATTCACCGTTTACAAAAACGTCCGTAACTAGCATTTTAGAGTCAAACGCCCTACTTAGAACCGCATCGTTAAGAGCAAGGAAATCTGCACCGCCAACGCTAGCGCAAAGCAAAGAACGACTCTCGAGTTTATAACGACTTTCAAGTAAAGCATCAACAAACCCCTCGAGATTATCAAGTTCACCCTCCGCCAAAAAGCCAACGTAACCCAGGTTTAAGCCAGCAATAGGAATATTATAAGTGGCACAATACTTAGCAATACGCAAAATCGTACCGTCTCCACCAACGGTAATCATAAAATCTAATTCTTCGCCCACAGATAGCGAAAAATATCGTAAAGACTCAACTTCATTACGAATAGATTCCTCAACAGTATATTCAACACCCTTTTTATTAAGATAAGCAAGCAATCTTTTCGTTACCGATAAATCTTTATCTTTACCTGGATTTGTATATATTCCTACTTTCAATGCAAAATTCCTCCACAAAATGCATAAACAAGAAAATTATGCAATTATTATACAATAATTTTCTTGTTTAGACAAGGGTTTACATATATTTTTTTATAATTTTAACAAGGTTTTCTTTCGTTAGACCTGATTTTTCAAACATTTTACTTTCACTCATCGACAACGGGAAAGCATCTTCGTGCCCCAATGTAACAACGACTGGCCCCGTTTCGCCGTAAAAGTTTTTGACTGCCTCTCCAAAACCACCTTTTATCACTCCATCTTCAATTGTAATTATCAGTTTTTCCGATTTAAGAGCGGAGAGAGTCTCCTCGTCAAGCGGTTTTATCACTCTTGCATTAATCACCGTCGCGTTTTCCGTCCCCAAAGCAAGCGACAACGCCCTATTTCCAACAGCGAGAACAGTAATTCCGGTATCGCATTTTTTTACGGTTGACCAAGAAAGCAAATCAACTTCATAATCTTCAATTTCGCTTTCATAATCCTTGGGATATCTAATAGCAAGCGGAGCATTATATCCAACCGAAAATTCAAGCATTTTTGCTAGTTCTTTTCCATCTTTAGGTTGCAAAATAGTCATATTTGGCATTAACGACAGATACGAAATATCGAAAATTCCTTGATGCGTAACACCGTCACCACCTACGACGCCTGCGTGGTCAATAAGAAAAGTTACGGGACGCTTATCTATACAAACGTCGTGTAAAATTTGGTCAAAGCCTCGCTGTAAAAACGACGAATATACGGCAAAATACGGCTTAACTCCGGACGCAGATAGCCCAGCGCACATAGTTACGGCGTGTCCCTCCGCTATTCCGACGTCGTAAAACCTATCGGGAAATGCATTTGCAAAGTTTTCTAAGCCCGTACCAACGGACATAGCAGCGGTAACAGCAACGATATTATCGTGTTTTTCGGCAAGTTCGCATAATTTTTGTCCAACGATTTTCGAAAAAGGTTTATTCTCCGCCTTTTTTCCACCACCTACGCCGTGATATTTATCGGGATTATTTTCAGCCTCTACTACACCGTTGCCTTTTTTAGTAACGACGTGCAAAAGGACGGGACCACGAGCAGTTTTTAACTTCTTTAATATTTCAATAAGTCCGCTGATATCGTGTCCATCAACGGGACCGTAATATTTTACGCCTAGATTTTCAAATATCTTTCCATTAATGAGCGACATCTTGATATTATCTTTCATTTTATCAAGAACGCCGACTAACCCTTCACCGATAAACGGTAACGCCCTAACCCCGTTCTTTACGGTGTGCTTAAATGAATTATATTTTCTACTTAAACGCAATTTTGCTAGGTATTGTGAAAACGCACCAACGTTTTTGGATATAGACATCTTATTGTCGTTAAGGACAATAATCATTTTTTCTTTATTTTCGCCGATATCGTTTAGCGCCTCAAACGCCATACCGCCCGTAAATGCTCCGTCACCGATTAGCGATACAACGTTGTAATCGTCACCGGTAATCTTACGACTACGAGCAAGCCCTAATCCAACCGAAAGCGAAGTGCTACTATGCCCCATCGTAAAAGCGTCGTACTCACTTTCAGAAACGTTAGGAAATCCCGAAACACCTTCGTCAGAACGAAGATTATAAAATCCCTCTCGCCTGCCGGTAATAATCTTATGTGTATAAGACTGATGCCCTACGTCAAACAGGATTTTATCTTTAGGCGCGGAAAAAACATAGTGAAGAGCAATCGTGAGTTCCACACTACCTAGATTAGACGAAAGATGTCCCCCTCTACGAGTGACAGTTTCGTTAATATAATCCCTAACTTCTCTAGCGTAAACGGGCAATTCCTTAACTGGAATTTTCTTCAAGTCGCTCGGGCTATTTACTTGTTCAAGATATTTACCCAACAATCAATTTTTCCTTTTTTCCGCCATTTTAGTAAAATATGCTAAAAATTCGCTATTATAATCGAGTTTTTCCAACGCCGACTGCGCTCGCAAAGTGTAATCGGAAAGCATTTCTTCACTAACTTCTTTGCTAAAAACTTTAAGTATCGTGCATCCATCCGCACTTTCTCCATCCAAAATATCGTCGGCAATCTGAAAAGCAAATCCAAACGAATAAGCGAACTCAGAAATTAACCTTTCGTTTCGAGCATCAGCCCCCGCCAAAATGGCGCCACATTGTGCTGATGCAACGATAAGATTACAAGTTTTTCTTCTAAAAATCTTCTCAATATCGTCAAAACTCGGTTCTTTCAATTTCTCAAAAGCCAAATCGTCAATTTGTCCACCAATAAGTCCGTCCGCGCCAGTCAAGTGAGAAAAAACTTCGCCCGCTCTAATTGCGTGCGGTTTATCCTCACTTTTCATAATAGCGCGAAAAACGAGTTCATACGCCATATTTAACAAAGCGTCACCCGTCAAAACTGCAATATCTTCGCCAAACTTTTTATGACAAGTGGGTTTCCCTCTTCTAAAATCGTCGTCATCCATACACGGTAGGTCGTCGTGAACGAGCGAATAAGTGTGCAAAACCTCAATCGCAAGCGCAAAAGTAAGCGCAATTTCGTCGATTTTACCATTTATCATCTCGTAAGAACTCAACAATAATACGGGACGAAATCGTTTCCCGCCAGTCGTAAGAACATACTTCATTGAATCTAATAACGGCTGAGAAAAAGTCCAGGTTTCAATCTCTCTTTGCAAAAAGTTCTCGAATTCGAGTCTTAAGTTGTCAAATTTGTGAGCGTAATCCATTAATATTCTTCCATAAGTTTAGTAACTTCGTCCTGAATAACCGTAATCTTGCCCTTATATTCGGAAAGCGACTTTAAGCATTCTTTGGTGAGTGCAACGCCCTCGTTAAAAAGCGCTACTCCTTCGTCAAGCGTTACTTCACTACTTTCAAGTTTATTTACAATTTTCTCAAGTTCATTGAGTTTTTTTTCGTAATCCATTATTTCTCCCCTTCGGAAAGTTCAATTTTACTTATATTAGCACTGGCAATTCCATCTCTCAATACTATATCAACTTCCGTACCAACTTCAATTTCACTGAGCGAAGTAACAACCTTATTTCCCTTGAAAACTTTTGAATATCCTTTTTCAATTATTGAAAGCGGATTTGATGCGTTCAATTTCGATACCGTTTCACGGAACGAATTTTCTTTACTCACAAAAACTTTGTCAATAGCGGAATTTAACCTAGATAAGTTGATAAAAACATTTCGACTTATTCCGTTTCCTTTATTAAGCATAGCGTCCTTCGCTTTTAAAAACAACGCATTAAGACGTATTTTGTTTTGATAATACTCTTTTTCCACCCCGTCAACAAGTTTATTCGCGCAAACAAGCGTTTTGTTTTTTAAACTCTCGTATCGCCTTGCAATCGCGGTAGTCATTATTTGTAAATATTCGTAATATTTAGCGATAAATTCTTCGTTAACTCTACACACGATTTCGCCCGCAATACTAGGCGTTCCAGCACGCATTGTGGCACAAAAATCACATAACGTATAGTTAATTTCGTGTCCAACAGAGGATATTATAGGCACGTTACTATTATAAACGGCACGAGCCAAAAGTTCGCTGTTAAAACAATTTAAGTCATCCGACGAGCCTCCGCCACGAGCGACGATTATTACGTCGAAACAGCCAAGGGCTTGTACTCTATTTATAGCCTTGATTATGCTTTCGTCAGCACCTTCGCCTTGCACTCTAGCATCAAATAAAGTTACGTCAATATACGAGTGGTTCTTTTTTATAACGCTAATAAAGTCGTGTATAACCGCACCGCTTGAACTCGTTACAACAGCCACGCTTTTAACAAATTTTGGTAAAGGCAACTTATTATCGAAGAGTCCTTCTTCTTTTAACTTTATCTTTAATTCTTCTAATTTTCGCTTAAACTCGCCTTCCCCATACGGAGAAATCGTTTTTATTTGAAAAGACACTCGTCCGCCCTTTGCATAAAAGCGCACCGAACCGACTGCGACGATTTTATCGCCAACCTTGGGCACGAAATCTTTTCCAAATTTAACGCAAGAAATAATCGCGTTTTCGTCCCGCAAGGTTACGAATAGGTTCCCTCCCGTTTCCGAACACTCAAAAACTTCACCAACTACGGCGATATTTTGCAAAATTAGTTCGTCGTCAAAGACTCCCTTAATGTAATTATTGAGTTGCGAAACGGAATAATACCTAGTTTTTTCCAAAATTTGCCGCCTTAACGGTATTTTTAAGCAACATAGTAATCGTCATAGGACCAACGCCACCGGGAACGGGTGTAATGTACCCTGCTTTTTCAACCGCTTCAGGGAAATTTACGTCGCCGTAAAGTTTTCCATCCGCTCTATTCATACCAACGTCTATTACAACTGCGCCTTCTTTCACCATATCGCCCGTAACGAATTCCTTTTGTCCGATTGCAACGACTAAAATATCAGCAGACGAGGCAATTTCTTTTAGGTTTCTCGTTCTAGAGTGACAAACGGTTACGGTTGCATTAGCCGAAAGCAACATAAGCGCAATCGGCTTGCCAACGATATTACTTCTTCCGATAACAACTGCGTTCTTTCCCTCGATTTCAATCCCCGTGCGAGAAATTAATTCGATAATACCCGAAGGCGTACAAGCAGCAAGGCACGGATTACCGAGCATAAGGTTTCCAGCGTTGACCGCGTGAAAACCATCTACGTCTTTTAACGGAGATACGGTTTTAAGCACCGCTTTTTCGTCAATTCCTTTAGGCAAAGGCAACTGAACTAAAAGACCGTCGATATTATCGTCGGCATTAATAGTTTCAACGAGGTCAATAACCTCTTCCGTAGTCGAAGTTTCAGGCAAATAATACTCGAAAGAGCGTACGCCAGTCTCTTCACAAGCAAGAATTTTATTACGAACGTAAACCTTGCTCGCCGGGTTTTCACCCACCAAAATTACGGCAAGTCCGATTTTTCTACCATATTTTTGTTCAAAAGCCGATGCGTCGGCTTTAATTTCCCCACGGAGTTCCGCGGACACTTTCTTTCCATCAATCAGCGTTGCGCTCATTTAAAATTGCCTCCTTATTCTTTATAATCGTAGCGATAAGTCCATTTATGAACGAAGGGCTATTGTCGGTCGAGTAAATTTTTGCAAGTTCAACAGCCTCGTTTGCAGATACCTTATCGGGAATATCGGGCAAGAAAAGAATTTCGTATGATGCAATCAATAGAATTGAAAGGTCAATACGATAAATTCTATCTATCGAAAAGCCCGTAGAATAACGAGCAATTATTTTCGACAAGAACGGTTTTTCTGCATTTACTCCATTGATTAGCAAATCCAAAAAACGCTTGTCGTCTTCCGAAAGCCCCTCTACAAGCGCGTCGTAACTAATCTTATTGTCATTTCCGTTTATAAGTTTCTCAAAAACTAATTTAAATGCGTTTTCTCTAGCAGTTTTTCTCATAATTACCTCGAAAAACAGTAATAAGCGCTTAAGTAAAAGCGCTTAAACCATTATTGTTTACTTTCATCAAAACATACGCCAAGTACGTTTACGTTAATCGCGCCGACTTTAAGCGTCGTCATACCCTCCACGCTACGCTTGACGTTTTCTTGAACTTTATACGCAACGTCCGCACACGAAAATCCGATTACAACCTCAATATAAACGTCAATGTTTATCGTGTCGTCAATTATTTCCGTGCGAACTTTTTTACCTTGGAGCGACGCAACACCACGGATTTCAAGCGAGGCAAGGGAAATTATGGACACGATAACTTTATGTCCATAATTGACCTTTCCTGTTAAATCTGCATTAAAACGTGATTTCGCGGGCATTTTTTGCTCCTACTTTGGCATTATAAAATAATTATATCACATTTTTACAGAAAATACAAACATTTTTTCTACTCAACGGGAATTATTCTAACGGAGGTTGCCGTTTTGCCCGTTTCAGTCGTTACAATCTCTAATACCTTTGCAACCTGCTCGCCAGTAAGTTCTCCAGAACGGATAATTACGTTTACGTTCTCCGAAGTAGAAGTTACAACAGCGTCCTCAAAACCGACAGCCTTAATCAATCCTTCAAGTACTAACTCCGTTTCCATAGCGTTAGTAAGCGCTAATTTTTCCGTTTCTGCAGATTTGATAGCATCTTCGGTAGAAGTCTCAGATGAAATAATTGCATCATAGTAAAGCATAGATTGCTCCCTAGTTTGCGTTCTATCCGTACGATAAGTCGCAAAGAAATCACTATTTGCACTCTCCGACGCATTTACGCTTGCGTTTTCAGCACTTCTGTTTAGGAAAACGTTTAGAACACCCGTAATTACGAGCAACGCTACCATCCCCACAAGCACAAAAATCTTACTCTTTTTGCCCAACATTTTAATATCCTCCAAATTTTATTTTTTACTATATACCGCCACTTTCTCGGGCGAAATATCAAGTAGTATAGATACCATATTCTTTATATCGAGTTTATTTGCAACGCTCGCTTTTTGTATGATTACCGCAACGCCAACCGCTTTTGGATTTATCGTCTTTAGCACTATCGGCGCGCCACCGCCCGACGAATTTACTATCGTGGGAGAACTTGACGAGGACGATTGTGATTTATTTTCAGTATATGCAACGATAGATTCAACCCCACTTTCCCAGTTTATTACAACCTCAGCCGTTTTATCTCCACTAATCTTTTCAATCGCTACGGAAAGTTTTTCTTGCATAGCCACGCAGTAATCGTCTCTTATTATTTCCGCCTTACTTTCCCCGTCTTTAAGATAAGAAGAAAAGTAAATAACGAGCATAATAAACACAGCCAAAATGGCAATAGCAACTTCCTTGTGCTTAAAGTTTTTTAATTTGTCTTTTAATGATTTTTTACTCATAAATACTTATTAAACTTAACTCAAGGTTAAGGCTCTTTGCAACGAACTCCCTAACTTCATTCCTATTTATATTCGCATTTTCCTCGTTTATAACAAATCCCGTAAAATTTAACAAAACTTTTTCTATATTAAAATCGTCCGTTCCACCACCGATTATATCGACGGAAATTCCTCGTCCATATTCTTCGTCAAGTTTCTTTTCAACTTCTTTCTCTAGTAACGATATTTTTTCTTCGGAAATGAAATTTAGATAATTTTCGTCAAGTTCTATTCCATATTCGCCTAAAGCACTACTGTTAAAATCTATCCCGTTTTTTAATGAATTAAGAACGGGCGACACGATTACAATCATCATAGCGATACCGCATACTGATTTTACAATCTTTGCAGTCTTTGGTACGGTAAAAACTTCTATAACGACTAAAATAATCACCATAGCAAATATTCCAAGCAACCAACTTATTACGCCTTGCATACTTCACCCTACAAAACCAAATTTCCACTTAAAATTAGCAACAAAACAAATACGAAATACAAAAAAACTACGCCCAACAACACCGAAACTAGCAAACTGATACTTCCTGAAACGGACGATAACACCCCTGCCATACGCTCATTCCCAAGAGTTTCACAAATTCCAGAGGAAAGTTTAAGTGTTAGAACTAATAAAATTATACTCAAAAGCGTTGGGATAACACTAACTAGCATTAACACGATTGCACTAAAACCGATTGCGTTCTTAATTAAAACGGTTCCTGCTAACACCAGATTAAATCCCTCAGAAAGATATCCACCGATTACGGGAACGTATTTCGAAAGAGCAAACTTTGCCGTTCTAACGGACATATTATCGTAAACTGATGCCGTTACGCCTTTAAGCGAAAGCAACGCCATAAAAACAAAAAATGATGAATACATTACCCACTTTGCTAACGAAGTGAAGAATTTGACTAGTCCGTTTAATTTTATTACGCTCGACATACGCCCAACTGCAGAAAAAACCGTAATGATGATAATAAGCGGAATTACGAACATTACTAAAAGTTCGGTTATAGATATCGTCAAAGTAGCCACGGCGGGCTGATAAATCGCAATAGAACCAGACGCCCCAAGCGCAGTCATAAGCGTAAATAGTAACGGAAAAATCACTTCCATTTGCGTTTTTATATTGCCGACGACTTGGGCGCACTTGCTAATTAATGAAAACGCCTGCACGAAAACTATCCCACTACAAAGCAAAACTGAGGCGAAGTTAAGTACGCTATCAATTTGTGACGAGGCGGAACTGCCTCTAATTCCTCCGATTAAGTTTATCAACACGACAACTGCAATCACCGATAACAACACAGGCGCTACCGATAGCGTAGAACTTCCCGTTACGGACAATAAATATTGCAAAAAACTTTCCGTTTTTAACGCGTCCTTGCCGTTTGCTATTGCCCTTATAAAATCTAGTATATCTTGTCCAAAAACCGCTTTTTGCTCGTCGGAAAGTCCGTTAAACAAAGCCGATAAATTAGTTAAATCAAGTTCGTCCAACATTTTATCAATGTTTATTTGCTCGTCGTCCGTTTGTGCCGTTTCCGCTTTTGCTACCATCGTAGAGTTTGAGAGCAACAACACAACTAAAAGCAATATAACGATTATTTTTCTTCTCATAATAAAATTGATGAAACGATATCAAACAATGCTTTTATTATAGGTATTGACGCTATAAAAATCATAATTTTTCCTCCAAGCGCAATCTTTTCGCCTAATCCTTTGCTACCGCTTTCTTCCGCAATCCCCGCAGAAAAATCAGTAATATAACCAATTGCAACGACCTTAAGTAGAACTTTTATTATTCCGCTATCAATATTACCAAGATTTGCAATCTCGCGTAAAAAACCAAACGCTTGCGTGAAATAATTTACTAATGAAAGTAGTATTATCGTTCCACCTGCAATCCCCACTAGTAAAGCAATATCGGGACGATGTTCTCTAATAATAAGCACGGTGATTGCCGTTATTATTCCTACTAGCGCTAACTTAAAAATTTCCGTCATCAATAAAACGCAAACAAAGATTTTAAGGTATCGAAAAGTTGGCTTACCATTTCAACGACCATAAACAGCACGATAATAAGCCCTGCAAGCGTGGTAAGCGTTGCAATTTCATCCTTATCGGTCTTTTTTAAGACTTGATTTACGATTGCCGTAAGTATTCCCACAGCCGCAATCTTAAATATGATACTTACGTCCATACTATCACCTACAAAAACAATATCCCTATCATAAGTCCAAACAAAGTTCCAAGTTTAATTAAATTCCCAGAAAACTTACTTTCCGTTGATTTGACTTTATCAAATATTTCTTCGATATTTCGCCGTGAACCTTCCAAAACTTTTAGTTGTGTCGCCAAATCATATATTCCCAAAGTGGAAAACATATTGTATATGTTATTATACTGATTTTCACTTAGCAATCCTCGACTCAAATCAAGAGTTTCATCTTTACCGCTAATATAACGAATAAATTCAGTTAAGGAAAGCGAAAAATCTCGACCACACCTTGAAACAAATGCTTTCGCCATACTTTCTAATCCACTTTGCTTAAAGCCTATGTCCGTGTATAGATAATTTACAAAGTCAAGGGCATCTTGCAGGTATTTGCGTCGACGACGAAGTTTGGACGAATAATACCACCCTATCGCCCCACCGCATACGCTAAACAAAAGAGCCGTTAACATATTTTTTCAACAAATTAAAGTTTTCGTCGTAAATACTCTCGTATCTTCCCGGAGTTTCGGAATTCGCCAAGAAAATATATCTTGAAATCAGTTTACTTTCAATCAGTTTTTTTAACGCTGGTTTCGTTTTCAATTCAGCCACACTCCCGGCGTGAATTGACGCAACAACGCTTACCCCACTTGATGTTGCTTGAATTATCGAACTACAATCCTCTTCACTAATCAATTCGTCCGTAATTATAATGTCGGGGCGCATACTCCTAACGGCGTACTCAAACGCATATTTTTTATCCGTATTAAATATAACGTCAGTCGTTAAACCAACATCATAATAGGCTCGTCCATTATAAATAGATGCAATTTCACTCCGTTCGTCTATAAGTAGCACGTTGAGTATTTTCTCGCTCGATAAAGTTTTACAAAGGTCTCGCAAGATAGTAGTCTTTCCTCGCCCTGGTGGTGCAACGATAAGAGCATTGTGAACAAAGCCGTCTTGCATAATAAACGAACGAGCAATATCTCCGCACCCGTTTACGGCGTGAGGCAAGCGAATATTAAGCGAAGTAAAACTCTTAATCGTAACGATTTTTTTCTCGTTATACACACACTCTCCACATACGCCTATTCTAATACCACCGTTAACGGTTATATATCCACCGATTAAGTAATTGTTCATAGAATATAATGAATATTCCGTCGCCCTTACTATCACGTATTCTATTTCGTCTTGTGTCAAAACGATAGCGTCGCCACTCTCTTCACTTATTCCCTTTTGCGTGAGAAAATAATATTTTCCGCCATAACAAACCACGATTGGCTGACCGCTACGCAACCTTATTTCATATAACAGTTCTTCGTTAAGTCTTCCGTCAACAACAGAAAAGACGCTTAATGGTAAAATTTTTTGTAACATTTTTCTCTCCGATTGCATTTATATTTTAATATATTGTTTCCGTTCATACATTATGCCGATAAACAAAAAAAAGAGTGGAAATATCGTCCACTCTTTGATGATATAAATATCTGTATAAACCTAAAATAAAACAATCAGACTCAAATAGAATCTGATTGTTTTATTTAACGATTAGACCGTTATTATTTTACACGCTCCATATACGTTCCAGTACGGGTATCAACGCGGATTTTATCGCCTTGGTTAACGAACAAAGGAACTTGAATATTAAATCCAGTCTCAAGCGTTGCGGGCTTGTTGCCTGCTTTGGAAGTATCGCCCTGAATTCCAGGCTCCGTAAAGGTTACTTCTAGTTCTACGAAGTTGGGGGGAACAACGCTGAACGCCTCTTCTTTATAGAACTGAATCGTACACATCATTTCTTCCTTAACGAACTGCATAGCATCCTCTACCATATCAAAGTTAAGGGGAATCATATCGAACGTTTCCATATCCATAAAGTAGTAAAGTTCGCCGTCGTTATACGAATATTGCATTTCCTTTCTCTCGATACGAGCGTCGGGATACTTATCCGTAGGGTTAAAGGTCTGCTCTAATACTTGTCCCGTAACTACGTTCTTAAGTTTCGTACGAACGAACGCTGCGCCCTTACCGGGTTTAACGTGCTGGAAGTCTACGACCATATAGACTTTACCATCAATCTCAATAGTTACACCTTTTCTGAAATCTCCTGCTACCATTTTATCTATCCTCCTAAATTTTTTCTCTTATAAATTTATTTTTTTATCGAAGTCGGTTAGATTTTCTATACCGCCCTCTTTAATTACTACAATATCTTCAATTCTTACTCCGCCAAAACCGTCAACATAAATTCCCGGCTCAACGGATACTACCATATTTTCTTGGAGTACAACGTCAGACGAAAGCGCAAGGTTCGGTTTTTCGTGAACGTTAATTCCTATTCCGTGTCCAAGTGAGTGCGAGAACTCTTCGCCGTAACCGTGAGCAAGTATATATTCGCTCGCAAGCAAGTGCGCCTCTCTACCAGTCATACCTGCCTTCAAATTCGAAAGCGCATATTCTTGAGCGGAAAGAACTATATTATGGATTTTTGCAAGTTTCTCGGGCGGATTTCCAAAACAAAACGAACGAGTCATATCTCCGCAATAACCGTTAACTTTTGCACCGATATCTATCGTCACCATATCGTTTTTCTCAAGTTTCTTCATCGTAGGATGATGATGCGGATTTGCCGTATTTACACCAAACGCTACGATATTTTCAAACGCGAGCCCCTCGGCGCCCAACGCCAACATTTGATAGGTAAGTTCGTTAGAAATATCCTTTTCAGTAACTCCAACCTTAAGCATTGATAGCGTTTTATGTAATGCTTTTTGGGTTACTATTTCAGCATCTAAGATACGCTTAACTTCCTCGTCAGTCTTAATCATACGAGCAAGCGCAATATCTTCGGATGCAGGCTTAAACGAAAAGCCTTCAAGAGCACTCTTAATACGCTTAAACCCAGAGACGGTAACGAATTCGTCCTCGTATCCGATATTTTTTGCGCCAACCTTTTTAAGTATTTTCGCAATATCGTCGTAAAGAGTTGCGTTCGACGAAGTTATCACGTTAACGGAACTTGCGTTCTTTTTTGCCTCGGCGGAATAACGAGCATCAGTTAGAAAATATTTTTCTTCGGGGGTAACGATAACACACCCTGCTGACGAACGAAATCCGGTAAAGTAAAACCGATTATCGCCGTCAAAAAGTAGATATGCATCTATTTTTTTGAACATTCTTGCCTCCTGTGGTATATTTTACCATATATTACGAAAAAAGTTAACCGTTTTTATGGTAGTTTTTCATAATTAGTGCATCTTCTGCCATAACTTCTTTCGATTCACATATAATTACAGGCGTCATTTGGTATTCGTCGAACAATTCTGCAAGCGGTTGATAGTCCGGACCATACTCCGTATCAGCATAAGTTAAGTGTCGAATCTCTCCACTCGCGCCATACTGTATCTTAGAAAAGTGAACGTGCATGTTCCTTGCTTTCTCTTTTCCAAGCTCAGAAAAAGTAAGGTCAATTATACGGCGATAATCGTCTTTCGTCTTAAGTCCGCCTCGCATATAACTATTGATATGTCCAAAATCATAACAAGGATATAATCTATCGTGGATTTTACAAAACTCTATCGTCTCTTCAACCGTACCGATTTGAGCAAGTTTACCCATAGTTTCAGGACATAAAATATAATCGGAAAAAGGTAAAGTTTCGTCAAGTCTATTCATTAAAAGTTGGATGTTTTGCTTAGCGAGAGCCACAGCGTCCGTTCTTTGCATTTTACCACAAGATGCAGGATGAAAAACGACCCTCTTTCCACCCATTTTTTTCATAGCGACAAGCGACTGTGAAATATATCCTATAGATTTTTCAATCATTTCGGGGTCGGGATTAGAAAAATTCGTGTAGTAAGGGGCGTGAATAGAGAGTAAAATATCGTGTTTTTCCACCTCTTCTTTAATTTTTTGAGCGCTTTCGTCGTTTATATGAACTCCTCTACCAAACGAATATTCGTAAGCCGTAAGTCCGATTTGATTTAGCCACTCGGGCGCTTGATACGAGTGCTTTCTACCACTCTCGTAAAACCCTATTGAATTTCCCGAAGGTCCTATTCTTAACATTAGATTACTCCCAAGATAAATCTTTTCTTATTTGTTCCGCTAATTCGAACGGAGAACTAAATTTTTCGGTACAGCGCAAATATTTAACGAGCGTAACTTTCACTTCTTTTCCATAAAGGTTACCCTCAAAATCGCCGATTAGCGTTTCAATCGTGTCGGTATAATCTCCAAAAGTAGGTTTTTTCCCAAAGTTAGTTACCGACTTATATTCTTTTCCATCAACGGTAAATACACTTGCATAAACGCCGTTTTTAGGTAAAAGTTTGTTTCTTGCAACGGCAAGATTAGCGGTTGGTATGCCAAAGGTATGTCCTTCGCCTCTACCTCTAACAACTTCTCCAGTAATGAAATATGGCGTTTCGAGTAACGAATTTACTTTTTCAATATTACCAGAGCACAGTAAATCTTTTACCATTGTAGTAGAAATCTTGATACCGTTCACATTTTTTTGCGGACAAACGATTAGTTCAATTCCATTTTTATCGCAGTACTCTTTCAAAAAATCAACCGTTCCTGAGCCATTTTTACCAAAAGTATAATCTTCGCCACAAACGAATACCGAAACGGCAAAATCATTAGTCAGTCCATCTAAAAAATCTTTAGGCGAAGTACCCTTTACTTTTTCGTCAAACGGATATGAAATAATCCTCTCAACTCCGCAATCAGTAAAAAGTTTTTCTCTCTCGGAAAAAGTATAAATCTGTTTGTCGTCGCCTTTAATCAGCGGAGTTTTACGAGTGTCAAAAGTAAATACGGCGTTAGTATATCCGTTTTTCTTTGCTTTTTCATAAGCAACGGATAATATCTCGCGATGTCCTGCGTGCATACAATCAAAAAAGCCGAGTGAAAGGCAAATTCTTTGTTTAATTGTCATAAAATCGGCTTTTTCCATTTTAGTCCCTTAAATAAGTTTTAATTTTTAGTTTTCCATTTTCCACTTCGCCAAGCCCAAACAACTCGTTTTTGCAATAAACCGTGAACGGCGACGGTGGGTAAGTAGAAAATTCTAACTTAATTCCATTACGAAGTTTATCGTAATTTTCGTCACTCACGATAAGCGACGGGTAATCGGCAAGCGCCTCCTCGAGAGGAATAATAACTTTCTCGCCAAGGCTGATTACCTCGTCAATAGTTACGCTATCCTCTACGCAAAATTTTCCTGCGCGCAAACGCTTAATTGACACCATAGTTGCGAGTGAGCCGAGCGCATACGCTAAGTCTCTACAAATACTTCTTATGTAAGTTCCAGCCGAACAATGAACTAAAACTTTATAAGTATTCTCCGCAGTTTTCTCTTTAAGCGAAATCGAAAAAATTTCGACTTCCGACGGATTTAGTTCCACTTTAACTCCTCGCCTAGCAAGGTCGTACGCTCTTACTCCGTTAACGCTTTTCGCACTATACGCAGGTGGCATTTGCATTACTTTTCCTTGTAAAGAAGGTAGCGTTTTTTCAATCTGCTCTAATGACGGAATATTATCGGTTCTATCAACGACCGTTCCGTCTCCGTCAAGAGTATCCGTTTCATAACCGAAAGCGAACTCCGCCTCATACACCTTGTCCTTTTTCAGCATAGCATCAAAAAGTCTAGTTGCTTTGCCAATACCGATAAGTAGAACGCCCTCTCCTTGCGGGTCTAGTGTTCCCATATGTCCGATTTCTTTTATATGCAAAGCGTTACGAACCTTATTTACAGCGTCACGGCTAGTCCAAGTCTTAGGTTTGTTTAAGTTAATAAGTCCTTTCATTAGTTCATTCCGTCAGTTACCGCTTTAACCACTTTTCTTACTACGTCTTCGTAATAGCCGTTAGCCACGCAACCTGCCGCCATTTTATGTCCACCGCCACCAAAAACACCAGCGGCAAGAGCCACGTCGGGTTCTTTAGAGCGAAAACTTACCTTATAACTACGCTCCCTTTGCTCAGTCATACAAATTGCCGCTTTTACCGAACCGATACTCATTCCGTAATCTATTATACCCTCGGTATCAGCCATTACGCAACCGCAATTTGTTAAATCTTTTGCCGTAATCGTAATAACTACGACCTCGTCGTCGTGGAAAAAACGCATAGAAGAAAGCGCTTTCGATATTAAAGCAAGTTTATTCTTCGTGTTATTTTTATAAAATCCGTTAACGATTTTTTGTAGGTCCGCGCCAAGCGAAAGAAGTTTTGACGCCACCATAAGCGCGCTCGAAGAGGTGTTCGTATGCATAAAGTTACCAGTATCAGTAGAAAGACCGAGGTATAACAAAGTAGCGATTTCGCCGTCTATTACGTTCTCGTTTTCTAGAAGTTTAAACACCATTTCACAAGTACTGCTAGTATATGGTTCTACGATATTCTCTTTCGCAAAATGATTGTTAGTGCCGTGATGGTCGATATTTATCGTATATTGACATTTCTTAAACGGGAGCAAGTATTTTCCGAGTCTTGCATCGTCCCCACAATCCACGGCAATACCAAGGTCATACTTATCGTAACACTTTTCATTTAGCGTTTCGTATCCGTCGATAAAGGCGTACTGTCTCGGCTTATCACTATCACTTACAAAATCAACCTTTTTACCAAGATTTTCGGCTACTTTTTTAAGCGAAAAACCCGCCCCGAGGCAATCCCCGTCCGGGCGGATATGGCAAACGATTAAAATCGTTTCTGCTTTTCGTATTCTGTCAATTATTGTCATTGTTTTTGATTTCCTCAATGATAGCCTCGATTTTATTACTATACTCCATCGAGTTATCAAGTCTAAATTCAAGCGCAGGAACACTACGCAATTCTCTAAACGCAATCGAAAGTTCTTTTCTAACGAAGCCCGCTGCGTTTACAACGGCGTCGAAAGTCGTTTGAATTTTCTCTGCGTTACCAAAAACCGACAAATAAACCTTCGCAGTTTTAAGGTCTTTAGCAACCGAAACGGAAGTTACGCTTACCATTTCAGTCTTACGAGGGTCTTTAATTTTGTTATCAATAACTTCTGCGATAACTTTACGCATTTCATTATTGAGTCTATCAATTCTAAAACTCATAATTTCTCCGTTATTTTTGAGCCTCGAGAACGTAAGCCTCTACTTCGTCGTTTTCAGCAAAGTCGATAAAGTTGTCGAAACTTAGTCCACACTCGTAACCAGCCGAAACTTCCTTAACGTCGTCTTTAAATCTCTTAAGACCAGCAATTGCACCGTCAAAGATTACTACGTCGTTACGATAAATACGAACTTTTGCATTTCTAACGAGTTTTCCGTTAAGAACGTAACATCCGGCAACTGCTCCAACACCCGAAATCTTGATAACGTTTCTAATTTGCGCTCTACCAGTAATGCTTTCGGTATACTTGGGCGCAACCAAGCCCTTCATAGCAGCCTCTACGTCGTCGATTGCCTCATAGATGATGTTATAAAGTTTAATATCTACGCCAGTACTTTCGGCAAGAGCCTTGGATTCACTATCAGGGCGAACGTTAAATCCGATAATAATTGCGTTAGATACGCCTGCTAGCATTAGGTCGGACTTGTTAATCGCACCAACGCCACCGTGAACTACTACGACCTTAACTTCGTCGTTACTTAATTTCTCAAGCGACGATTTTAGAGCCTCAACCGAACCTTGTACGTCAGCCTTAATAAGGATATTAAGTTCCTTCATTTGACCTTCGCTAATCTTGGTAAACACGTCGTCAAGCGTAATCTTTTGTCCTTGATTTGCTTGTTCGTTCTTCAATTTTGCAGTACGCTCTGCGATAATTTGCTTAGCAGTCTTTTCATCATCAACGACGTAAATTCCGTCGCCAGCGTTAGGTACTTCGGAGAATCCAAGAACGGAAACGGGAGTTGACGGAGGCGCTTCTTTTACCGCGCGTCCCTTATCGTCAACCATACCTCTAATTCTACCACTGGTCATTCCCGATACTACGTAATCACCTACGCGCAAAGTTCCGTTAAGAACGATAATATTCGCGATAGGACCTTTACCTTTATCGAGTTTACTCTCAACGATAGAGCCTCTTGCCGCGCGTTTAGGATTAGCACGGTAATTGTTATACTCGGCAAGGAACAATATCATTTCGAGCAATTTATCAATTCCTTCACCCGATTTTGCCGAAATAGGCACCATAATCGTGTCTCCGCCCCATTCCTCAGGAACGAGGTCATACTCGGTAAGCGCTTGCTTAACTTTGTCGATATTTGCAGCAGGTTTATCAATCTTGTTGATTGCAACGATTACGGGAACTTTAGCAGCCTTTGCGTGGTTAATCGACTCAACCGTTTGAGGCATTACGCCGTCGTCTGCAGCAACGATAAGCACTGCAATATCAGTTACGTTAGTTCCTCTTGCACGCATTTCGGTAAACGCTTCGTGTCCGGGGGTATCAAGGAACGTAATCTTCTCTCCCTTGCAAACTACGGAGTAAGCACCGATATGCTGAGTAATTCCACCAGCCTCGCCTGCAGCAACGGTAGTTTTACGGATAGCATCCAAAAGCGAAGTTTTACCGTGGTCAACGTGTCCCATAACGGTAATAATCGGAGGACGAGTAACGAGGTCTTTCTCGTCGTCAACCTCTTCGTGCATTTGTTCAAGTTGCTCTTCCTTGGTTTGTTCGAGTTTAAGTTCTAGTTCAACGCCAAGTTCGTTCGCAACGAGTTCCATAGTTTGGAAATCAACTACGCCGTTAATGTTGGTCATAATACCCAAGAGCATTAGTTGTTTTATAATCTCTTGAGCGGTTTTACCGATTTTTTCACTCAAAATCTTTACGGTAAGGTTTTCGGTAGTAATAACTGCCTTTTCAATCTTGATAGGAGCAGGAGCAACTACGGGTTTAGCCTTCTTTGCAGTCTTGAGTTTTCTCGTACCCATTCTTTCTTCACCGATATCGTCGGTAATAAAGCCTTTACGAATAAGGGTACGCTTATTCATTGTCTTCTTATCTTCAGGCTTATTGAAATCTTTCTTCTTATCGTTCTCCCTTCTAGTCGTTTTAGTGGGAGCAATCGGCATAGGAGCAGGTTTAGCGCCTACTGAAGGACGAGCCGAGGCTTGATTCGGCTTTTGTCCACCTTGAACGCCCGCTCCTGCATTACGCTTAAAATCACCCTGTCCTTGAGGACGAGCGTTAGGCGTTCCTTGTCCGCGCTGGAAGGGTTGCTTGCCCGTCTTTTGAGGGGGCTTGCTTACAGGCATAGGCGGAGGCGTATACATTCCGCGAACGAAACTAGGTGTCGGCGGAGTCGGTTTAACATCAGGCGCAGGCTCAAAAACCACGGTGCGCACGTTGTTCTCTTTGGGCTTTTCCGCCTTCTCTTGTTTCTTTGCAGGCTCGATTACCTCTTCATTTGCGGGTTTTTCCGGAGCCTTTGGCTTTTCTACGGGAGGCGCAGGTTTCTCGGTTACTTCCACTACGGGAGGCGCTTTAACCTCTTCTTGTACGGCTAATTTTGCCTTTTCCTCAGCCTCACGCATCGCCTTTTCTTTTTCAGCATTACGTTTTTTAAACATAGAAAATACGGAATCAATCTTACGCAAAGTTTCTTTATACTTTGCGTTTAACGCGCCAAACGATTCCTTATTATCTGCATTCGTCAAAGAATTTACCTTTTTGATATTAGCAAAAGCCTCGGTTTTTTCCTCGGTTGCTTTATTCTTGACTTCTTCCAATTACTTTACCTCCGTAATAACCTGATAGTTTCCATTCATATTGTCCAGTATGGCTTGCGCCATCTGTTTATCCGTAATAGCAATTACTTTACAGCCTTCTCTATGCGTAAGTTCACTCACGGGAGTTACTCGACTCAACACGACTTTAGTGTTTCCTACCTGTTTAACTAGGCGGTCTCTCGAGCCCTCGCTTAAACTTTTGCATACGATAATAAGACCTTTTTTCTTATGGTTGCGCAAAATCGAATCCATACCGAAAATAATTTTTCCCGCTCGGATTGCAAAGCCAACCAAGGTTACGACCTTATCTTGTACCAACGCTATAATCCTCTTCTAGTTTTTTATAAACATCATCACTTATTTCTTGATGAAAGGCTCTGTTGAGTATCTTTCCCTTTCTGCACTTTGATATGCACTCAAGGTCCTTACAAACGTACGCACCTCTTCCGTTCTTTTTGGAAGTAAAGTCAAGTTCAATCTCTCCTTCCGGCGTTTTGACGATACGCAAAAGTTCCTTTTTATCCTTCATCGCCTTACAAGCAATACACATTCTTTGTGGCTTTTTTGAATCCTTCATATTAGTTGAGTTCACCGAGGTCCTCGTCGAAAATGTCTTCTTCAAAAGTTTCGTCGCTAATCGGCTGAACTTCCTCGATTACCTCTTCTTCCTCTTCCTCGTTCTTCATAGCGGAGTATGGCTTAACGTCAATTTTCCAGCCCGTAAGTTTAGCGGCAAGTCTAGCATTTTGACCGTCTTTACCGATTGCAAGCGAGAGCATATCGTCCATAACTACGACTTTTGCAGAATGTTCGTCGTCGTTCACTTGAACCATAAGAACTTTAGCGGGCGAGAGTGCGCGAGCAATAAACTCGAGAGTGTCAGGACACCAAGGTATAATGTCGATTTTCTCTCCGCCTAGTTCGGAAACGATAGCGCCTACACGCATACCTCTATTTCCTACACAAGCGCCAACCGCATCAATACCGGGGTCTTCACTATATACCGCCATTTTGGTACGATATCCAGCCTCACGAACGATTGCTTTAATCGCAACGTGTCCGCTTGCAATCTCGGGAACTTCGATTTCAAAAAGTCTCTTTACTAGTCCAGGTACGGTACGCGAAACCATAACTTGAGGTCCTTTTGCTCCGGCTTTAGTCTTCTTAACGTAAACCTTTACCATACCGCCAACCACGTATTTGTCGTTAGGAGACTGGTCTTGGGGCATTAGCATCGCCGTTACGTTACGGTTAATCTCGATATTAACGTTTCCATTTTCGATACTTCTAATCTTGCAAGTAATAAGTTCGCCCTCTTTTTCAGCGAGCTCGGAAACGGTGTTCATAGTCTCAACCTCGCGAAGTTTTTGCATAATTACTTGACGAGCAGTCTGCGCAGGAATACGAGCGATTTCCTTGGAATTAACTTCCTCAGTCACTCTATCTCCTACCTTGTATTTTTTGTCGATAAGACGAGCGTCCTCAAGCGAAATTTGCGTTTCTCTATCTTCAACAACCTCAACTACGGTTTGGTAAGCGATAATTTTAATAGAATTTTTCTCGGGCACTAACTTAACTTCAATAGCCTTTGCCGTTCCCGATTGCTTTTTATATGCAATCGCGAGCGCCGTTTCGAGCGCTTCAATAAACACCGACTTTTTAATATTTTTACTTCTTTCAAGTTCCTCTAACGCAAGGAAAAAATCTTTGCTTGTCATTTTTCTTTAATCTCCTCTTCTATTCGAATTTTACTAGCGGTCTTGCTAGTGCTATTTTACTGTTTTCAAGTTTGATTTGCTCGCCCGATATTTCTAAGGTAAGCGTATTTTCATTTCTCTCCACCAAAACGCCCTCAAAAAGTTTCTTTCCTTTCATAGGCGCATATAGTTTAATCTCAACTTCTTTTCCATAGTTGCGCTCAAAGTCGCGTTGAGTCTTAAACGGTCTATCCAGTCCTGGCGACGAAACGTTTAGTATATAAGGTTTTCCGTTCGTTGGGTCTAGCTCGTCAAGCAACGGGTCGATTGCGTTATGCACTTTTTCGCAGTCGTCCAAACTCACTCCCGACGGGATATCAATAAAAACCGTTAAGTTATCGTCGCCGTATTTTTTCTCAAATTCCACGTCAACGATTTCGTATCCCATTTCGGTTACGAGCGGAGAAATCTTTTCTTTTACGGATTCCGTAATTTTCAATACAACCTCCTTACATCAATTGAGAGCGGACCGTTCCGTCCACTCTCAACTACCGTAGCCTATATTCATCGTTTTGATTATATCACATAAACACTAAAACCGCAAGCGTTTTCAAGCGTTTTCCACTTATTTTTTATAAAAATAAGTTTATTCTATACGCTCTGCCATAATAATCAACGCTTTCGCCGTTGCTATTGCGTCGTAAATCGCTCGATGAGCGTGTTCATTTTTAAGCCCAAAATATTTTACGACCGTATCAAGTTTTGCGTTCCGCATCTCGTCTTTGAAATATTTTCTCGCAATCGCCATCGTGTCTTCAACGGGGTGATTAAACTCCATACCCAAACCTTTACCTACGCTAACGATAAAGCCTACGTCGAATTCAGCGTTATGCGCAACCAAAGTACACCCCTCGGCAAACTTATAAAAGTCAGGCATTACGTCCTCGATTTTAGGCGCACCAGCAACCGTAGCGTCGGATATAGACGTAAGTTCCGTTATCCTTGCGCTTATCGGTTCTCTAGGGTCAATAAAAGTAGAAAACTTTTCAGTCAAGTGTCCGTCAACGACTTTTACCGCTCCGATTTCAATAATCTTGCATTGTGTTTTATCAAGTCCCGTAGTCTCTATATCGAATACGCAAAAAGTTTTACCCTTAAGCCATTTTGCGGGTTCTTTGGCGATATCAAAAATATTTGCTTGTTTTTGCTCGGCGTAAGGCTCGGGCTTTACGAACAAGTACTCCTTTCCACTCTTAAATTCGCTTTTCTTAATTACGAATTCTTCAGTTGGAACGGTACAAAGCGAAATCGAACGAACGAACATATCGTACGATACCGCGCCACGGAATTTATTTTCCGTTAAACTTCCCTTTACGACCACGTCTTTGCCGTTCTCAAGATTAACGATATTTCCAGTTTCCACCGTACCGTCTTTCTTCTTCCTCGGGAAAAACAGGCATTTTAGATTTCCCGTCGGGTCAGTAAGCGTAAATTTATAAAATTTCTTCGTAGTAGTTTCGCCTTCTCTTGGCTTTCTCTCACACTCGGTAAATTCACTTACCTTTCCACAATAAACCACGTTTTGGCGTTCGCAAGTAGCGTCGCATATGTATCCAGCCCTATCGTACACTATTTTACCAACGAACTCTTCAACATTTTGCGGAATGACGAAATGTCCATCGTTTGTTTCATACACGTACGAGGCAAGAGCCTCCTCGGCTTCAGCGATTGCATCTGGTTTTTCTACCGCAACGGGCAAAAATTCAAAACTAATCGTCTCACAATACGAACTTGCGAGCATTTTTTTCACGTCAGCGGTAAGATTACGAGCCGTAATATATCCGAATATATCTTCATCAACCGAGATTTTCACAGCAAAAGCATACTTATCTAATTGTTCAACCTTAATGCTATCCGCAAAAACAAATGGTGAAACGGAAGGATACTGGTCGATAAATTCGAGAAATTTAGCCTTAAAAAAATCTGCATCGAAATGACTTTTCGTAAGTTTAACTACGCAAGTTGATTTAAGCCCCATAGCCCTTACTACACCATCAGTTATAGTCTTTTTTTGCGCAATAACTTCTTGTTCTTTTTCTTCAGGATAAATAAGGTTAACGACTACCGTTTCTTTATCAATTTCCACGTCAACAGATTCGAGCACTAAATACTCGAATTTACTATCCGTGAGCGTATTAAATTTTGATGTAAACGCAGTCGCCATATCGTTATTTTATCCTATTTTCTCCACAAGCGCAAGTATTTCACTAACACTATCAGTCGGTTTAATCGTTTTATAAACTTGTCCGTTTTTATAAATTACCGCTTTATCCTTACCTCCACCGCAAACTGCGATATCGGCGTCTTTTGCCTCACCCGGGCCGTTTACAACGCAACCCATTACGGCGATTTTAATATTTTTTTTCACGAGTGCTAACTTGCTTTCTAGTTCGTCGACGATTTTCTCCATATCGTATTGCGTTCTAGCACAGGTCGGACAGGAGACGATTTCCACGCCGTCGTCAAGAGCAAGCGAACGAAGTATTATTTTCGCTGTTTCAACCTCTTTTACCGGGTCACCAGTAAGCGAAACCCTTATCGTGTTTCCTATGCCTTTTAACAGTAAAGACCCGATACCGATTGAGGATTTTACGGTTCCACGCAGTTTACTTCCACTTTCGGTCACGCCAAGGTGCAAAGGATAATCGCACTCTTTATCTAGCAATTCATAAGCAGACAGCATAGTTTTAACGCTACTAGACTTTACGGAAATCACGGTGTCGTAAAATCCGTGTTTTTCAAGCAAAGATACGTGTTTAAGCGCACTGTCAACCAGCGCTCTAGCAACGCCCTGTTCGGTACTAACCGTCTTATCAAGCGAGCCTGCGTTTACCCCCACGCGGATAGGTAATCCATTTCGCTTACAAGCGGTAACCACCTCGTTAACTTTTCTTTCGTCTCCGATATTTCCTGGATTAAATCTAATCTTATCGAAACCTATATCCGCACAAGCAACTGCAAGACGATAATCAAACTGAATATCAGCAACGAGCGGTACGCTCGTTTTACCTATAACCCTACGACAAGCCTCCACTTCTTCGTTGCTACTAACGGCGAGGCGCACGATATCGCACCCTGCTTTTTCGAGCGCAATAATTTGGCGTAAAGTAGCCTCGCTATCAAGAGTGGGTGTATTCGTCATAGATTGAACGCTAATAAGCGCATTTCCGCCGATTACGATATTTTTAACCTTAACTTCTCTTTTCATTTAAGTAAAAATTCCTAATAAGTCTATCACTATTACGAAAGCGAATAGGAAAAGTATTCCTACCGTGTGAATAATGTTCTCTATTTTTCGGTTAATCGGTTTTTTTCGTATCCACTCGATTGCAGTAAACACGACTTTCGAGCCGTCAAGCGCCGGAATGGGCAAAATATTAAATATCGCGAGGTTAGCCGAAAGTAAAGGCAGTAAAACCAAAAAGTTTCGCGCGTCCGCCATACCGATTTCCGCCATAAACCCTACCGTACCCACGGGCCCGGTCATAGAGGTCAACGGCAGACTACCCGTTATTAGCGCGCCAAAAGATGAAAGCACCATAAACGCAAGTTTAATAGTGTACGGAACGCAATATTTAAGAGCGTATCCAAAACTTGCTTTAATCGTACTAGACTGCTGGACGAATCCAAACCCGATATAGTCAACTTTTTCTTCCGCATTTACTATTTTTTTCATAGTGACGGTAACGGACATTTCCTCGCCGTCACGCAAAATCAAAAGGTCGAACTTATCTCCCTCTTTTTTGCTCGAAGGAAGTAAATCGTCGAACGATTTCATTATACTTACCTTTTTTCCGCCAACACCGATAATTTGGTCTCCTACTTCAAGTCCTACGCTATACGGATTTCCCATTTCATCAGTATAAATCTTGTTGATTTTAGGTGCGGTGTAACCAAGGGTAAGAATAAAAATAAACGAAAATATAATTGCAGAGATAAAATTAAATCCAGCGCCAGCAATTAAAACGATAATTCTTTTCCACGGTTTTTGCTCGTTAAAAGTTAGCGTTCTTTCTTGTTCAATTTCTACCTTTTGTTCAACGGTTTGTTCGTTTTCCGCCATTTCTGGAAAAGGAGTAACTTGTTTGTCCTTTTCGTCTTCTATCGAATCTTCGCCCTCAAAAGCACAATAACCTCCAAGCGGAATCATACGCAAAGAAAAGACTTCGCCCGTTTTACGATTCTTTTTTGAAAATATTTTCGGTCCAAATCCAACCGAAAATTCGTTTATCTTAAATTTTAGAATTTTTCCCGCAATATAGTGTCCGAATTCGTGAATAATAATCATTAAAAGTAACACCACGATTGCGATTAAAATATACAAAAATCGTTGCAATTTATCTCTCCAAAATTTTGTTGTAGTCCTTGGTTATTTTAGCGTAAATACGCTCGTGCAGTTCAATTATTTCTCGATAATCGGTGTAAGCCGAACTTTTCTCGCTATTAAGTGTATGCCCACATAGAGCCGTTATATCCGTAAATTTGATTTTTCCGTCCAAGAATAACGCTACGGACGCTTCGTTAGTCGCGTTCAAAATCGCAGGCATAGTTCCACCCTCTTTGAGCGCGTCTTTGGCGTACTTAGGTAACGGGAATAACTCTTCGTTCGGTTGAATAAATCTAATATCTTTAGTAAAATCGAACTTTCCTAATTCGCAATCAATTCTAGCAGGATAAGTAAGCGCATACTGGATAGGTAATTCCATATTCGGTTTTGCGATTTGCGCTATTACAGAGCCATCGCGATATTCAACCATAGAGTGAATTATGCTATCAGGCTGTATGATGTAATCAATATTTTCACAATCAAACAAAAATCTAGCCTCTATAATCTCCAAGCCCTTATTCATCATAGTTGCACTATCAACGGAAATTTTTTTGCCCATTGACCAGTTCGGATGTTTTACCGCTTGGGCTGGCGTTATATTTTCAAGTTCAGCAAACGATTTTGCGTTTCTAAACGGGCCTCCGCTAGCAGTGAGAATAATTCGTGATAAATCTTCCTTTCGTCCACACTCTAAACATTGAAAAATTGCACAATGTTCGCTATCTACGGGCAAAATTTCCACGCCCTTTGATTTTGCTAGAGCCATAACGAATTGACCGCATCCAACCAGAGTTTCCTTGTTTGCAAGCGCAATCTTTTTTCCTGCGTTAATTCCGGCAATTACACCGTTTAGTCCTTTTAAACCAACGACGGCACAAACGACTACTTCAACTTGTGGCAAAGACGCGCCGATAATTTGCGCCTCGTCTCCACCCACTACTTCACATTTATAGTTCAACCCGTTTCTTACTGCGGAAACTTTTTTCTCGTTTGCTATACCAACGAAATCGGGCTTAAACTCGTTTGCCTGTGATAAAAGAATATCCGCATCAGAGCCACAAACGAGCGCACTGACACGGAATAAGTCAGGATATCTACGAATTACGTTTAGCGTTTG
Organism: Pumilibacteraceae bacterium; assembly: GCA_045654245.1. Classification (GTDB taxonomy): domain Bacteria; phylum Bacillota; class Clostridia; order Christensenellales; family Pumilibacteraceae; genus UBA10677. The sequence goes on along the minus strand of JAZOMX010000009.1, from coordinate 5,188 downwards.
ACGGCCAATCGAACCCGTGCTACCGAGAATAGCCACGTTAATCATAACGCTATCCCCAAAATCATAAGATACACGCAGATATAAAGCGAAGTTACGATAAGTCCGTCAACTCTATCCATAAATCCACCGTGACCTTTTAGTATTTTTCCATAATCTTTAATGCCAACCGCTCTTTTAACGTACGACGATAAAAGGTCGCCAAGTTGACAAAACAACGCTCCGCCAAAACCGAGCACTATAAAGTGCATAAGGTTTGCTATATATCCGTTTGCCACGGGCGCTGTGCCTAAAATAGACGACTGCGCAAGGAAATAAACGATAATTCCTCCGCCGATTCCACCCAAAAGTCCGCCGATTGCTCCTGAAATCGTCTTTTTAGGACTAATCGTGGGACAAAGTTTAGGACCTTTTACGGAACAGCCTACGAAATACGCCATAGTATCGGTAAGCGTTGAAACGATAAACGCCATTAATATTGCCGACATAGCAACTCCGGGTAAATAATTTAGGTGCATCATACACGACATTATAAGACCTGGATAAATCATAGAGAATAGCGTTGAAACAGCACTCTCGATTGTGAATTTTTTAGTAAACATTGCTGTCGCTAGGCACGCAACGAAAGAAATCAATATGGCAACGAAGTAAGGCGTTAGCGTATAATTTTTGGTAAGCACGCCCGTGGTTTTGTATAGCGCGTATCCCAAAATCACGTTCATAAATACAAAGAATTCTACTGGCTTTGCAAATTTTACTGAAATTGCCTTTGCGAATTCATAACTAGCAAACAAAGTTAACGCTAGAACTAGAGCATCAAAAAACAACTCGTGCACGAATGCGCGAAGCACGATAGGTCCGACGTATAGAATTGCAATAAAGATTGCGGTCAAACACCTTTGGGCAAGATTACTCCTTCCCTTTTTTTGACCGTTTGCATTGTTTTCGTTTTTTAAATTGTTATTTTCTTCGCTCATTTTTATACCTTTCCATAGCGACGATTACGCTTTGAAAATTCCTCGAATATTTTTTCTAACTCTTCTTCGGAGAAATCAGGCCACAGCGTATCCGTAAAAAACAATTCGCTATACGCCGACTGATAAAGCAAGAAATTGCTCAGTCTTTTTTCTCCGCCCGTACGAAGTATAATATCAGGTTCGGGTAAATCGCCAGTATAAAGCGTTTTAGCAAAACTTTCTTCGCTAACTTCCTCGCCTTTTTTAATAGCCTCGTTTACCGCTTTTACTATTTCTGCGCGACCACCGTAATTCAACGCAACGCAAATCGTTCCGTTTTTCCCACTAGCGCTATCAACCTCAATTTGGTTCAAAATTCCTACTACGTCATCAGGAAAATATGACCGTTCACCCAAAATTTTTACAGCAATTCCTTTAGAAATAAGGTCGGAAAAAGACTTTTGAAAATGCTCTCTAATAAGAGAAATAAGTCCATCAACCTCATCTTTTGGACGGTATTTATTCTCCGTAGAAAATGCGTAAACGGTAAAACATTTAACGCCACAACTAAAGGCGTAATCGGCAATTTTAAACAAGGTTTTAACGCCTGCTTTATGACCGAAACTTCTCGGCATAGCGCGTTTTTTTGCCCACCTGCCGTTTCCATCCATTATTACCGCTAAATGCGTTGGGATATTTTCTAGATTAGACTTCAAGAACTTCCGTTTCCTTTTCCTTAACGAGAGTATCAACCGTCACAATGTTCTTATCGAGAATTTTTTGAATTTCCTTCTCGTAAGTTGCTACGTCGTCTTCGGTAATTTGGTTGTTTTTCTTAAAATTCTTTACTTTATCAAGAATATCTCTGCGCGCATTACGGAGAGTAACTTTATACTCTTCGCCGATTTTCTTAACTTGCTTGCAAAGGTCTTTTCTTCTCTCTTCGGTAAGTTGAGGGAAAACTAAACGAATTACTTTTCCGTCGTCGGTAGGCGTAATTCCTAGGTCAGATGCTGCAATAGCCTTGCTAACTGCCTTTACCATACTTTGGTCCCAAACGGAAATTTGCAAAAGTCTTGCCTCGGGTACGGTAATATTAGCCATCTGATTAAGGGGCGTAGGCGCTCCATAATAATCAACGATAATTTTATTCAAAAGTTGTGGGTTTGCTCTTCCTGCACGAATAGAGGTTAGTTCTCCTTTAAGATGGTCAACAGTATCCATAAGGGAAAACTCATATTCTTCAAAAGCCTCTTCTACTTCGGGTAAATTAAAAACCATAATTCCTCCTATTTCTTCTTTGTTTCTTCGGTTATATTATAGCAAATAAAGTGAATTTTTACAACCATTATTTAACGATTGTACCTATTTTTTCTCCGTGAGCCGCCTTAATAAGTCCATTGGGAGTTCCAAGACCAAACGCTACGATAGGCAACTTATTCTCCATACAAAGCGTAAGCGAAGTAAAGTCCATAACCTTAAGACCACGATTAATAGCGTCCATATAGGAAATTGTATCAATTTTCTTTGCATTAGGATTAGTTTTAGGGTCGCTATCATATACACCGTCAACGTTTTTAGCCATAAGCAAAGCGTCTGCTTTGATTTCAATCGCGCGTTGCGCTGCACCCGTATCGGTAGTATTAAAAGGATTACCAGTTCCGCAAGCAAAAATTACGATACGCTTGCACTCCAAGTGGCGTAACGCCTTTCTATGAATATGAGGCTCGGCAACGGCAGGAATAGAAAGCGCTGTTTGAACGCGAACGGGAACGCCTTTCTTTTCAATCGCGTCTTGAAGAGCAAGAGCGTTCATAATCGTTGCAATCATTCCCATATGGTCAGCCGTAACTCTATCCATATTAGTTCCTTGACGACCACGCCAGAAGTTTCCACCGCCAACTACGATTGCGATTTCAACGCCTTCGTTATGAAGTTGAACTACTTGCGAAATAATATGCTCTACAGTTTCAGCATCAATTCCCGTTCCAACTTCGCCGGCAAGCGCCTCTCCGCTTATCTTTAGTAAAACTCTTTTATACATAGTACCCTCCTAAAAAAAAGGAACACTGAAAAAAAGTGTTCCTAAAAACTCAAAAAATTACTTTGCGCTCATCTTTGCGATTTCTTCTGCAAAGTTCTCGTTTTTCTTTTCAAGACCTTCACCCATTACAAAACGCTCAAACTTAACGAGTTTAGCGCCAGGAGCAACCTTATCAAGTTGCTTGGAAACGGTAATCGAGGGGTCTTTTACGAAATCTTGGTCAACAAGGCAAACTTCCTTGTAGAACTTGCCGATTCTTCCTACAATCATCTTATCAATAATTGCATCAGGCTTGCTTGCATTCTTGGGGTCGTTCTTGATTTGAGCCTTGAGAATTTCTTTCTCTTTCTCAACTTCTTCAGCGGGAACTTCCTCGTTGAAGGTGTATTTAGGACCAAACGCTGCGATATGCATAGCGATATCGTGGCTTACTTCGTTTAGGTCAGCGTCGCCAGCATAGTCGATTCCGAGAAGAACACCGATTTTTCCACCCATATGAATATAGGTTTCAGTTCTACCGCTCGTCTCCATTCTAGCGAAACGGCGAAGCGAAATTTTCTCGCCAATCGTTGCGGTAGCGTTGGTAATCTTGTCGAGTACGGTACCGTCGCCGTCCCAAGCGGGCATAGCGAGGAGCGCATCGAGGTCAGCGGGGTTAGATTCAGCAACCTGCTTTGCAATAGCATTTGCAAGAGCCAAGAAACCGTCTCCCTTTGCCACGAAGTCGGACTCACAGTTGATTTCAGCGAGCGCGCCAACTTTTCCGTCTGCGCTAGTATATGCGCTTACAACGCCTTCAGAAGCAATTCTAGATGCTTTCTTTGCAGCAATCGAAACGCCTTGCTCTCTCAAATATTCTGCAGCCTTTGCCATATCGCCGTCGGTAGCAACGAGCGCCTTTTTACAATCCATCATTCCTGCGCCGGTCTGCTCTCTCAAAGCAGCGACGTCTTTTGCGGTGAAATTCATAAATATATCTCCTTAATTTTTTTCTTGAAAAAACGACTTTTCGCACAATCGTATAAGCGTAGGCGAAAAGCCGTTTGATAGCAATTAACTTACGCCTCGGTTACTTCCTCAGTGGCAGTTTCCTCGGTTACTTCTTCCGCTACTTCTTCAGCGGGAGCGTTTTGAGCCTCCATTTGACGACGGAGTGCAAGACCTTCTTCGCCCTCTCTAGCCTCGATAACTGCGTCAGCGATTGCGCTAGCGATAAGTTTAATAGAACGAATAGCATCGTCGTTACCAGGAATTACGTAATCAACCTCGTCGGGGTCGCAGTTAGTATCTACGATACCTACGATAGGAATATTGAGTTTTCTTGCCTCAGATACAGCAAGATGCTCTTTCTTGGGGTCAACTACGAAGAGTGCTCCGGGAAGATTGCGCATATCTTTGATACCGCCGAGGTTCTCCTCGAGTTTATCGCGCTCTGCGATAAGGTTAGCAACCTCTTTCTTGGGAAGAACGTTAAACTCGTTCATCTTCTCCATTTGGTTGAGTTTGTTAAGACGCTCGATTCTAGTTCTAATCGTCTGGAAGTTGGTGAGCGTACCGCCGAGCCATCTCGACTTCATATAGAACATTCCGCACTTTTCAGCCTCTTGTTGGATAGCCTCTTGAGCCTGTTTCTTCGTACCAACGAAAAGAATATTCTTTCCGCTCTCTGCTACGCTCTTAATGAAAGCATACGCCTCGTCGATAAGACCAACGGTCTTTTCAAGGTTAATGATATAAATATCATTTCTCGAAGTATAAATATACTTCTTCATCTTCGGGTTCCATTTTCTCGTGGGGTGTCCGAAGTGTACACCAGCCTCGAGCAACTGTTTCATAGAAACTACGTTTGCCATAATAAATACCTCCTGTTTTACCTCCCCGAAACTCAACTTTAACCTTTAACGATGGCACGATAAGTGAATTTTTGCCACCGCACAGAAAGGCAAATCCTCTCGGGTGCGTATTAAACCGTGTAAGATTATATCATATAAGAAAAAATAATGCAATCAATTTTGCACTATTTTTCTTTATTTTATAATAATTTTATCGTTTTGTATAGTTTTATACTTGTATTCACAAGGCGATAGTGTCGTCAAATAATTTTACGCGTGGCGCCGACGGGTATAATCGGGCAAAGGAGAAACTTATGAGTAAAGTACAAAACAACGTAGCAGTGGAAAACAAGAACGCT
>JAZOMX010000008.1:0-19925 GCA_045654245.1 Pumilibacteraceae bacterium | reverse complement strand
CAAACGATAAAGAGCGTTTACTTTGCAGTTTAGTTTGTTTAGTTCGTCTAGTATCGTGTCGGGTAGAGACTGGTCTAGGTCGTCAACTCTAACACCCTTAAGTTTAACGACTCGTCCGGGAACGCCTACTACGGTAGAGTTTGGCGCAACTTCCTTTAACACGATAGAACCTGCGCCGATTTTGGAATTTTTACCTACGGTAAACGGGCCTAAAACTTTTGCGCCCGCACTAATCATAACGTTGTCCTCGATAGTGGGGTGGCGCTTGCCTTTATCCTTACCAGTACCACCTAAAGTAACGCCCTGATAAAGCACAACGTTGTTGCCAAGCACTGCGGTCTCGCCGATAACTACGCCCTCGCCGTGGTCGATAAACACGCCCGAGCCGATTTTTGCGCCGGGGTGAATTTCAATACCCGTCAAGAATTTAGCGAATTGCGAAACGATACGAGCAATCAGTTTATAGTTATGTCTATACATAAAGTGAGCAAAACGATACATAACGAGCGCGTGAAAACCGCTATAAGTAAGCACGACTTCAAAGCGGTTTCTTGCCGCCGGGTCGTGAATCATTACTGATTTTAAGTCTTTTCTAATATTATCAAACATAGCGTCACCTTATAGTTCTTCACTATTGCCGTCCAAAACGGCGATAGCCTTTGCAATAACTTCGATTGCGTGGTCGTATTCTTCTTCAGAACCGAAATAAAAACCTATTTCGTCCTCGATTGATTTTTCCCTTTCGGCAAGATATCGATAACCGTCCTCGGTAAGAGTAAAATTAACTTCTCGTCTATCGACTAAACCTTTAGACTTAGTAATTAGACCGTCTCGACAAAGTTCGGTAGTGATTAGCGCAAGGTTAGTTTTCGCAATAACGAGAGAGGAGATGATTTCACGAGCAGAACAACCTTTTTCAATGAGAAATAGCACTTTAGTCTTAAGCGACAAAGTGTTCTTTTTCGTACTACCGCCGTCCTCGCACATACACGCGCGACGAGTTGCTAGGCGAAGTTCTATAATTTTTTGAGAAAGTTTACCCAAATTGACCTCGAATAGTTATTATTTCTATACTATTATAGTATTTTTACGGCTAATTGTCAACGCTAAAAATGGTAAAAGAAAAGAGTTTTTTTCTGTGTAAAAAAAAATTGACTACTTAAAGAAAATGTCATATAATATAAGTGAAGTAAAACCTAGGAGAAAAGAAATGGCTGAATTTCATAAAGTAAACATTTGTGGTCGCGACGAGTTTTTACCCGTTCTTCCGTTGCCGTCCGGTATTAAAATTGCGTTTTTTAATCTTCACGGCAACCAAGGATTAACCGAGCATTGTGGAAAATCTATTGCAAAGAAAATCAAAGATAGCGGAGTAGAGGTTCTAATTACGGCAGAGAGTAAAGGACTTCAACTTACTCACGTAGTAGCAAGAGAACTTGGACACGATTTTTACGCCGTTGCTAGAAAGAGTAAGAAATTATATATGCAAGACGGTATCGAAGTTTCCGCACAATCTATTACGACTGGTGGAACTCAAACTTTATATCTTTCCGCGCACGACGCCGAACTCCTTAAGGGCAAGAAAGTCGGTATCGTTGACGACGTAGTTTCGACTGGCGGTTCGCTTATGGGATTAGAGGCGCTAGTAAAAAAGGCTGGCGGAGATATTTGCGTAAAAGCGATGGTGCTAGCAGAAGGCGCTGCCGCTGACCGCGACGACGTAATTTATCTTGCATCTATTCCTCTACTATAAATCATTTCGATTAGAGGTGTCTTATGCGAGGTTGTACTCGTTGGAATTATACTCCGTATAGACCGCTTATAGATAGGCGTGGCGAGATTTATATCACGAGAATAGTGCCGTCGAAAAACTCGGTATATTTTGAGTTTTTGCGTGCGCAAAACGAGGAATACGAAGTCTTTTATAAGGAAAAGAACGAGAAAGAGTGGCTCTTTTTTGGCAAGATAGAGGACGATTTTTGTCAAATAAACGGGCTTTGCGAGGGTAAGGATTATTGTTTTTATCTTTCGTGTAAGGGCACAAAGAGTTCCGTCCGTTTGGCTAGAACGGGCGAGTGCGTAGGGACGGTAGTCAATTATTTACATCCCGACGACGACTATTATTCTTTTTCGGGTAAGTTTCTTTGTTCTCCCTCCTTCGTTCGCACGAAAGAAGGCGATTTGCTTTCCTCGATGGACTTATACGCCCACGCGTATCCGCAAAACTTAACGCTCGTATTCCGTTCGAAAGATAACGGTAAAACTTGGAAATACGAAACGGAATTAATGCCCTGTTTTTGGGGTAAACTTTTTTCGCATAACGGCGAAGTGTATATGCTTGCTTGCAGTACCGAATACGGCGATTTAATTATAGGCAAGTTCGACGGAAAAAACTTTGGCTCGCCTGTAACCTTACTTCGAGGCGCAAACGGAAAGAACGGTAGCGAGGGTTTACATAAAAATCCGCAACCTCCCGTAGTTTTCGGCGGAAGATTATATTTTTCCTTGGAGTGGGGGTCGTGGTCTAATCGCGATTTCGGACACTCCGCTATGGTTTGTTCGGTTGCGGTTGAAGACGATTTATTAAAACCGGATAACTGGAGTTTTACTCCTCCGATTGAATTCGAGCCGTTCTCGAAAGAGATAGCGCATTTACCAAATGCAACAATGACGATAGAGGGTACGCTCGTCGTAACGAAAGACGACGAACTCTATGACGTTATGAGGTTTGGCGGAGACCACCAAGCGTTGTGCTATAAGGTGAACGCCTCTAACCCCGAAGAGAAATTAAGTTTTGCAAAGGTAATTGATTTTCCTGCGAATATGAGCAAATTCACAATCAAGTATGACGGTAAGAGCAACGCCTATTATTCGGTTGCAACAATCAATTACGACGAAGAAAATCAAATGGCTAGGAATTATCTTGCGCTTATTAAGAGCGAAAACCTAGACGACTGGAAAATTATCTACGATATTTACGATTATAGAAAAGAAGATGCGAGAAAAATCGGTTTTCAGTATTGCGATTTCGATTTTCACGGCGACGATATAATTTTCGTGTGTCGAACGGCAATGAACGGAGCGGATAGTTTCCATAATTCGAATTATCAAACTTTTGATGTTATTAAAGATTTTAGGAATAAATAAAAACAGCCTCGGCTAATGCGCCGAGACTGTTTTTTTACTTATTTACTTTTTTTGACCGTAAGTTGCGTTTTTACCGTGTTTGCGAAGATAATGACGGTCGAGCAAAGTTTGACTTATTTCCGTAGCCTCACGGTTAAGAGTAACTGCGTGATAGTACATAAAAGCGACCTCTTCAAGAGTAACTGCGTTGTGAACCGCACCCATAGCCGACTTTCCCCAAGTGAAAGGCCCGTGATTTTTAACTAAAACGGCGGGAATTGAGGTAGGGTTTATGTCCTTGAAAGTATCGATAATTACAAGCCCCGTATTTTTCTCGTATTCTCCGTTTACCTCTTCGTCGGTAAGCGCTCTAGTGCAAGGAACTTCACCGTAAAAAGCGTCTGCGTGAGTAGTGCCGAGCGGAGGGATAGGTAATCCCGCTTGCGCAATAGCGGTAGAATATCTACTGTGAGTATGAACGATACCGCCGATTTCGGGGAAAGCGCGATAAAGTTCTAGGTGAGTAGGAGTATCGCTCGAGGGGTTGAGTTTGCCCTCTACGACCTTGCCCGTTTTGATATCTAGTACGACCATATCGTCCGCCGTCATATCCTCGTAACTAACACCGCTAGGCTTAATTACCATAAGTCCCGATTCGCGGTCGATAGCCGACGCGTTCCCCCAAGTGAGCGTAACGAGTCCAAATTTTGGGAGAGCGATATTCGCCTCAAAGACTTCTTTTTTAAGTTGCTCTAACATAATAAATCCTATTATTTTTTCGTTTTATATCCGTCTGGGTTAAGAGTTTGCCATTTCCAAAGCGACGCGCACATTTCGTCAATGCCCTTGGTCGCCTCCCAACCGAGTTCTTTTTTCGCCTTATCAACTCTAGCGTAGCAAGACGCGATATCGCCGGGGCGACGAGCGCAAATTTTATAGGGAAGAGGTTTTCCGCACGCTTTTTCGAACGCTTTAATAACTTCTAGAACGCTATAACCGTTGCCCGTGCCGAGGTTGTAGATATGAACGCCACTCTCGTTGACTTTCTCAATCGCCTTAACGTGACCGAGCGCAAGGTCAACCACGTGAATATAATCTCTAACGCCCGTTCCGTCGGGAGTGTCGTAATCGTTACCGAAAACGCTAATTTCTTTTAGTATTCCACCTGCAACCTTAGCAATAAAGGGCGTAAGGTTATTGGGAATACCCTTGGGGTCTTCGCCGATTAGTCCGCTTTCGTGCGCGCCAACGGGGTTGAAGTAACGGAGAAGAATAATATTCCACTCGTTATCCGAAACGTAGAGGTCTTTCATAACGCCCTCGAGCATAAGTTTGGTCGAGCCGTAGGGGTTAGTGGTAGAAAGCGAGCACTCTTCGTCGAGAGGTAGGCGTTCGGGCGTACCGTAAACGGTAGCAGAAGAAGAGAAAACGATTTTCTTAACGCCGAACTTTTTCATAGTTTCAAGTAAAACTATCGTTCCATAAATGTTGTTATCGTAGTATTCGAGCGGTTTTTGTACGCTTTCGCCCACCGCTTTAAGACCGGCAAAGTGAATAACGCTGTCTATTTGATTTTCGGAGAAAATGCGTTCCATAGCCTCTCTGTCACGCAAATCAGCGTTATAAAATTTAATTTTTTTGCCCGTAATCTGTTCAACGCGAATAATACTTTCCTCGCACGAATTAACCATATTATCAACGGCAATTACGTTATAACCGCGCTCTAAAAGTTCGACTTCGGTGTGAGAACCGATATAACCTGCGCCACCCGTAACTAAAATATTTTTATCCATAAAAGCCTCCGTAAAAAGAATTCTAATATATTATACCTTATCCAAAGCAAAAAAGCAATTATTTGACCGTTAAAATAGTTGTTTTCTCGTTGCGTTTATGCTATAATAACTATCGGTACAAAAATACTTATTCGGAGGACAATATGCACTTTTCTAAAGAAGTAGAAGAAATGGTATGCGTCCGTAAAGGACCTAACCACGGCCCGGCACCTATTCCCGAGGAAGGAAGATGGGTACAGGCAAGAGAGATTAAAGACATCAGCGGACTTACTCACGGAGTAGGTTGGTGCGCACCCCAACAAGGCGCGTGCAAACTAACCATTAACGTAAAAGAGGGTATTATCCGCGAAGCGCTCGTAGAAACGCTCGGATGCTCGGGTATGACTCACTCGGCAGCAATGGCTGGCGAAATTCTTCCCGGCAAGACCTTACTAGAGGCTCTTAACACCGACCTCGTTTGCGACGCAATCAACACCGCAATGCGTGAACTTTTCTTGCAAATCGTTTACGGAAGAACGCAGTCTGCTTTCTCCGAGGACGGTCTTGAAATCGGCGCAGGTATGGAAGACCTTGCTAAAGGTCACCGTAGCCAGGTAGGAACGATTTATTCCACCGAGGCAAAGGGCGTAAGATATCTAGAAATGGCAGAAGGATACATCACCAAACTCGCTCTCGATAAGGACAACCTCATTATCGGTTACGAGTTTGTAAAGATGGGCGTAATGATGGACAAAATCCGCGCTGGTATGAGCGCAGACCAGGCTCTTAAGGAGTCCACCGGTCATTACGGTAGATTTGAGGGCGCGGCTAGTTACATTGACCCGCGCACGAAGTAAGGAGGCGTAATTATGAGTATCACTTTTGAAGGTTACGAGAAGAGAATTAACAAGATTAACGCCGTTCTTAACAAGTACGGTATCAACGGACTCGAGGGAGCAAGAGACCTTTGCCTTTCCAAGGGTATTGACGTTGATAAAATCGTTAAAGGCACTCAGCCTATCGCGTTTGAGAACGCAAGTTGGGCTTACACCGTAGGTTGCGCAATCGCAATCGCTAAAGGTTGCACCAAGGCTACCGACGCAGCAGTTGCAATCGGCGAAGGCTTACAGGCTTTCTGCGTTCCCGGTTCGGTTGCAGAGCAACGCGAAGTAGGACAAGGCCACGGCAACCTCGCATCTATGCTACTTAAAGAAGAAACCAAGTGCTTCTGCTTCTTGGCAGGTCACGAGTCTTTCGCAGCAGCAGAGGGAGCAATCGGTATTGCAAAGACTGCAAACAAAGTAAGAAAAGAACCCCTCCAAGTAATCCTTAACGGTCTTGGTAAGGACGCCGCTATGATTATTTCGAGAATTAACGGCTTTACTTACGTTCAGACCAAGTACGATTACTTTACCGGCGAACTCGCTGAAGTACAGCGTATCGCTTACTCGGACGGCGAGAAGGCAAAAGTTCGTTGCTACGGCGCTGACGACGTAAGAGAAGGCGTTGCAATTATGCAACACGAAAAGGTTGACGTTTCGATTACTGGTAACTCCACTAACCCCACCAGATTCCAACACCCCGTTGCAGGAACTTACAAGAAGTGGGCTATCGACAACGGTAAGGCATACTTCTCCGTAGCGTCCGGCGGTGGTACGGGTAGAACTCTCCACCCCGATAATATGGCTGCAGGTCCTGCATCTTACGGTATGACCGATACTATGGGAAGAATGCACTCTGATGCACAGTTCGCAGGCTCGTCCTCCGTTCCCGCTCACGTAGAAATGATGGGACTTATCGGTATGGGTAACAACCCGATGGTAGGCGCATCCGTAGCGGTAGCAGTAGCAGTACAAGAGGCTATGAACAAGTAATAAAAACCAAAACTAAACGGTTATACGCCGTGGCATTTTGCCACGGCGTATTTTTTTTGTATAAAAGCATTGACTACGTATTCTAATCGTGATATAGTGGAGACGTTGTAGAAAGTAAAATTTCTAATGAGGATATACGGGCGCGTAAATTAAATAAAAAAAGAGCCGTTCAAAGCGAGCGGTTCTTTTTCTTTTTTACTTTTTACAGCATTTTTCAAACTTACTTCTTGCGGTTTTAATCTTACCGAGAGGCGCGTTTTCGGTCTTATACATACCTCTGTCGTTCATATAGAGGAAAGTGTCGAGTTGGTCCTCGCTCGCCTCGGTCATTTGCGTAGTAACGAGACTGCGTAATTTTTTGCAGTCGATTTCGCAAAGGGAAGTAGTATAGAGTTTAATTAGCGATTTTTGGCAACCGAGCACGTCGGATGCGATATCGTAATCGGTAAGAGCGCAATCACGCGCGCTCTCGCACGAAGTAGCATCTTTCTTCGCCTTATTCATAGTTTTTTCTCCGCAACGATTGTTTGTGGTATTTTTGCCTGATTTATTACCGCTATTTTTCTTTTTTTCCATAAATAACCTCCTTACTGATTGGAATTAAGATAGTTCAAAAGCCCGTGGAAACGCTCCTTATGCTTTTGTGCGTAGTCCCCGAGTTTGCTTTTAAGCACGGGGTCGGTAGCCTCGCACGCATAATTACAGCACTTATTATACATAAGAGCCTCGCTACCGAGCAGTTCGTTTAGTTGTTGTAAAGTTTTAGTAGTCATAAAAACCTCCTTACGAGGTAGTGTTACACAAAAAAGAAGATAAAATACGCAAAACTAATAAAAAATATTGAGATTTAGACAAATATATGCTATAATGACAATATGGCAACGATAACTGATATAACGGCGCAAAAAAAGAAGAAGGATAGAGTTAATATTTTTCTTGACGGAAGTTACTATTGCTCTATGGATGCGCTTACAATAGCGAAAAATCGCATAAAAATCGGCGACGAGGTGGACGAAGAAACGCTGTCTGCTTTGCAAAACGAGAGCGAATCTAGTTTTGCTTTCGAAAAAGCGGTCAAGTATATTTCTATTCGTATGCGCACGCAAAAAGAAATTCGCCAGTACTTACGAGAAAAAGGGTATTTAAGTGCGACGATTGACGAAGTCGTTTCCAAACTAATTGAGTATAGACTTATTAGCGACGAGAGTTTTTGTCGTGAGTATATCCGCTCGTACGCAAATCGTGACGGAGTAAAGAAGATTAGGCTTAATCTAAAACGACTTGGAATTTCGGACGAGATTATCGAAAACGAGTTGGCGTTACTGGATGGTCAAGAAGAAGAGGCTTTTTTGGTTGCTGAAAAGTATTTGCGCACGCACAAAAAAGCGGATATTATGAAGATAAAAAATCACCTTTATCAGCGAGGTTTTGAAAGCGACGATATTTCGTCCGCCGTCTCGAGAATAAGGGAAGAATATTTTGAAGGAGAGGACGAGGAGTGGTAGGAATAGATTTAGTAAGCGTTTCTAGAATTGAAAAAGCGACTCAAAACCCTCGTTTTAAGAGTGAAGTTTTTACCGAAAGCGAAATAGCGTATTGTAAAACCGCTCAAAGTTTTGCGGGAATTTATGGAGCGAAAGAGGCGTTCGTAAAGGCAATAAAGACTGGGCTAGAGCGTAGTTCTTTCCGCGAAATCGAGGTTTTGCACGACGATAGCGGTGCGCCACGATACAATTTAAGCGGAAAAATGAAAGAAATTTTAGGGAGCAAAAAAGCGCATTTGTCAATCTCTCACGACGGGGATTACGCAATTGCAATTTGCCTTTTGGAGAAGTGATTATGAACGGACTAGTAGTAAATCCAACCGCTATTAAAGAGGCGGAATACGCGCTTATGGATAGCGGAATAACCGAAGACGAACTGATTGCTAGGGCGTCCTCTGGGCTTGTGGCAAGAATTAAAGAATTAGCGAGCGTCAACGACAAAATCGTAGTTGCCGTCGGTAGTGGAAACAACGGTTGCGACGGGCTAGACACTGCGCTAACGCTATATAGTCAAGGTTATAAAGTTGCCGTTTTGCTTGCAAGCAAGTATGCAAACGAGGGCAATATTAAACGCCGTAACGCAATTATTAAAGAGAGAATCCCTCTCGTAAAAGCGTTTGACGGCGCCGAAAAGTATATTATCGACGCAATTTTCGGCACGGGTATTAGACGAGACCCGGATAGTGATACGGCGCAAATAATCAACGAAATTAATCGCCACGGCGCGTACAAAATCTCCGTTGACCTTCCGAGCGGATTATGCGGAGAAAGTGGACGAGCGTATTTTCCTACCGTTAAGGCGAACGAGACGGTAACTTTTTCGTATATCAAAAGCGGTATGATTTTGGGCGAAGGGCGGAATTTTTGTGGTAAAGTGTCCGTTTTTGATATCGGAATAAAATGTGATGCCGTAGGGAAAATTCTCTCTGCTCAAGACGTTAAAATTGAGGAAAGATTACCCGAAACACATAAAGGCGTTTACGGAAAGACCGTTATTATCGGTGGTTGCGAAACGCTTCCCGGTGCGCCGTTAATGGCTTTTGAGTCTGCTGTTTCGGCATCTAGGAGCGGAGCGGGATTAGTAACTCTTTGCGTTCCCCGTTCGCTTAAATGCGCTTACCAAGCGCGCGTTAAGGAAACTATGCTACGGTTTATGCCCGACGATGGTAAAAATATGTTGTTTGACCGTAATGAACTTAACGACATAATCAAGAAATATAACACTATCGTAATCGGACCGGGTATGGGGAATAACGACGAAACGAAAATGATAGTAACGTATCTTGCTATGAACTTTTACGGAACGCTAGTCGTTGATGCGGACGGAATAAATGCTATTGCTCCGCACCTAAAAACGATAAAACACCACACTTGTTCGTTAGTTTTTACTCCTCATACGGTTGAATTTATTAGGCTTTGTCCTAAATGTGGAGAGGGTAATTACCTCGAAAACATCAAAAACTTTGCCCTTGATAATAAATGTATAGTTGCTGTTAAAAGCGCAACTACGGTTGTGACGGACGGTAGTACGCTTTACTTTAACACTACGGGAACACCCGCTATGGCAAAAGGCGGTAGTGGAGACGTTCTGTCGGGTATGGTGGGCGCGTTTGCGTGCGTACTACCACCGCTAAAGGCAGTAGCCACTGCTGTTTATCACTTCGGAAAGGCGGGCGAGCGAGCAAAAGCAAGACTAAATTCGGTAACGAGCGTGCTTGCTAGCGACATTATCGTTGAGATATGCGACGCTCCATAAAATTTCAATTGCGTTAAAGATTTGCTTGACAGAAAAAAATAGTGTGCTATAATATAGACAAATAAATTGCGGTACGGCGAGAAATCGTCGTTTAATAGGGAACACAAGTGAAAATCTTGGACAGCCCCCGCTACCGTGAGAGGAACGAAAGCGCAAAATCCACTGCTTAAATGCGGGAAGGAGCGCAAGTAGGATAACTGCCTCGAGCCGGGAGACCTGCCGTAGTTTCATTTATAACTTTTCTTGCGGAGGGCGAGAGTAAGCGCAGAAACGGTTTTTCGTTTCGTTTTTTTCGCGCGCAATTTCTCTTCCGCAAGGAGGAGAAATTTTTGTTTTACAAGGAGAAAGAAAATGGAAAAGAAGAAGAGAAACTCGCTGATTACGGTTATCGTATGCCTTGGTTTAATTGCCGTGCTTATGGTTGTTTATGGGCTTATTTTGCCTAAAACGAACAACGGCGAAAAAGAAGTTACGCTAGAGATTAAGTACGCTTCGACGACCTATTCTTACGAATTGACCACTGATAAAGGCACGGTTAGTGAACTTTTGGACGAGTATAACGAAGAACTCGAACTTTCTTTGGTTGCGCCCGAAAGTACCTACGGTCGTTTTATCGAGAGTATGAAAAATACACCTCAAGATGCTAGTAACGGGTACTATTATACCTACTTAGTAAACGGTGAGTACGCTATGTTTGGAATTTCTACGCAAGCGATAGAAGACGGTGACGTTATAACTTTCGAGTACGGCGTGCAAAATTACGACGAAAACTGGGCAACACTTTCAACCACTTTGGCGGACGGCGGAGATGGTAGCAGAACGAAAACGCCTATGAGAACGGGTAATATCGTGCTAATAGTGGTGGGCGGAGTCGCATTTTTGCTTGCCGTTGGTTGCGCAGTTTATCTAATGATTAAATCGAAGAAAAACTAGGATGAAAGAAAGTCCGTCAAAAAGAATAGTAAGAACGGCTTTGCTCAGCGCTTTGTTAGTGTTGGGCAAATTGTCGCTATCGTTTATTCCTAATATCGAAATAGTAACGGCTTGCGTTATAATATTTTCGTTTGTGTTTGGTTTCGAGGCGCTTTTCGCTACGCTTATTTTTTGCGCGCTAGATAATATAATCTATTCTTTTTCTCTCGACGTAACGCTATCTTATTTTACTTACTGGCCTGCGCTATCGCTAGTGAGTATGCTGATAAAGAAAACGGGCGGAAAAAACGCATACGTTTACGCAATTTTAGGCGTATTAGGCTCTTTAGTGTTCGGAATAATAACTTCGGCTTATTATTCGGTGCTATTTTCCGTTCCGTTTTTGGCGCACTTTCTAGCGGGAATACCGTTTTATTGCTTGCAAATGTTATCTGCGCTAGTGTTTTTGCTTGCCGGCTTTACTCCGCTTGTAAAATTGCTTGAAAAAATAGGCGGTAGCGTATAAAAAACGGCAGTCTTGACCATAAATATCCATAACGAGAACTCGCTCGAATACATATTATGAAGTAGAGGTAGGTTATGGAAATAAAGCGTGGAGAAATTTATTACGCCGATTTAAGTCCGGTGGTTGGTAGCGAGCAAGGGGGAATTCGTCCTGTGCTCGTTATCCAAAACGATATCGGTAATAGGTTTTCGCCCACGATAATTGCGTGCGCCGTAACTAGCCAAATGACCAAAGCAAAATTGCCCACGCACATAGAGTTTAAGAGTGGACAGTTTGGGCTTGAACGCGATTCGGTTGCGCTTTTGGAACAAATAAGAACGCTAGACAAACGGCGTCTCAAAACGAGAGTGGGAGCGCTTGATAAGACGGCTATGAATAAAATAGACCGAGCGCTTTTAGTGTCGCTCGGTTTTGGTAACGCATTATCGCTTAAAGGGTAAGAAGTCTTCTTCGTCAGTCTTATCGTAAATAAATTCTTGTCCGAAAATATTACCCCTAACTACTGAAGTTTTGCCGTATTTATGGCGAATTTTATTGAGAGCAAGTTCTAATTGCTCTCTTTTTTCGTCTTTCTTGTCAAACAAAGAGAGTTGAATTCCCTCTTGAATATCCGCTAAATCGAAAACGCTGATTGAAATCGTGCGAAGAGGGGGAAAGTCGCCTTCCAAGATATCTTTCGATAACGATAGCGCGGTATCGGCTATATCCGACGAAGAAAAAATGCCGTAGGGGAGTTTAGTTTGTTTGCTCTTATGCGTTAGAGCGGACGAGCGTAAATCAATATGAACGCCGTGCCCTTTGACACCGTAATTTATCATACGGTTAGCGATTTTTTCGGACAAATAGCATAGCACGGAGAAGAGGTCGTCGTAAGTTAGTATATCTTTAGAAGTAGTCATACCGTGCCCCACGCTTTCTTGTTTACGCTTTTTCTCGGCGTTTCGCACCTCCTCGAAATCTATTCCTAGCGCCGAATTTTTTAGTTTGATACCGTTTACTCCTAGTGCTTTTTTTAATAGCCCGTCGTCAGCAAGAGCGATATCTCGCAAAGTTTTAATATTCATTTTAAGCAGTTTTTCTTTGGTTGAGCGTCCCACGTTTAATAGTCTGCCCGCATCAAGCCCCCAAAGTTTTTTCTTGAAATCATTTTTCCCAGCGATAAAAATATCGTTAGGTTCGGCTAGGTCGCTACAAAGTTTAGCAAGCGGTTTAGTAAAACTAACGCCGATAGAAACGGTAAGCCCCGTAGTCTTATGCACGTCCTCTTTAATCGTGTTGGCTATACTTTCGCCCTCGCCGAAATTTCTTGCTAGCACCGAGCAATCAATCCAACACTCGTCTGGACCAAACGGCTCTACGAAATTAGAGTATTTGCGATAAATATTAAAAACCTCGTCCGAATATTTTCCGTAAAGGTCGTGATGGGGTGGTACTACGACTAGTCCGGGGCATTTTTGTTCCGCCTCCCAAATCACGTCGCCCGTTTTTACACCCGCCTTTTTTGCAATCGCGTTTTTTGCAAGAACTACGCCGTGGCGTTTTTCGGGGGCGCCTGCAACGGCTAAAGGAACGCCTTGATATTTCGGTTCGAGCAGACACTCTACCGAGGCGTAAAAATTATTCAAATCGCTATGCAAAATTAGTTTATCGTCCATACTATTATTGTACCACCGTAAAATAAAAATCGCAATAGAAATAACGAAAAAATACAAATAAACACTTGAAAGAGCGTTGAAAAAATGGTATTATAGAATACGGAGACGAGATGAACGAAGTTTTTAAGTTAAAATCCGAATATAAGCCGACGGGCGACCAGCCCGAGGCAATAAGGGCGCTAGTAGAGGGCATTGAGGACGGGCTGAAAAGCCAAGTCCTTTTGGGCGTTACGGGTTCGGGAAAAACTTTTACTATGGCGAACGTCATAGCCTCGGTAGGTCGGCCTGCGTTAATTTTGGCGCACAACAAAACTCTCGCTGCCCAACTATGTAACGAAATGCGCGAGTTTTTTCCTGAAAATCGAGTTGAGTTTTTCGTAAGTTACTACGATTACTATCAGCCCGAGGCGTATATTGCGAGTACGGATACCTATATCGAAAAGGACCTTAAAATTAACGACGAGATAGATAAACTCCGTCACTCGGCAACTTGCTCACTCCACGAGCGTAGAGATACGATAGTCGTAGCCTCCGTATCGTGTATATACGGATTAGGCGCGCCCGAAGAATATTATCGTATGTCCGTTTCGCTTCGCCCCGGTCAAGAAATCGAGCGAGACGAACTTATAGCAAGGCTAGTTGAGATAAACTATAAGCGTAACGACGTAGAAGTCGAGCGTACCAACTTTAGAGTAAAAGGGGATATAGTTGACGTCTTTATTGCCTCGTCGTCCGATTACGGAATAAGAATAGAGTTTTTTGGTGACGAAATAGAGAGCATATCGCAGTTCGATATCGTAAGCAACCGAGTAACGGCGTCGCTATCCCACGTCGCAATTTTTCCAGCGTCGCACTATGCCGTGGAGAAAGCAAAGGTTGATAGGGCAATTACGGCAATCCTTAAAGATATGGACGGGCAAGTTAGTTATTTTACTAATGAAAACAAACTAATCGAGGCTCAGCGAATAGAACAAAGAGTAAACTATGACGTCGAAATGATGCGAGAAATCGGATATTGTAGCGGAATAGAGAACTATTCTCGTTACTTCGACGGCAGAAACCCGGGCGAGCCTCCGTTTACTTTGCTTGACTATTTCCCAAGAGATTTTATTATGTTTATCGACGAGAGCCATATGACCGTACCTCAACTTCGGGCTATGTATCACGGCGATTTATCGAGAAAGAAATCGCTAGTAGAGTACGGCTTTCGTTTGCCGTCGGCGTACGACAATCGTCCGCTAAACTTTGACGAATTTAACGAGCGTATAGGTCAAACAATCTACGTTTCGGCAACTCCTGCGCCGTATGAATTAGCGCTCGCTGGACCTGCCGTTGCCGAACAAATTATTCGTCCTACGGGACTACTAGACCCGCCCGTGGAAGTTTTGCAGACCAAAGGGCAAATAGACGATTTGCTGGATAAAATTAAACAAACGGTATTGTCGGGCGGAAGAGTGCTCGTAACTACGCTTACCAAGAAAATGAGCGAAAGTCTAACGGCGTATTTAGCCGAAAACGGCGTAAAGGTCAACTATCTGCACTCCGATATTGATACTATGGAACGCATAAGCATAGTAAACGACCTTCGTGCAGGCGTGCACGACGTCATAGTTGGAATTAACCTTCTCCGTGAAGGACTTGATATTCCCGAAGTAAAACTCGTCGCTATTCTAGACGCCGACAAAGAAGGTTTTTTGCGTAGTGAAACTTCGTTAATCCAAACGATAGGCCGAGCGGCGCGTAACGCTGATAGTAAGGTGGTTATGTACGCCGATACTATGACGGGTTCTATGAAAAGGGCTATAGACGAGACTAATCGTCGTAGGGATAAGCAAAAGGCGTATAACGACGCTCACGGAATAACTCCGAGAACTATTATAAAGAAGATAAGCAACACGATAGAAATAACGAAAACGGCAAAGGAAAAGGTGGATTTGGACAATATCCCTGCCGAAATAGACAAACTAAAGAGCCTAATGACGATAGCCTCTCGCTCGCTTGATTTTGAAACTGCGATTAAAATGCGAGATAGAATAGCGGAACTGAAGAAAATTCAGAGTAAGTATTCGGGTAAGAAAGGCGGAAATTTAATTTAACGGGAGCAAAATGGAAAATATAATTATAAAAGGCGCAAACGAAAATAACCTCAAAAACGTCAGTTTGGAAATTCCTAGAAACAAACTGATAGTTTTTACGGGTTTATCGGGAAGTGGAAAGACTTCGCTTGCGTTTGACACAATCTTTGCCGAAGGACAGCGTAGGTACGTCGAATCGCTTTCTTCGTACGCTAGACTATTTCTAGGGCAAATGGCAAAACCTGACGTCGAGAGCATAGAGGGGCTTTCGCCAGCAATATCAATCGACCAAAAAACCACTTCGCGCAATCCTCGTTCGACGGTAGGAACGGTAACGGAAATTCACGACTACTTAAGATTGCTTTACGCTCGCACGGGTGTAGTGCATTGTCCTAACTGCGGAGAGGAGATTTCGCAACAGTCAATCGACCAAATTATCGACAAAATTCTCGCTTTTCCCGAGGGAAGTAAAATTCTAGTAACCGCCCCGATAGCAAGAGGTAAAAAGGGCGAGTTTAGGAAAGAACTAGAAAGTTTTAGGAAAGAGGGCTACTCTAGAATTAAGGTTGATGGACAAATTATGTCGCCCGAGGACGATATAATTTTAGACAAGCAAATCCGTCACAACATAAGTGTAGTCGTTGACCGTCTTATCGTTAAAGAGGGAATAAACAAACGGCTTACGGACAGCGTAGAAACTGCGTTAAAACTAGGCGGAGGATTAGTGATTATCGATAACGGTGGAGAAGAAACGCTGTTCTCGACCAAGTATGCTTGTACGAATTGCGATACGTCAATCGGCGAAATCGAGCCGAGACTTTTCTCGTTCAATTCTCCGTTCGGCGCTTGTCCTGAGTGTAGCGGACTTGGTTACAAACAAAGTATCGACCCCGTGCTAGTTATCGGCGACGACACTAAAAGCATATCGGAGGGTGCGCTAAACGTAAGTTCTTGGAATTTCGATACGAGTTCAATCGGAACTATGTTTTTTAAGGCGCTTGCAAAGCGTTACGGCTTTTCTCTTGATACGCCGTTTAGAGATTTGCCCGACGAAATTAAGAGTATGCTTTTATACGGAAATAACGGCGAAAAACTTGATTTACAGTACAATACCGCCAACTTTTCGGGCAGTTTTACCCGTTCTTTCGAGGGCGTAATTCCCAACCTAGAGCGCAGATATAGAGAAACTACTAGCGATTATATTAAAAGCGTAATCGAAAAGTATATGCGTGAAACGCCGTGTAGCGAATGTGGAGGAAAAAGACTGAAAAAAGAGGCGCTTGCCGTAACGGTAGGCGGAATGAATATTGCCAAGTTAAGCGAAATGCCCATCTTAAAAGTTAGGGAATTCGTTGAAAGCCTCAAATTTAGTCCATCTAACGAGATAATAGCGCAACCGATTATGCGTGAAATTAAGGCTCGGCTAAAGTTTATGATAGACGTAGGACTTGGCTATCTTACGCTTTCTCGAGGAGCGTCCACTCTGTCGGGAGGCGAGGCGCAACGCATACGCCTAGCAACGCAAATCGGCTCGGGACTTACTGGCGTACTATATATCCTTGACGAACCGTCGATAGGTTTGCATCAGCGAGACAATGAGAAACTAATTAAAACGCTAGAGCATCTTCGCGACCTAGGAAACACGCTAATCGTAGTCGAGCACGACGAAGAAACTATGCGTAGAGCAGACTTTATCGTTGACGTAGGACCTGGAGCGGGTGTTCACGGTGGCGAAATCGTGGCTACGGGTACACCGCAAGAGATAATGAAAATTAGTTCTCCTACGGGCGACTTTTTGTCGGGACGAAAGACGATTGCCGTGCCTAGCGAGAGAAGACGGCCTAGCGAAAAATATATAACCGTCGTAGGAGCAAAACAAAACAACCTTAAAAATATCACGGTTAAATTTCCCATCGGGGTATTTACTGCGGTAACGGGTGTGTCAGGTAGTGGAAAATCGTCGCTCGTCAACCAAATTTTGTATCCGTACTTGTCTAATCGCATAATGAAAACTCGTTTACCTGAGGGCGATTGCGAGGCGATTGAGGGAATAGAGTACCTCGATAAAGTAATTTGTATTGACCAAACGCCAATCGGTAGAACGCCAAGAAGTAACCCCGCAACTTATACCGGCGTGTTTACGCAAATTCGTGATTTGTTTGCTAAAACTTCTGACGCGAGAGAGCGTGGTTATGATGCCGGTAGATTTTCGTTTAACGTAAAGGGTGGACGGTGTGAACATTGTTCGGGTGACGGAATAATCAAAATTGAAATGAATTTCTTGCCTGACGTTTACGTTCCTTGTGAGGTTTGTGGCGGAAAGAGGTATAACCGTGAAACGCTAGAAGTTCGCTACAAAGGAAAGAACATCTATGAAGTTTTGGAAATGACGGTAGAAGAGGCGTGCGAATTCTTCGAGAATATTCCCGCTATATATAATAAGATAGTAACGCTCCGTGACGTAGGACTAGGCTATATCAAACTTGGACAAAGCGCAACTACGCTATCGGGAGGCGAGGCGCAACGCGTAAAACTCGCTACCGAACTATCCAAGCGTTCGACGGGCAAAACGCTGTATATTCTTGACGAACCCACGACGGGCTTGCACTCGTACGACGTGTCGAGACTAATCGATATTCTCCAGCGTTTAACGAGTGGCGGAAACAGCGTAATCGTAATCGAACACAACCTCGACGTAATCAAGGTTGCCGACCATATTATTGATATAGGTTATGAGGGCGGAGATGCAGGCGGAGAGGTAATAGCGGAGGGAACGCCAGAAGAAGTTGCGAAAATCGACGGAAGTTTTACGGGCGAGTTCCTAAAGCGCGTACTATAATAATAAAGAAAAATGGATTGATT
Source organism: Pumilibacteraceae bacterium (assembly GCA_045654245.1). Taxonomy (GTDB): domain Bacteria; phylum Bacillota; class Clostridia; order Christensenellales; family Pumilibacteraceae; genus UBA10677. The sequence continues at coordinate 1,823 of JAZOMX010000008.1, read as the reverse complement.
TTACTCAATCCATTTTTTATTTGTTCGTTAGTCATACAAAACTTTATATTTTCCTGATACGAGTATATCGAATAACTGTTTTTCGTTTCTAATTCGCACGCAAGTTTCAATGCCACCAAACGGCGCCGTGTTAACGCTATGCGTGTCTGAGCCAGAGGTCAAAATTAAATCCGAATTTTTATCGGCAAAATTTTTTGCTTTGTCGTTTGCATCTTCGAGGTTGCAGTAATTAAAAACTTCTATGCCGTCGATAAGCGAGCGTGGTAAAACTTTGGGGTGGGGGATATACGCTCTGTCTCTAAACGGGTGCGCTTGAATTATCAAAAAATCATTTTCTTTCGCGACTTTTTTCCAAGTTGCCAAATCACCTTTTTCTAGTTCCTTGTGTTTGTAAAGAACTTCTGGCGTTATGCCGTAGGGTAGTATTTCAAGACCATCGCCGATATGTTCTTCGATACCGAAAATAATATCCATATCGTATTTTTTGGCGTACTCTACGCACTCGTTATAATCAAGTTCGTACTGATAGACGAAATCTTTCCACGGCAAGGAGCGGGGAATACAAGTGTTTCCGCCGAAAAAATGGTTGGTAATAACCATACCTTGATATCCGCCGTCGTGGAGAGCGTCGATTAAATCTTTAGGACTCATAACCGAACACCCCGAACAATTCGTAGTATGCGTGTGTAATTGATATTTATATTTCATTTCTTTGTCACCTTGATTACTATAAAATTTTAACATAACGGCAAAAAATGTCAACGATTGCGGCTTGCAGGCGTTGTTTTTGGGTAAAAAAATAGGCTAAAAAAATTATGAAAAAAAGTTAAAATTTTTTCAAAAAATAGTGAAAAAACAGTTGACAAAGTTTTGGCGGTGTGGTAATATATTAAGGCTGTCGCAAATTGACAGCGACGCACATTGAAAAGAGAATAGAAAAAGCAAAACAACAAAAAGCGAATTTGAACACAAAGTCAATTTACGGAAAAATTAGTCAGAAATGTACTAGTCAGAAAGAAATTGAGTTTTGGAAGTATATAATTCTCGAAAGAGATATATAACCATAAACTTGAGAGTTTGATTCTGGCTCAGGACGAACGCTGGCGGCGTGCTTAACACATGCAAGTCGAACGAACGTAGCAATACGTTAGTGGCGGACGGGTGAGTAACGCGTGAGCAATCTGCCTCTATCAGGGGGATAACACTTAGAAATAGGTGCTAATACCGCATAAGACCACGGCTCGGCATCGAGCAGGGGTAAAAGATTTTATCGGATAGAGATGAGCTCGCGTCCCATTAGCTAGTTGGTAGGGTAACGGCCTACCAAGGCAACGATGGGTAGCCGACCTGAGAGGGTGATCGGCCACACTGGAACTGAGAAACGGTCCAGACTCCTACGGGAGGCAGCAGTGGGGAATATTGGGCAATGGAGGCAACTCTGACCCAGCAACGCCGCGTGAAGGAAGAAGGTCTTCGGATTGTAAACATCTGTCGCGAGGGACGAAGAATGACGGTACCTCGTAAGAAAGCCCCGGCTAACTACGTGCCAGCAGCCGCGGTAATACGTAGGGGGCAAGCGTTGTCCGGAATGACTGGGCGTAAAGGGAGCGTAGGTGGTTGGATAAGTTAGATGTGAAAGCCCGCAGCTTAACTGCGGAACTGCATCTAAAACTGTCTAACTTGAGTGCAGGAGAGGTAAGCGGAATTCCTAGTGTAGCGGTGGAATGCGTAGATATTAGGAGGAACACCAGAGGCGAAGGCGGCTTACTGGACTGTAACTGACACTGAGGCTCGAAAGCGTGGGGAGCAAACAGGATTAGATA
>JAZOMX010000007.1:0-52628 GCA_045654245.1 Pumilibacteraceae bacterium | reverse complement strand
ACCGACCCCTACAACAACTTCAAGATTACCTTCTCTAGTGGGGATAAGTCTTTTTCAGTAAGGAGTTATACGAGAAGTAACGGCGAACTTGGTATGGGTGCTTTTGCAGATACCCAAACCAAACTTATCGGTTGGAACTCGTACAGTGGTCAGCCACAACAAGTTTCGGATGGTTGTGATGCGATTGCTAACTACATAATGTGCGGTCTCGACGGATACTATCATCTTAGAAGTTATTTCTACGAGGAGAGTATCAACGAAAACTACAAGAATATTAACAATAAGCGACATATGAAACCGATTAGCCTATACATCAGTCCTACGGCTGACGATTTCTGGCTTTACACCAACGTTGCTTGTTCTGGTGGTTATAAAATTTCTGGTGAAGCGCCCGCTTGGAATATGGCTAACTTTGGACGCGTTCAGTTTGGCGAAAGCGGAAGCGAGTACGCTCGTTATAAAGTGCGTGACCTAAAGGCTAGCGTGCTTGAAGACAGCGCTTGGACGCCCTTTACGACTGAGGAACTCAAAAACGTAACGGTAACCGTAAAACTTGAAGGACTTAAAACGCAAAGCAAGTTCTTGGTAACCGAACTTAACGGTGCGCCTGTAACTTCCGTTGAGGGTATGACCGTAATTAACGATACTCTTAACGGTGGCGTTGCTCTTAACGTAACCGACGGTATTGCAAGAACTATTACCGAGGCAGATAAGACGGTTACTTTCAACGGTAAGTTCGTTCTTTCCGACAACGACGTAAATACGCCCCTAGCGAAAGTTGCTCTATTCCCCAAAGAGTATGGCTCTGAGGCAGTTCAACTCGTTGACGCGGCTAACTATACTCAAGCAACCGACGCAGGTTTTGGTACTCACAAAAACGGTAAATACTGGAAGACTGCAACCGCGCAGGCAGAGTTCGAGGCTGCCGTTGCTACTCAAGACGCAAAGAGTAAGCGTGATATTGAGGCTCTCTATATCGATTTTGCTAGCGAAAGCGGAAAGAAGGTAAGCGTACAACTTACTTATCGTGGAATTAACGATACTGCTGGTATGCCCACTTCGTACAAAGTTAAGATTGATGGAAAGACCAACGGTTATACCTCTTGGTTCATTCTCGGCGGAAGATACGACGGTGGTAATACAACGGCTGGTGCGTCTGCAATTCGTTTCGACGGTTTCGTTCAATCTGGTAGCGAGTACGACGAAAGGGGCGTACAAATGAATACTAAGGGCTTTGTTCAAGACCCCGTATATACCGTTTACTATAATGCTGAAGACAATACTCTTTACGCTGATAGCGGAAGAATTAATCAGCCTACTTTCACTAACTTTGGAACGGAGGCTGACCCCATTTATCGTTGGAAAATCGTTGATTTCGACGACTTTAACTTCGACGGATTTGGCGACGAACCCGTAACGATGAGTGTTACCGCTGACCTTCGTGACCACGACGGCGACGGCGTTGATGACGAGAGCGCAAATATTATGATTATGAATATTGACGGCACTGCAGTTACTTCCGTTGATGATATGACTGTGATTAGCGGTCCCGCTAACGCAGTCGGCTTGTTTGAGTTTACGGGCTTTGCTACCACCACTCCAGATATATCGCAATATTTTATGCCAAAAGTGGCTACGGTAGAAAACGGATTGCCGACTACTTTTAGCGATTACGAGAACAAAGGAGTGTTAGTTCCTCTTTGTAAAGAAGGAGATATGGGTGCAAGTAATGGCGTTCCGACGAAGGGGAAAACTGGAAGTTTTGATGCAAGCGTCTTAACCAAAGACACAAAACTCTTTGAATTTGTACCTGCTGGAAAACAAGTTTCTGGATGGCGTTCTTATAAGGTAAGACTTACTGACGGGACGAACTATATCGACGTAATTTTTAGAAACGTATCGACGACTAATAACAACGATTTCGGCTACGTTATAAATGGAACGGAAGATGCAGTTTACGTTCAAGCGAGCGGACAAGCAAAAATCGGAGGACTTACCAACGAGGGAACGGGAGTTTTTATTGCAAATTCGAAGACGAATGCGATAGATATTTCTTCCGCTACTGGAACGCCTATTGACGTTACTAAATCGTTGAGGGTGTATTATGATGCAAGCGAAAAGGCTATTTACACCGACAACGCAAGTGGAGTAAAGACGCTTGTTCGTGACCTTGACGGAACGGCTACCAACGGTAACGATACCGCGTTCGCTGGATTTACCGGTCCCGTTCATATTGAGATTTCGCACTACTCTGGCGCTGGCTACACTACGACTAATCTTCCCTCGGCAAATGAAAGTGGAAACTACGGCGTAGTAGTAACCGCTCTTAACGGACTTGACCTTGCTCATAATGGGCTTGGACATCTTGCAAGTTCGTATAACCTAACTGATGGAGTAGTAAGTAAAGGCGCTTATGCGTCTGGTGGAGAGGTCATTATTCCCGCAGGCGACACTTATACCATTCCTGCCCTTGAAAGACTTGACGGAAAAGCTCTTGCCGTAGGCGAGGACGAGGGTTGGACTACTATCGTTTACAAAGAACATAAGGACGTAGTTCACACCGTTTTAGACGGAGATGTTTTTATTGCGCCAGTTCGTGGAACGTATTACGTCTATAAAATGAAAACCGTAGGAAACACAACTACCGTTATCAATTATACTTGTAATGCTATGTCGTACGAGGTAACGTTTAATGAGAATGGTGGTTCTGCGGTTGGAGACACTACCGTAGGACACGGAAAAACTATTAATAAGCCCACTGACCCAACGCTACTTGGATATGAGTTCCTTGGTTGGTATAAAGACGATGGTCTTATCTACGAGTGGAATTTTGAAACTGACGAGGTTACTTCTGATATTACGCTTTATGCTAAGTGGCAGATTAATACTTACACGGTAACCTTTAATTCTAACGGTGGCTCTACCGTTGACGCTCAAACGGTAAACTACAACACCGCTGTAACTGCTCCTACTGCTCCCACCAAGACGGAATATGCTTTCGGCGGTTGGTATAAGGACGCAGGTTTAACTAATGCTTGGAACTTTGCAACTGATAGAGTGACGAGCGATATTACGCTTTACGCAAAATGGACGGTTATCACTTACACCGTAACCTTTGACCTTGACGGTGGAGAAGGAAATGCTCCTAATCAATATATCGAGAAAGGTGGAATAGTACAAACGCCTGCAGGACCGCATAAAACGGGTTATCTATTCGACGGTTGGTTCGTGGGCAATACCGAGTATCATTTTATCGAGCCCGTAACTAGCGACCTCACTATTAAGGCGAAGTGGGTTATTGAAACGTTTATGGTGACGTTTAATTCTAACGGAGGCTCTGCAGTTGACACTCAAACGATTAATTACGGTGAGAGCGCAACCGAGCCTACTGCTCCCACCAAGACGGGTTATACTTTCGGCGGTTGGTTTATAGGTAATGTCGAGTATGACTTTACTACTCCCGTAACCGCTTCAGTAGTTGTTACCGCAAAGTGGACGGTTAGCACTTACACGATAACCTTTAACACTAATAGTGATAGCGTAGTTGGGGAACAACAGGTAACGCACGGATATAAAGTAAGCGAGCCGGCTGACCCCGTTAAAGACGGATATACTTTCCTCGGCTGGTACAAAGATGGAACGAAGTATAACTTCAATTCCGCAACTACCGAGAGTTTTACGCTCGAGGCTAGATGGGAAGAGACTATTAATACTTACACGGTAACATTTAACGCTGACGGAGGCTCTACCGTTGATGCTCAAACGGTTAACTACGGCGAGAGCGCAACCGAGCCTACTGCTCCCACCAAGACGGGTTATACTTTCGGCGGTTGGTTTATAGGAACTGAAGAGTACGACTTTGACACCGAAGTTACCGAGGATATTGAACTTACTGCTAAGTGGACTATTAATACTTTCACGGTAACCTTTAACTCGAACGGTGGCTCTGCAGTTGACGCTCAAACGGTAAACTACAACACTGCTGTAACCGAGCCTACTGCTCCCACCAAAACGGGGCTTGCGTTTGACGGTTGGTACAAAGACGAAGGACTTACTAACGAGTGGAACTTTGCAACTGATAAAGTAACGAGCGATATTACGCTATACGCAAAGTGGACGACGGAGACCTATCAAGTTTCGTTCTCGCTTAACGGCGGAACGGGTACGGCGTCTGCTCAAGAAATAACCGTAGGTGGGCTCGTAACCAAGCCTGCTGACCCGACCAGAGAAGGATATATTTTCGGCGGTTGGTTCGTGGACGGAGAAACTGAAGAATACGATTTCACCACGCCCGTAAACAGCAATCTCGTGATTAAGGCGAAGTGGAATATCATAAGTTACGTAGTAACCTACGATACTAACGGTGGTTCTGCGATTGCTAACGGCACGGCTTACCACGGCTTACCGATTGTGTTTAAGCCTGCTGACCCGACCAGAAACGGAAAGACTTTCGACGGCTGGTATATTGACGAAGCGTGTACGACGCCTTGGAATTTCGTTACCGATAAAGTAACGAGCGATATTACGCTCTACGCGAAGTGGAAGAACGGCTCGCCTAACGGCAACAATCACGGAAACCATAACGGTAACCCCGATAGCGGAAATGATTCGCCCGGAATTACCGTTCCCGACGGTGTAACCGATAATCTCCCCGACACGCTCCCCGAGGACGTTGTTGACGATATCGTTGACGGCGCTGACAAGGTGACCGAGAAGGCTGGTTGCGCAAAAGAGGCAGTAGGACTTTTCGCAGTTGTTCTATCCGCTCTTGCAGTAGTATTCGTAACGAAGAGAAAATAGTGGGGAAGCCCCCACGGGCGTAATCGCGAAATAGTTTGAGGAAACGATAAACTATAACACCGCGCCCCTGTTTGTTGGTTGGTAGAACGATTAACGAAGTAGGGGAAGCCCCCACGGGCGAGTATTTGGTAGGTAACTCTACCAAACCTTGCTAAATAAAGCAAAAAAGAAATACCTCTTGGAAAACTCTAAGAGGTATTTTCTATTGTTTAACGTAACGGCTTGGTTTATTCGCACACAATAATTATGTACGGCGAGATTTCTCGACCGCCAGCCCGACGTAGATTTTTTTGGTTTTTCGAAAAATAGGGGGCGTGGGTGATTAGCCAGTTTTTCCGCTAACTATTTCTCGTTTTTTGCCCGTGGTGGCGTCCCTACCTTTTCGTTTGGTTTACCGCTCTTTTTAGGCGTGGAGGTATCGTTCGTTCAATCGTTAACTACTTCGCGATACTTGCCTGTCGGTGCTGACCGACCGCGACAAACGAGCCGTCGTAGGTTTGGAAGAAATCCTCGGCGGTTTTTTTGAATTTTACGGCGCAATAGCCGTCTTTCCACGCAAAAGTTGCGAAGAAATTGCCGAAATACCTATCGATAACTTGTACTTTAATGCAGAGTTTTTTTTCTTCAACCCAACCGCCCGAGCAAGCGCATTTATACTTAAATCCGTTGTTAGAGCGTTCGCCACCGAAGTTATCGGAGTAGCCAAGTTCGGGGAAGAGCGAGAACTCGTTGTAGCCAAGCCCGAACGGGATTTCCTTGTAACCTTGTGCGTTTTCGTAGCAAAATATACCTTTTTCGCCCTCGAACTTAAACGCAAACTGCGTAATGCCCGTTTTATTTTCGGGGGCAAAGAAAGTAACGCCGTTAATCGTGCTTTCAAAATCCGTTTTTACGGGGTTTGCAAGCGAAATCAGTTTTTGGCTAGAGCAAAAATTCTCGAGAGCGTTTTCGGCTTGCTCGCTCTTCGGAATAGGCGAACCCATTTTTCGGAAAACGAAATCGAAAAGCCCGTCGATAATTAGGTTATAAGCCGACGGGTAGCCTTGGTTGTCGCCCGTGCAAACGAATATAGCGTCAAGCGAAGGAACGGCAATCGTTATCTGTCCGCCCATACCGACGAAAGCGAAACCGCCCATTTCGGTATGCCAAATTTGGTAGCCGTAACCGTGCGAGTGGAAACAGTCGTAAAATCCCGACTCGTCGTTGTTTACAATAGGCGAGGTTGCTTTCTTAACGAAATTTTCGCTAATAAGTTGCTTGCCGTTCCACTTACCGCCGTTGAGAAGAAGTCGTGCAAACGACGCCATATCACGCTGGGTGCAAACTAGCGCCGAGTCGCCCCAACTATAACCGTCGCGGACTTTAAGTAGTTGCGCGGTTTTGAAAGTATCCATCTTATCGAACAGTTTTTCTTTGAGGTATTCGAGCATAGTTTTGCCCGTAAGTCGTTCTACGAGCGCGCACATAACTTGACTGCCCGGCGAGTCGTATTGCCAAATAGTACGCGAGGGGCGTTCGTTATGATTGTGATTAAAGTAAATATCAAGCCGACTATTTACGGGCGAGTTAAACCAGTAATCGGATGCGCCCGCCGTTTCCATAAGTAGCATATCCTCAATAGTTTGCTCTTTTAAGTATTCAGGGAGTGGAGGATTGATTATTTCTGCAAAGTACGGCGCAATCTTGTCGGTTATTTTTAGTTTGCCTTCGTCTTGGAGAAGTCCGATTGCAATCGCAACGTAACTTTTAGTTTGAGAGTACATTCTATGGCAAAAATCTTTGTTAAAGGGCGACCAGTAGCACTCGGCAAAAATATCTTCGCCTTTCATTAGTAACGCGCCGTGCATAGTAATTCCACGACGGTTGAGATAGTCGAAATATTCTAGAACGCTCTTTGAAGAAATGCCTGCGCTCTCTGGCGAAATTTTGTTAAACATTAGTTTTCCTCCTATTGAAAATATAATAATCCTAATTGTTCGTTTTGTCAATTGCAAAAATATGCGTTTTAACTGCTTTATTTGCAAACTCTTTATTTGCTCGCCGATAAGATTGACAAAAAACGGGCGAAGTGGTATTATTAAAGAGTAAAAATCACTAAAGTAGGCAGTAATGGAATACTTATTTTTCGATACGGAATGCGCCAACTGTTTTTCGGGTACGGGCAAAATATGCGAGTTCGGTTTCGTCCTCACGGACGAAAATTTTTCTGTTATCGAAAAGAAGAATATCCTTATAAATCCCGATTCGCCGTTTGACAAAAAGGGGTTTGCGATTAGCAAAATTAAACTAGCGTATCCGTACCCAGAGTACTATAAAGCGAAAAAGTTCCCCGCTTTTTACGAAGAGATTAAGGGGTTGCTTACGGCGAAAAATAGACTTGTTATAGGCCACGGCGTAAAAAGTGACGTAAAGTTTATTTCAGATGCGTGCAAAAGATATTCGCTTTCTTCGTTCGACTATGAGTTTGTCGATACCGAACGGCTCGTTGCCAAAATTTTGGACAGACAAAAGCGATTAAAGTTGGGCGAAATTTACTGCGATTTGTACCCCGAGCGAGAGCCTATTCGTTGTCACGAGGCGCTTAGCGACGCAATAATGACTATGGAGATAGCAAAAGCGCTTGCAGGCAAAGAGGGTAAGACGTTCGGTGCCGTAGTTACTGATAACCCCGAGGGCTGTGGAGAGCAGTTTTTAGGAAGAGTGGTCGATAAACTTGCGCCATTTAGGTACACCGAGGGCGAGAAAATGAGTGGGCGTAACCGAGAGATTTTCCACGAGGCAATCGAGGAGAACAGAACTAAAGTTCGTAAGGGCAAGACCTTTACGCTCCCCGGCGAGTATGAGAAAACTCATTTTCCTCAAATGCTAAAAATAGTCGATTTTTTAAGCAAGAACGGATATCGCTATTCGACTAGTTCGCATAGAGGCAAGTACGTTTCAATGAGCGAGGGCGAGGCAAGACGACAAAATTTCCGCCGTAGCGCAGTAATTACTTTCCAAGAATTTTTGTCCGAAATAGGCTTGTCCGAGAGCGAATTATTGCTTGAAAACATAGATATAACGGCGATTATGTCGCAGTTTGCAAGCAATCGCGACTGGTATGAAAAATATAAGAATAAGCACGGTCTATAAGCCTAGTTATAAAAAAAGCCTACTTTTTAGTAGGCTTTTCTAATGGAAAAAAGTATTCGTCTTTACTTTGAAAGCAAAATAGGTTGGCTCCAAGTAGTGTTTTGGCGTTCGTCTATACAGATTGCTTTTACCGACCTTGCGTTTTCGGGAAGTTTAAATTCAGCGTAAGTGACTTTTTTTCCGTCTTTTGCAAAAGTGGGTTTATAGTGTCCTCTATCAGCGTTTAGGCATACTTTTTCGCACTCGCTACACCAAAGTTTAGCAACCCCGTTTTCAACGATAAAGTCGAGGATTTGAGGCGCTTGCTCTCCGTAGCGAGCGTGAGAGGCGGTAAAACTTCCTTTTTTGAGCGCATCAAAAATGGCGTCGTAGGAAAGTTCCTTACATTTTAGCGTAATATATCCGCCACAATAATCGCCGACGTGCCCGTGTGCGTCATCACTACCAAAGCACCAAGCGTTCTCGTTTTTATTCCACAAATGCTCGTAATAGAACTCGGAATTACCTGCTTTCCATTCTTCGTCGCAACTGTAATTGATAATCTCCATACCGAGAATACCTTTAAGCGACAGTAAAAGGTCGAGAGGCGTATAAGACCAAAAAGGATGAGCGTAAATCGCCTCGTTGCCGTTTTCGAGAAGATAGTCCACAAGCGTTTGTGCCGAGGTCGTTTTAAGCCCCGTTATTTCTTGTCCGCTAGTAAACTTGTTCTTTTTCGGGTGCGCTATGCCAACTATATGGTCGACGGGTTTATCGGGCCCGAAGTAGCAATCTATTTCCGTGCCGGGAATCATAAGAAAATCAGCGTCGTTTAAATACGAATAATCGTAATACTTATTGTGGTCGGTTATTGCAAGAAAACTATAACCGTTTCTTTTGTATAAGTCTTTTAGTTCCTTTGGCGAGAGTTCTCCGTCGCTGACCGTTGAGTGCGTGTGAAGATTGCCCTTATAGAAGTTTCCTTCACGCTCAAGCGTATATTTTATCATACCCGTGCTCCTTTTTGCGCCTATTTTAATTACGAATATTGTAACAAAAAACTCTAAGTAAATCAAATATATTATTATAAAAAAGCGAAAAGCAGGTAAACAAAAACGCAGAACGGACGCGTTTTTCCATATCCTTTCTGCGTTTTTGGTGGGTTTGTGTTTTGGTGGAGGTGGGGGAGAGAGCAGTCGCTAGCGCTCCCTTGGTCGCTAAAAAGCGACCGCGAACAAACGCTTTCGCGTAGTTAATTATCGAGCACCTCGCATAAAACGAAAAAGCCTCTCGGTTTGAGAGACTTTTTGTTTTGGTGGAGGTGGGGAGAATTGAACTCCCTTCCGATACGGATAGGCCAGACTTTCTACAAGTTTAGTTTTTTGCTTAAGGTTTTACCTTACGGCTCACGCAAAGAACAAAGCGAGCCGAGGCTAGTCCGAAAAGTCGTCTTACTCTCTCGGACGGGAGAATAAGAAGTTCACCGCCTAGGTTGACACTCTAACTTTTGTCGGCAGTAATCAAAAGCGAGCGACTACGAAAAATTACGCAGCGAGTGCAACGGGAGTTGCAACTTTTTTAGTGTTAGCATTTATTGCTGTTTGCGTTTTTAGACAGCCGACCCTGTCACCTGCTTTTTCCGGTCGTCTCCGCACCGTCGAAACCTGTACACCCCCAAGGGAAAAGTATTATATATTAAACGAGGGCGTTTGTCAAGAGGAAAGAACGCAAAAAAAGAAAATCGGCGCAAAAAATTTTTGATAAAAGTAAGGAAAAACGATTGCTTTTTAATATTGCTTGTGCTATAATGATATCCCGATGGAGAGAAAACCGTCGGTAAATATAACTGGGTGTAGCGCAGTTCGGTAGCGCGCTTGAATGGGGTTCAAGAGGTCGGAAGTTCAAATCTTCTCACTCAGACCAGCAAAAAACGGTAAGTTGAAACTTGCCGTTTTTTACTTGCTATTTGTATATTTTATATGCTATAATGCTTACGCAAACGGGGAAGGAGAGAAAAATTGCTTTTTTCGTTTGCTTTTCTTGTTTTTTTTGCGGAAAAACGCTTGTTTTTCCTTGACGGGAATAAACGAGAGTGCTATAATAGGCGCATAACACTTTACTACACTAAAGTAAACGAGGTGATTTAATGGCGGAGAAGACCAAACTAGAAATGCTTAACGAGGCGGATAGAGCGAGAGTAGAACTTATTGCTCTTTTTCGCCGTTACGGCTACGACGGATATAAAATGGCGAAGTTCGAGTCGTACGAGGTTTACTTAAAGAACAAAGACTATATAGGTAGTGAGAGCATAATAACCTTTACGGATTCGGCAGGACGACTAATGGCGCTTCGTCCCGACGTGACTTTGAGCATAATAAACAATTTAAGCGAGGGCGAGAAGAAGTACTACTACGACGAGAACGTATTTCGTCGTGACGGCAAGGGCGATTACCGAGAAATCCGTCAAATCGGAATAGAGAATATAGGTGGCGACGGCGAATACTCGGAGTACGAGGTGGTATCGCTTGCTGTAAAAGCGCTTAAAATTATGGGAGTGCCGTACGCTCTTTGCGTAGGCGATATGGACGTGGTGGAGGAACTTCTATCCCCTCTCGTTCTACTTCGTGAGGATAGAGAAAAGGCGCTTGGTTTTATTAGAGCGAAGGCTTTTCACGAACTTAAAAAACTACTCGCTAGTAGCGGTTGCGACAGCATAAATGCGGACAAGTTGGTCAAACTCGTTTCCTTAGAGGGGGACGGAGCAAGCGTAATCGAGCGAGCCGAGGCTATATGCGGAAATAAGGTTAAGGCTTTAGGCGAACTTAAAAAACTATTTACGGCTCTATCTAATAGCGGATTAGCAGACGGAGTAAAGATTGACTTTTCGGTGCTTGGCGATTATTCGTACTACGGCGGAATTAACTTCCGTGGTTATCTTAAAGGGATTGCGAGCGCAGTAATTTCGGGCGGACGGTACGATAATATGGCTCGTCGCCTAGGAAAGAATACGCGCGCACTTGGATTTGCGCTCGACTTCGACGCGCTAATGCCGTTGTTTAGCGTGCAAGCAAAGAAAAAAATCACGGTAGTTAAGGGTAATGCGTCTGCGGATAAGATTGCCCGTATCGTAGAGAAATACTCGCTCGAGGGGTACGCCGTATCGGTAGTAACCGAAAATGGCGAGGGAGAGTGCGTTTTCGCCGAGGAGGTGGACTGTGATTAAGGTAGCGTTGCCAAAAGGTAGAATGGGCGACAAGGTCTATTCTATGTTTGAAAAAATAGGTTACGGATGCAAGCAAATGTACGAGGACACTCGCCGTCTCGTTTTCGAGGCTGATAACGGCGAAGTGAGTTATATCCTCGTTAAGCCCTCGGACGTGGCGATTTACGTAGAGCGTGGCGCAGCGGACATAGGCGTAGTCGGACGAGACACTATGCTTGAAACTTCCCCCGACGTATATGAAATTCTCGACCTAGGAATAGGCAAATGCCGTCTTGCGGTAGCGGGCAAAAACGGGTTCGTGGACAATCCCAACTTACCACTTAAAGTTGCGACGAAATATCCCTCGGTAACCAAGCGTTATTACGCGCAAAAGGGCAGACAAATCGACGTGATTGAACTACACGGCTCGATTGAACTTGCGCCTATTATGGGTATGAGCGACGTAATCGTCGATAACGTGGAAACGGGAACTACGCTTAAAGAGAACGACCTTGCCGTATTCGAAACGGTAGAGCACTCTAGCGCAAGAGTGATTGCGAACAAGAGTTCGTATAATCTTGGCGGAGAGAAAATTAGAGAAATAGTAAATGGATTAGAAAAACTATGATTAAGATTTACGACAGCAAAAAAATATCTAGAGAAGAAATTTTATCGCGCGGTAGTATGCCCGACTTTAAGAAAGCGGAGGACGCCGTTGCTGAAATTCTTAAACAAGTTCGCGAGCGTGGAGACGAGGCGGTTAAGGAATACTGTCAGAAGTTCGACGGTTGTGTTTTAGACGACTTAAAAGTTACGCAAGCGGAAATCGACGAGGCTTTTTCCTCGCTTGACGAGTATTTTATAGAAACGCTTAAAAAATCAGCGGAAAATATTAAGGCGTTCCACTCGCTCCAAAAGAGAGTAGGGTTCGAGACGGTTACGGCGGACGGTTGCGTTCTCGGTCAACGCATATTGCCCGTTAAAAGCGCAGGCGTGTACGTGCCTGGCGGAACGGCGTCGTATCCCTCTACCGTGCTTATGGACGTAATTCCGGCGGTTGTTGCAGGCGTTGAGAATATCGTAATGGTAACCCCTCCCGGTAAAGACGGAAAAGTAAAAGCGGAAATACTAGCGTCGGCAAAAGTTGCGGGCGTAACCGAGATTTTCAAAATCGGTGGAGCGCAAGCAGTAGGCGCGCTAGCGTACGGAACGGAAAGCGTACCCAAGGTTGATAAAATCGTAGGTCCTGGTAATATTTTCGTTGCGACGGCTAAAAAAGCCGTTTCGGGCGAGGTTGGAATTGATATGTTCGCAGGCCCAAGCGAGATTTTAGTAATTGCGGACGGGAACGCAAGCCCCGAGTTTTTGGCGAGCGACCTGCTTTCTCAAGCAGAGCACGATAAACTCGCCTCGGCGGTACTCGTTTGCACCGACGAGAGCGTAGCCAAGAAAACGGCGGAAGAGGTAGAACGCCAACTAGCGCTACTTCCGAGAAAAGAAATAGCGACTTCGGCGATAGAGAGTAACAGTAAGATTATTATCGTTAGCGACATTGACGAGGCAACGGAGATTTCCAACGCTCTTGCCCCCGAGCATCTCGAGATTATGACGGACGAGCCCGAGGCGGTACTAGAAAAGATTACTAACGCAGGTAGCGTATTCCTCGGCAAGTATTCCCCCGAGCCGATAGGCGATTACTTCGCTGGGCCAAACCACACTTTGCCTACTTCTGGTACGGCGAGATTTTCTTCGCCCCTAGGCGTTGACGATTTTATCAAGCGTAGCAGTTATATTAAGTACACCAAAGAGGCGATTGAAAAGTACGGCGAGAGAGTTGCAGACTTTGCCGAGCGTGAAGGACTTTCGGCGCACGCGCGTAGCATTACGGTAAGATTAGGAAAGTAGTATGAGTAGATTTTTTTCGGAGCGACTATCTTGTTTGTCGCCCTATATCCCCGGGGAACAGCCGAGAGATATAAAAAACTTAATAAAACTAAACACTAACGAGAGCCCCTTTCCGCCGTCGCCCAGAGCAATCGAGGCAGGAAAGAAAGCGGTAGAGAAGTTGCACTTATATTCCGACCCGACGGCGAAAAGTTTAAGAACCGCTTTGGCGCAATACTACTGCGTAAGTGAAAATGAAGTTACGGTAAG
The DNA here is from genome assembly GCA_045654245.1 of Pumilibacteraceae bacterium. GTDB lineage: Bacteria > Bacillota > Clostridia > Christensenellales > Pumilibacteraceae > UBA10677. The sequence goes on along the minus strand of JAZOMX010000007.1, from coordinate 39,361 downwards.
TAACGGTAGCGACGAAGTTTTAGCGTTTTTGTTCCAAGCGTTTTGCGACGAGGGAGCGATTATCAACGATATAACTTACGGCTTTTATAAGGTGTTTGCGAAAGTTTACGGAGTTGAAACCACCGTTATTCCGCTTAAAGAGGATTACTCGATTGATATTGCCGATTACGAGGGATTAAAGGGAACGGTGTTTATCGCTAACCCTAACGCTCCGACGGGTATTGCTTTGCCCCTTAATAAGATTGAGCAGTTGCTTTGTCAAGATAGCGAAAGACTAGTAGTAGTTGACGAGGCGTACGTTGATTTTGGTGGCGAGAGCGCGCTTGCATTACTTTCTAGTTACGATAATTTGGTAGTAGTTCGCACTTTCTCGAAGTCACGCTCGCTGGCTGGCGGACGAATAGGCTTTGCTTTCTCTTCGGAGAAAATTATCGCCGATATCGAGAAAGTAAGAAATTCGTTTAACCCCTATAACTTAGGCTCGGTAGCGATTGCTATGGCTACGGAGGCGGTTTGGGATAGAGAGTACTTTGAGGATAACTGCGCCAAAATAATACAAAACCGAGAGTTTTTAACGAGAGAACTAAATAAATTTGGATTTAAGGTTTTGCCGAGCAAAGCGAATTTCGTTTTCGCCTCGCCTCCCGACGGCGACGGTCAAAAACTTTATATGGAGTTAAGAAAAAGAAGTATTTTGGTAAGATATTTTAATGCTGATAGACTATCTAGTTTCGCAAGAATTACGATAGGAAATAGAGAGCAAATGGAAGAACTCGTAAAATCTATCGGCGATATTTATTCAAAGGAGAAGTAAGTATGAGAAAGGCTTTCGTAGAGCGCAAAACGGGCGAAACGGAAATAAAAGTATCGCTTAACCTCGACGGCAAGGGCGAATATTCGATTAAGACTGACTGCGGTTTTTTGAACCATATGTTAGAACTCTTTACTCGCCACGGCAGATTTGATATTACGATTGAGGCTAAGGGCGATAGCGAGGTCGATTTCCACCACACGACGGAGGATATCGGTATAACGCTAGGTAGAGCGTTCCGTGAGGCTCTCGGCGACAAAAAGGGAATTAAGAGATACGGTTCGTTTGCTCTCCCTATGGACCTAACGCTAATTCTTTGCGCCGTTGACCTTTCGGGTAGATGTGCGCTTGGTTACGCATTAAAAGTTCCCGCCGAAAAAGTGGGCGATTTCGACACCGAACTTGCTCGTGAGTTTTGGGCAGGTTTTTCGCGTGAGTGCCCGGGAGCATACCACTTCCATCAACTAGCCGGCGAGGACAGCCACCATATTTTAGAGGCGTCGTTCAAGGGTATGGCAAGAGCGCTTAAAGAGGCGGTCACCGTTGACGAGCAGTATAAAGACGAAATTCCGTCAACGAAGGGAGTTTTGTAATGGTCGGTATTATTGACTACGGCGTCGGCAACCTTTTTTCGCTAACCTGCTCGCTTAAAAAAGTGGGCGGTGAGGTAGTAGTTTCGTCTGACGAAAATACGCTTAGTAGGTGCGACAAAATCGTTCTTCCGGGCGTTGGTGCGTTTGGCGAGGCGGTGACAAAACTACGCCAAAGCGGACTTGATAAAGTCGTTCTCTCGTCGGCTGACGAGGGTAAACCCGTGCTTGGAATATGTTTAGGTATGCAACTGCTTTTTGAAAAGAGTTACGAGTTTGGCGAGCACCGTGGACTAGGGCTAATCAAGGGCGAAATTTTGCCTTTCGAGGAAGAATTTAAGAGAAAAAATATTGACCTAAAAATTCCGCAAATCGGTTGGAACTCGCTTGATTTTTGTAAAGAACATACGCTAATTAAAAATATTTCGGATGGAGATTTCGTGTACTACGTTCACTCGTTTTATGCGCCCAAGGGCGATTATACGGTAGCCTCGTCCGACTACGGCGTGCCCGTTACGGGAATTGCGAGCGTAGGCAACGTTTCGGGTTGTCAGTTTCACCCCGAAAAAAGCGGAGAGGTAGGACTTAATATTTTGCGTGCATTCGTGCAAAAATAAAGGATGAAAAATGAAGATTTTCCCAGCAATAGACATACTAGACGGAAAAGCGGTGCGCCTCACTAAAGGTGATTACGGTACGGCTAAACAGTATTCTAGCGAGCCGATTAGCGTTGCTCGCTCGTTTGCCGAACAAGGCGCAGAGTGCATACATATCGTTGACCTTGACGGCGCAAAAGACGGTTTTGCAACTAACGCAAGGCTTATAGGCGAAATCGTAAAAAGCACTTCGCTTTTTGCCGAGGTGGGCGGTGGAATTAGAACTATGGAGCGCATTGAAGAGTACCTTTCGCTTGGAACGAGCAGAGTTATTCTAGGCACGATTGCCGTTAAAAATCCCCAGTTTGTCCAAGACGCAGTTGCTCGTTACGGCGACAAGATTGCGGTCGGCGTGGACTTAAAGGACGGGTTTGTGGCAGTATCGGGATGGCTTGAAACGGCGTCGGAGTATGGCGAAGACTTTATCAAGAAAATGCGAGATATAGGCGTTAAAACTATAATTTGCACGGATATTAGTAAAGACGGTATGCTAAAAGGCACGAATATTGCTCTTTATGAAAAGTTGCGCAAAATCGAGGGCGTTGATATCGTAGCCTCGGGTGGAATTACCGAGATAAGCGAAGTTGAAACGCTAGCAAAAATGAACATATCGGGTGCGATTTTAGGCAAGGCGCTTTACGAGGGCAGAATAGATTTAGCCGAGGCGATTAAGGTGGCGAAAGTATGATAACGAAAAGAATTATACCCTGTCTTGACGTGCGAGCAGGCAGAGTTGTTAAAGGCGTTAATTTCGAGGGCGTGTCCGACGTAAACGACCCCGTAGAACTTGCCAAGGTTTATAACGATAAGGGTGCGGACGAACTCGTGTTTTACGACATAACGGCGTCGGTAGAACAGCGTTCGCTGTTTACCACGGTGCTAGAGAAAGTAGCGAGTGAAATCTTTATTCCGCTCACGGTAGGCGGTGGAATAAACACCGTCGAAGATTTTTCGAGAGTGCTTGGCTCTGGTGCGGACAAAGTAAGCGTTAACTCGGGCGCAATAAAAAACCCCTATCTTATCGCTGAGGGAGCGGAAAAATTCGGAAGTCAATGCGTAGTTCTTTCTCTCGACGTAAAGCGTGTAAACGGGCAGTTCCGTCTATTCGCTAAAGGCGGAAGAGAGGACACGGGGTTAGATGCGGTTGAGTTCGCTATGCGAGGCGAAAAACTAGGCGCGGGCGAAATCGTACTTAATAGTATCGATACGGACGGAGTTAAAAACGGGTTCGATATCGAAATGCTAAAAACTTTTACTTCGGTGGTAAAAGTACCCGTAATCGCATCTGGCGGAGCGGGAAAGAAAGAGGACTTTATCGAACTTTTCAAAATTCCCGGAGTTGATGCAGGACTTGCGGCGTCAATATTCCATTTTGGAGAAGTGGACATAAAAGATTTGAAAGAAACGCTACGAAAAGAGGGCGTTTCGGTAAGAATTTAGGAGAAAAATATGTTTGATTTAAATAAACTTAAGTTTGACGAAAAGGGCTTAATTCCTGCGGTAGTACAGGACTTTTATACGAAAAAAGTTCTCACCGTGGCGTATATGAATAAAGAGAGTTTGCAAATTTCGATAGAGAAAAAACTAACTTGTTTTTACTCTAGAAGTAGGCAAGAACTTTGGCTTAAAGGGGAGACGAGCGGAAACTATCAGCATATCGTTTCCATTACGGCGGATTGCGACTACGACGCGCTAGTCGTGGAAGTAATTAAGGACGGTCCTGCGTGCCACTTGGGTAAAGATAGTTGTTTTAACGAAGTAATTTACGGCGAGAGAAACGATTTTTCGCTAGGCGAACTTTACACGCTACTACTCGAGCGCAACGAGAAACGCCCCGAGGGAAGTTATACCACTTACCTATTCCAAAAAGGTAAAGAGAAAATTCTTAAGAAAGTAGGCGAAGAGTGTACCGAGGTAGTAATAGCGTCTATGAAAGAGGATAAAGCGGAAACGATTTTCGAGATTTCCGACCTAGCGTACCACCTCCTAGTTCTTATGGTAGAGAGCGGTATTACGCCTTCTGAAATTTTGGCTGAACTCGGTTCGCGCCATATCGTTGATAAGAAAGTTAAACAGGAGACTATGAAGTAATGCAACGCTCGTCGCTTCATAACCACACCGTTTTTTGCGACGGCAAATCTACGCCTTGGCAAATGTTAGAGAGCGCGTTTAAGGAAGGAATAACCGACCTTGGTTTTTCTCGTCACTCCGACTACGCTTTCTTTTGTGGCGATAGGCCTAGCGAGGACGAGTATATAAAAGCCATCGAGGAGTTAAAAAAGGCTAATCCGTACCCCGTAAAAGTGTATTTAGGAGTGGAAGAGGACTTGTTTGCGCCCGTCGATAAAGGTAAGTACGAATACACTATCGGCTCTACGCACCACTTTGAAAAAGAGGGCAAGCGTTACCCTATCGACCACACGGCGGAAGACTTGGAAAGAGCGCTAGAAGAGTTTTTCGGCGGAAACGCTTTATCTCTTGCCGAGCAGTATTACTCGCAAGTGCTTGCTTGCGCCAAGAAAAAGCCTACCGTATTAGGACACTTCGACCTAATTAGAAAGTGCGGAGGTAAAATCGTAGATTTTAACAGCCCAAAATACCTATCTCTTGCGCTTGACTGTGCGAGTGCGTGTGTTAGCGAGGGGGTAGTATTCGAGGTCAATTACGGAGCAATACCTAGAAAGAAACTTAACTCGCCGTACCCTAGCGACGAAATACTTTCGTATATTATCGGTAAAGGCGGAAAAGTAACGCTTTCTACCGACTGTCACGACGCAAATCAAATTGCGTTTGGACTTTGTGAGGGCGAAGAAAAACTACGCTTGCTAGGAGCGAAAGAACTCTACGAGTTCAGAGGCGGAAGTTTCGAGGCGAAGAAACTGTAAAAATATTGTGCGAGCACGGCTAATCGGTTGCAAAAAAAAGGCTTTTGTGTTATCATAGTGGTATGAGTGGAGTTATTTGCAACTTAAGAAAACAAGACGCTTGTGTTTACGGCTCGGGCATATCGTCCGCGCTCGTGCTTTGCTCGGATTTTTGCACCCTTTTTGGGGAGAAAAAATACAAAAAAAACGCTATGACGATAACGCAATCGGGTTAGATTGCGTTATCTTTATTTTTTCGGAGGAATTAAAAATGGCTAAAATTTTAGTGGCAATGGGCTCGAAGTCCGACCTAGAGGTAGTAAAACCTACCGTAGAGATTATTAAGAAATTTGGCGTTAGCGTAGATACTATCGTTATGAGCGCGCATCGCACTCCCGAGGTAGTTAAGGCGTACGCTAGCGGAGAAAAAGGCGAGTACGATATCTATATCGCGGCTGCAGGTAAGGCTGCGCACTTAGCGGGCTTTATTGCGGCGTTTACTACCAAACCCGTAATCGGACTACCCGTAAAGAGTTCGACTATGGACGGACTAGACTCGCTTCTTTCGGTAGTGCAGATGCCTCCCGGAGTACCCGTAGCGACGGTAGCAATCAACGGTGGACAAAACGCCGGATTACTTGCGCTACAAATGCTTGCAATCTCGGACGCAAATTTAAGAGAGGCTCTTTCTGAGCATAGAAAGAAAGCGGGACAAGCCGTAATCGATAGCAACGCTACGCTTGCTGAAGAACTATAAACGAGAAGTGGAAACGGAATAGGCAAAAAGAGAAAAGGAGTAACTAAATGAAATCCGTTATACTACCCCGAGAGGAGTTAGAAAGAAGAGAAGAGTGTGGAATTATCGGTATAATTTCCGCAGAAAAAAAGGAGATGGCGCACGACATTTATTTTGGTCTATACGCACTCCAACACCGTGGTCAAGAGGGCGCGGGTATCGCAGTAGTGTCCGAAAAAAGAAAGGTACACTACTATAAAAAATTAGGTCTAGTAAACGAAGTGTTCGACGAAGAAATACTAAACGAATTTCCGCATACCAAGTGCGGAATAGGACACGTTCGTTATTCGACGACGGGTTCAAACAACGTCGTAAACACCCAGCCGGTAGTTTTCTACGGCCGTTGGGGAAGAATGGCGATTGCGATTAACGGTTGCATAAACAACTGCGCTGAACTCAAATCGAAAATGATTAACAGCGGACATATTTTCCAGTCCTCTATCGATAGCGAGGTGGTAGGCGCTCTTATCAACAAGTATGCGGTGGACAGCATAGAGCAAGGCGTGCTTAAGGCTTGTAAAGAACTCGTAGGAACTTTCTCGCTCGTCGTTATGGCGGACGGAAAACTAATTGCAGTTCGCGATTCGCTTGGACTTAAACCGCTAGCGTTCGGTAAAAAAGGCGACGATATTATGTTCGCGAGCGAGACTTGCGCGATTGATAGCCTAAACGGAACGGTAATTCGCGACGTGCTCCCCGGCGAAATGATAGTCGTTAACGACGACCTTTCTACACACAGCGAGTTTTTCGGAAAGCGTGAGCGTAAGTTCTGTATATTCGAGCACGTTTATCTTGCCCGTAGCGATTCGTCTTTCGACGGCGTAAACGTTTACGACTCTAGATACAGATGCGGAAAATATATGGCGGACCTTTTCAAAATCGACGGCGACGTAGTTGCAGGCGTACCCGACTCTGCGACGGTTGCGGCGCGTGGTTACGCCGAAGCGAGCGGACTACCGTACATTGACGCTTTGAGTAAAAACCGTTATATCGGAAGAACTTTTATTCAGCCCAGTCAATCAATGAGAGAAAACAGCGTTAAGATTAAACTCAACGCTATTAAGAATAACATTAAAGGCAAACGCTTAATCCTAATCGACGACTCAATCGTGCGTGGAACGACGAGTATGAAAATCGTTCAACTACTTCGTGATAACGGAGCGAAAGAAGTTCATATGGTAATCGCCTCTCCGCCCGTTACGAACCCCTGTTTCTTCGGCGTAGATATGAGTACGAAGGACCAACTAATCGGCGCGTACAAAACGCCCGAAGAGATTTGCAAGGAAATCGGAGCGGATAGTTTACATTACTTACCGCTAGAATATTTAACCAAGGCTTGCGAGGGAAGTGAGAACGACTTCTGCTGTGCTTGCTTTAACGGAAAATACCCCATTGACGTAAAGACCGGCGAGTTCAAACTCGACCTTAAAAAGTAAAGGAGAAATAAAAATGGCTATAGATTACAAGAAGGCAGGCGTTGACGTAGAGGCAGGTTACAGCGCCGTAAAACTTATGAAAGAGTACGTAAAGAAGACTTACGACAAAAACGTTTTGGGCGACCTTGGTTCGTTCGGTGGTTTTTACGCATTAGGCGACCAACCCGATAGCGACGTTTTGGTTGCAGGAACTGACGGCGTAGGCACTAAACTCAAGTATGCGTTCGCTCTTGACAAGCACGATACGATAGGTATCGACGCAGTTGCTATGTGCGTAAACGATATCGTTTGTCAGGGCGCAAAACCGCTAATTTTCCTCGACTATATCGCTCTAGGAAAACTAATCCCCGAAAAAGTTGCGTCTATCGTTAAGGGCGTAGCCGAGGGTTGTGAAAAGTCCGGATGCGCGCTAATCGGTGGAGAGACTGCCGAAATGCCCGGATTTTATACCGAAGGCGAGTACGATATCGCAGGCTTTGCGGTAGGTATTACCAAGAGAAATAAAGTAATCAACGGCTCGACTATTAAAAAAGGCGACCGCCTAATCGGACTTCGTTCTAGCGGAGTTCACTCCAACGGATATTCGCTCGTTCGTCAGCTTTTCCCCGCTGACGACAAGGCTACTTTCGAGTACTGCGACGCTATCGGTGGCGTTCCCGCTGAAGTGCTTTTAACCCCCACTCGTTTGTATGTAAAGACTATTCTTTCGCTTATCGGCGAGGTTGAGGTTAAGGGTATCGCTCATATCACGGGCGGTGGCTTTATCGAGAATATTCCCAGAATTTTACCCAAAGGACTTTGCGCAAAGATTGACCGTAACTCTTACGAACTACCCCCGCTTTTCGTAGAACTCCAAAGAAGAGCGGACATTTCTTACGAGAAGATGTGCAATACCTTTAATATGGGTATTGGTATGGTGCTTTGCGTATCCCCCGAAAACTACGACGGAGCGATTGCAAAACTAGTTAGCCTCGGCGAAAACCCCGTTGCTCTCGGCGAAGTAGTAGAGGGCGAGGGCGTAATTCTATGAGCGCAAAAGTAAAAATCGCCGTTCTCGTCTCGGGTGGCGGAACTAACCTTCAAGCGCTTATCGACGCTCAAAAGAGAGGAGAGTTAGGGAACGGTGAAATTTCGTTAGTCCTTGCCTCAAAGCCGGGCGTTTACGCTCTAGAGCGAGCAAAACAAAACGGCATTAAGTCGGTAGTTTTGTCGAGAAAGGATTACGAAAGCGTAACGGAATACTCTAAAGCAATCGTAGATACGCTAGAGAGTGAGGGAGCGGAACTCGTAGTGCTTGCAGGGTTCTTGACGATTATCGACGAGCAAGTTTACGAGAAATACCCTAACAAAATCATTAACGTACACCCAGCCCTTATCCCGTCGTTTTGCGGAAAAGGATATTACGGACTTAAAGTTCACGAGTGCGCTCTTGAAAAAGGAGTTAAGGTGTCTGGCGCTACGGTACATATCGTAACCCCCGAGTGCGACGCAGGTCCTATTATCTTGCAAAAGGCAGTCGAGGTTAAGCAAGGCGACACGCCCGAAGTTTTACAAAAGAGAATTATGGAAGAGGCGGAGTGGAAAATACTCCCCCTTGCGGTAAAACTTTTCTGCGATGGCAGAATTACCGTAGTGGATAACAAAGTTTTGATAAAAGGAGAATAAAAATGAAAGTTTTATCGATTGCAGAGGAACTCAACTCTCTTCCTTATCACGGAAGAGGAATTATAATCGGCAAGAGCGCTGACGGAAAAAAAGCGGTAACCGCTTACTTTATTATGGGCAGAAGCGTCAACAGTCGTAACCGTGTTTTCGTAGCAGAAGGCGAGGCTATGAGAACGAAGGCGTTCGACGAGTCCAAAATGGTTGACCCGCACCTCATTATTTACTATCCCGTAAGAGTGCTTGGCAACAAGACGATAGTAACTAACGGCGACCAAACTGATACGATTTACGACCTTATGGACAAGCAAATGACTTTCGAGCAAGCGTTGCGCACCCGTGAGTTCGAGGACGACAAGCCCAACTTCACGCCCAGAATTTCGGGAATTATTCACCGTGAGAACGGCGGTATGAATTTCGCTATGTCAATTCTTAAGAGCGCAGAGGGCGACGATAGTTCCTGCGAGAGATTTACTTACGCTTATTCTAACCCCATTTCGGGCAAAGCAAAGTTTATCCATACTTACTCCGAAAACGGCAATCCGCTCCCTTCTTTCGAGGGCGAACCCAAAACGCTCGTTCTCCCCGATATGGCGATTGACGAACTCACTAACCTTATTTGGACTAACCTTAACGAAGAAAACAAAGTTTCGCTTTTCGTAAGATATATTGATATCGAAAGCGGAGAAACCGAAACTAGAATTGTGAATAAAAACGAATAGGAGGAGATTATGAAAGAATTTGAACTCAAATACGGTTGTAACCCCAACCAAAAACCCGCGAGAATTTTTATGTCCGACGACAGCGACCTTCCTATCGAGGTGCTTAACGGACGCCCCGGTTACATTAACTTTTTGGACGCTTTCAATTCTTGGCAACTCGTAAAAGAACTCAAAGAGGCAACGGGTATGTGCTGTGCTACTAGTTTTAAGCACGTTTCCCCCACTTCCGCAGCGGTAGGCAAACCCCTTTCGCCTGCATTAAAGAAGGCTTGTTTCGTTGACGATATCGAGGACCTCGATTCTTCTCCGCTAGCGTGCGCTTACGCTAGAGCAAGAGGAACGGATAGAATGTCCTCTTTCGGTGACTGGATTGCGCTTTCGGACGAGTGCGACGAAGTAACGGCGAAGATTATCGCTCGTGAAGTATCCGACGGCGTAATCGCACCCGGATATACTCCCGAGGCTCTTTCGCTACTAAAAGAGAAGAGAAAGGGAACTTACAATATCGTTAAAATCGACGCAAACTATACGCCTATGGCGCTTGAGCGCAAACAAGTTTACGGTATTACTTTCGAGCAGGGTAGAAACAACTTTGAAATCAACCGCGCGCTCCTATCTAATATCGTAACTAAGAATAAAGATTTGCCCGAGGACAAGGCGATTGACCTTATTATTTCGCTAATCACTCTTAAATACACGCAGTCCAACTCCGTTTGCTTTGCTTACGACGGACAAGCAATCGGCGTAGGCGCAGGACAACAGTCTAGAATTCATTGTACTCGTCTAGCAGGACAAAAGGCAGACCTATGGCACCTTCGTCAGCACGAGAAAGTACTATCCTTGCAGTTCGCAGAGGGCGTAGGCAGACCTGATATGAACAACATTATCGACCTATACCTCTCCGAAGACGATAGCGAGCAAGTATTAGGCGACGACGTATGGCAAAAGTATTTTGCAGTTCGTCCCGAGCCGTTTACTAAGGCTGAAAAGAGAGCGTACCTCGATTCTATTACGGGTGTTTCGCTTGGTAGCGACGCTTTCTTCCCCTTCTCGGATAATATCGACAGAGCGGCAAAGAGCGGAGTATCGTACGTAGCAGAGCCGGGTGGTTCGATTAGAGACGGACTCGTAATCGAGACTGCCGATTCTTACGGTATGGTAATGGCGTTTACGGGAATGAGATTATTCCACCACTAATATTTATCTAGGAGAACAAAATGCGTATTTTAGTTATCGGCGGAGGCGGAAGAGAACACGCTATCGTCAAAAAACTTAAAGAGAGCAAAAAAACCACCGCTCTATTTTGCTTGCCGGGTAACGCTGGTATAGCGGAGGATGCGGAGTGTATAGAAGGAAAGGCCACCGACTTTGATAGAATAGTTTCGGTTGCTAAAGAAAAGAAAATCGACCTCGTGTTCGTTGCTCCCGACGACCCGTTGAGTTTGGGATTAGTTAACAGACTTAACGAGGAAAAGATTAGAGCGTTCGGCCCCGTTAAAGAGGCTGCGATTATGGAGGGAAGTAAGGCTTTTTCCAAGGCGTTTATGCGCCGTCACGGAATACCCACCGCCGAGTACGCTTGCTTTAACGACTACGAAGAGGCGAAAAAATATCTTGAAACGGCTACCGTTCCTATCGTGCTTAAGGCAGACGGATTAGCGCTTGGTAAAGGCGTACTAATTTGCAAAACTCGCGACGAGGCTATGGAAGGACTTAAAACGCTTATGCTCGACAAGGCTTTTGGCGACAGCGGAAACACCGTAGTTATCGAGGAGTTTTTGACGGGCAGAGAAGTAACCGTGCTTGCGTTTACGGATGGAAAAACGGTTAAGTGTATGCCTTCTTCGCAAGACCATAAACGCGCTTACGACGGCGACAAAGGATTAAACACGGGTGGTATGGGCGCTTTCGCACCCTCTCCTTACTTTACCGCCGAAAAGAAAGCGGAGGCGGAAGAGAAAATCTTTAGGCCCACGATTGAAGGTCTCGTTAAAGACGGCATAACCTACAAGGGCGTAATCTACTTCGGGCTTATGATGACGGAGAAAGGAATTAAGGTAATAGAGTACAACGCGCGCTTTGGCGACCCCGAAACGCAAGCGATTTTACCCTTGCTTAAGACCGACTTCGTTGACATTATCGACGCTTGTATAGACGGCACGCTCGATAGTCTTGATATCGAGTGGAGCGACAAAACGGGCTTTACGGTGGTAATCGCCTCGGGTGGATATCCCGAAAACGTCGTTAAAGGTTTCCCTATAACGATAGATAAGACCGAGGGCGTAACGCTCTATCACGCAGGTACGGCAAGAAAGGACGGAGAATTAGTTACCAACGGCGGAAGAGTATTCAATATGACGGCGGTTGCTAGTGATATTGAAGAGGCTAGAGGTATCGTATATTCACAGATAGACAAGGTTAAATTCGAGGGCGGAAGATATCGCTCCGATATCGGTAAAGTATAAAAGGATTGAAAGAAATGGTATATCGTATTTACAGTGAGAAAAAACCGCAGTTTGACGGAAGCGGTAAACTAATCGGCGAAATCGAAAGTTTGCTTGGCATTTCCGTTTCGGGCGTAAGAAAGTATATTCGTTACGACGTAGAGGGACTATCTAAAGAAGAAATGGACAAGGCAATCGTGTCCGTATTCTCCGAGCCTAGCGTTGATAGCGTTTACGCTCAGCCTTCTTTCGAGGGCAAAGTGCTCGTTACCGAGTATCTTGACGGACAGTACGACCAGCGTGCTGACTCTGCCGCTCAATGCGTGCAGTTCCTAACGGGAGGCGTTCGTCCTTTGGTTCGTTGCGCAACCGTTTACGATTTTACGGGCGTAACCGACGAAGATATGGTTAAGATTAAAGGCTATCTAATTAACCCCGTTGACAGCAAAGAGGGTAGTTTAGACCTCCCCGAAACGCTAAAGAGAGCGGAAGTTAAAATGGGCAAAATGAGAGTAGAACTCGAGTTTAAGGACCTTGACGAGACCGCTTTGAAGAAATTCTACGACGGTTTTGGGTTTGCTATGACCTTTGCGGACCTTAAGTTCGTACAAGGCTATTTCCGTGACGAGGGCAGAGAGCCAACTCTTACCGAAATTAAAGTAATTGATACTTACTGGTCTGACCATTGTCGTCACACCACTTTCTTGACCGAACTTAAAAAGATTGAAATTCGTTCGGCTAACGGACATTTGTTCGACGCGCTCGACGAGTACAAGGCGCTTTTTGGCGAAATGTATTCGGCTCGTCCCGACAAGTATGCGTGTTTAATGGACGTAGCCACGATTGCCGTTAAGAAACTCAAAAAAGAGGGATATCTCGATAACCTTGACGAGAGCGACGAAATTAACGCTTGCTCCGTAAAAGTTACGGTAGATAACGACGGAAAAGACGAAGAGTGGCTAATAATGTTCAAGAACGAAACGCACAATCACCCCACGGAAATCGAGCCGTTTGGTGGCGCTGCGACCTGTCTTGGTGGCGCAATCCGTGACCCGCTAAGTGGAAGAACTTACGTTTATCAAGCAATGCGTGTAACGGGCGCAGGCGACATTACCGAAGACTTTTCTAAGACTTTACCCGGTAAGTTGCCCCAGCGTGTAATCTCTAAAACCGCGCTTTCCGGTTTTGCCTCTTACGGCAACCAAATCGGACTAGCAACGGGTGGAGTACACGAACTATTTAGCGATAGATATAAAGCAAAAAGACTAGAAACGGGTTACGTTATCGGCGGAAACAAGGCTGAAAACGTTCGCCGTGAAAAGCCCGTAGCAGGCGATATTATCTTGCTCGTTGGCGGAGACACGGGAAGAGACGGTTGTGGCGGAGCGACGGGAAGTAGTAAATCGCACACCGCTAAATCGGTAGAGACTTGCGGAGCGGAAGTTCAAAAGGGAAATCCGCCCGAGGAGAGAAAACTCCAGCGTCTATTTAGAAACCCCGAGGCAAGCAAACTTATCGTTAAGTGTAACGACTTCGGCGCAGGCGGAGTTTGCGTAGCAATCGGCGAATTAAGTGAAGGACTAGATATCTATCTTGACAGAGTAAACAAAAAATACGACGGACTTACCGCAACCGAACTTGCTATTTCCGAAAGTCAGGAAAGAATGGCGGTTATGGTAAAAGCGGACACCGCCGACAAATTTATCGAACTAGCGAAAGAAGAGAACTTAAAAGCCGTTAAGACTGCGGTAGTAACGGACAGCGGAAGACTTCGTATGTTCTACGGCGACGAAACAATCGTTGACGTGGCTCGTTCTTTCCTTGACACTAACGGTGTTAAGCAAGAGACCGAGGCGGTTATCGTGGACGACTATAACGGATATTTCGACACCGTTTCGTCCGCTAGCAAGCCTTACCTAGATAAAGGCGACTTTACGGGCGCGCTAAAAGCGGAAATCGGCAGACTTGAAGTATGCTCGCAAAAGGGTATGGGCGAGACCTTCGACGGTAGTATCGGCGCTGGTAGCGTACTAATGCCGTTTGGTGGAATTACCCAACTTACCCCCTCGGTAGTAATGGCAAGCAAGCCCCCCGTAAGTGGATTTACGCACACGGTAACGGCGTCTTCGTACGCTTGCTATCCGCCCCTTATGTTGCACTCCCCCTTCACGGGTGCGATTTATTCTATCGTATCGGCAACGAGTAAACTCGTGTCCGCCGGCGTAAAGAAGAACACGATTAGATTATCGCTCCAAGAGTTCTTCAAGCGTCTTGGCAACAGTCCTGAGCGTTGGGGAGAGCCTTTGGGCGCACTCCTTGGTGCTTTCAAGGCGGAAATGGGCTTAAAGTTGGGCGCAATCGGCGGAAAAGACAGTATGAGCGGAACTTTTGAAAACATTGACGTTCCCCCCACCGTAATTGCGTTCGCTATGGGTATTACGGACGACGAGACCTTGCGCCATAACGTTCTCAACGAAAAGGGCAAACTATATCTCTTCTCGCTTAAGCGTGACGAGAAAGGCTATCCCGACTTCGATTACGCGCTTTCTATGTACGGCGAAATCGAAAAACTCATAGATAGCGGAAAAGTAATGCGTACTACCGTTACCGAAGAGGGCGGTTACGCTTGCGCAATCGCCAAAGGTCTTATGGGCGATAGGACGGGCGCAACGCTTAAAGCGGACAAGAAAATGTTTATGCCTCTTTACGGCGATATCGTAGTTCTCGCAAAAGACCTAACCTCTGACTTTGCTGAGGAAATCGGCGAGGTTACGGGAGGAAACACCGTAAAAATCGGCGAGAGCGAAATCGCGATTGCTGAACTTATTGATGCGTTTACCAAAAAACTTGAAAGCGTATATCCCACGACTGCTCCTGCCGACGGCGAGGCAAAGCCCTCTAATTTTGAGGCGGGTATCGCTTACGCTGGTTCGCTCAAGAGCGCAAAGCCGAGAGTATTTATTCCTGCTTTCCCAGGAACGAACTGCGAATACGATATGGCTAAAGCGTTCACGAGAGAGGGCGCAGAGGCAGATATCTTCGTTATGAAGAACAACGGTAAGGCTGATATCGAGCAAAGTATTGCCGAAATGAAAAAGCGTATCGACAACGCTCAAATCATAGCGTTCCCCGGAGGTTTCTCGGGCGGAGACGAGCCTGACGGTAGCGGTAAGTTTATCGTAAATACTTTCAAGAACGAAGTGCTTAAAGAGGCGGTAGAAAACCTACTTTACAAGCGTGACGGACTAGCAGTCGGTATTTGTAACGGTTTCCAAGCGCTTATCAAACTCGGCTTGTTGCCTTTCGGTAAAATCGTTGACCAAACGGCTAATAGCCCCACGCTTACTTACAATAATATTTCTCGTCACGTTTCGACGATATCTAATATTAGAATAGGTACGACCAAATCGCCGTGGCTATGCGATTTCAAAGTTGGCGATATTTACTCCGTTCCCGTTTCTCACGGCGAGGGTAAATTCATTTGCTCTCCTGAAATCTACGCAGAACTCCTTGCAAACGGTCAAATCGCTACGCAGTACGTTGACGAAGAGGGAAAAGTTACTATGCTTTCGCCCTACAACCCCAACGGTTCGTTTATGGCGGTTGAGGGTATCGTTTCCCCCGACGGCAGAATACTCGGCAAGATGGGACACACCGAGCGTTACCAAGAGGGCTTGTATAAAAACCTCCCCGGCAACTTCGATATGAACATCTTCCGCGCCGGCGTTAAATACTTTAAGTAAGGCTTTTCGGCAACTTAATAATTAAATATGAAAGAGAGGCAAGGCAAAAACTTTGTCTCTCTTTTGTTAAAAAAATTTGGTAAAATACTTAAAACGCTTTACATTTTTCTTGCTATGTGGTACAATAATCTAGGTTGTTGGGCTAGGAAACTCAATAACGGAGAGAAAAGTAGGTTCAACTGCCCAAGATAGGGCAGTTTTTTTCTAAAATGGAGAATTAAATGAAACAACTACTTGACATTAAATCACTATCTAAAGAAGAAATAAACGCAATAATCGAGCGCGCGTTTGAAATGAAGAAAATCGCTCTTTCGGGGGAAAAGTGTTCTCTTTTGAAAGGAAAGACGGTTACCACTTTATTTTATGAGAACTCCACCCGTACCAAAATGAGTTTTGAGCGTGCAGGTATGCTCGTTGGTGCGGACGTTAATTCTTTAGACATTGGAACTTCTAGCGTACAGAAAGGCGAATCACTCGTTGATACGGGAAAGACTTTGGATGCTCTTGGCACCGATATCGTTATTATCCGTCATCAAGTAAGTGGTACGCCTTTATTTTTATCAAAAAACGTAAAAGCAAGCGTAGTTAACGCTGGCGACGGCACGCACGCTCACCCTACGCAAGCGCTACTTGACCTTATGACTATGAAAGAGCATTTCGGCTCGGTAGAAGGTCTAAAAGTAACGATTATAGGCGATATTTTGCACTCGAGAGTGGCAAGAAGCAACTTAGAATGCTTGACTAAAATGGGCGCAGAAGTAACTATGTGCGCACCTATGACCTTGCTCCCTAGCGGATTAAACGGCAAATGCAAGATGACGACTAATCCCGTAGAGGCGGTGTCGGGCGCTGACGTAGTTATGGGACTGAGAATGCAACTAGAAAGACAAAACTGCGGACCGTTCCCCTCGCTTAAAGAGTACAACCGACTATACGGAATAAACAACGCTTTACTATCTTACGCAAAGCCTACGGCGGTGGTAATGCACCCCGGCCCCGTTAACCGCGGAGTAGAAATCGTGGGTGAGGTTATGGACGGAAAAGCAAGTTTAATCGATACGCAAGTTACTAACGGGCTCGCAGTAAGAATGAGCGTACTTAGCCTAATCGGCGAAGGAAGGTAAGATATGGCGACTTTGCTAATAAAGAACGCGACTTTAGTTCGCGACAACTTAAAAGAGGCTGACGTCTTTATCAAAGACGGCGTAATAACTAAAATCGGTAAGGTTGATAGAAACGCCGACAGAGTAATCGACGCAAAGGGCAAGCACCTTTTCTACGGCTTTTGCGATATGCACGTACATTTAAGAGAACCGGGTTTTGAGGGCAAGGAAACGATAGCCACGGGCGTAAGAGCGGCGATTAAAGGCGGAGTTACGGCGGTTTGCTGTATGCCCAACCTAAATCCCGTAAACGATAGCAAAATCGTTACCGAGTATATCGTTCGCCACGCTTTGGAAGAGGGATACGCAAAAGTTTATCCGATAGGCGCAATCACGAAAGGCTTAAAGGGCGAGAGCCTAGCCGAAATGGGCGCAATGAAAGAGGCTGGAATAATTGCTGTAAGCGACGACGGTATGCCCGTATCTGATAGTAAACTAATGAGACTAGCGCTTGAGTACGCATCTACGCTAGGACTAAAAGTAATATCGCATAGCGAGGACAAAACGCTTTCCGAGGGTGGCGCAGTAAACGAAGGCGTCGCATCTGCCGAGGCGGGCTTGCCCGGAATTAGCAGAGCAAGTGAGGAAATCGGAATAGCAAGAGAACTAATACTAGCCGAAACGCTTTCTCTCCCCGTTCACATAGCGCACGTTTCCACCAAAGGTTCGGTAGAACTAATTCGCTTTTTCAAGAGAAAGGGCGTAAAGGTAACGGCGGAGACTTGTCCGCACTACTTTGCGCTTAACGACGAGATAATAAAGACTTACGATACCGCAACTAAGGTTAATCCCCCCATTAGAACGGAGGACGACAGAACGGCGATTATCGAGGGCATAATGGACGGAACGATTGACGTAATCGCTACCGACCACGCTCCCCACTCGCAAGCGGACAAGAATACCGATTACGTTTCTGCGTCGTTCGGAATAAGCGGAATAGAAACTTCTTTTGCGCTTTCGTACAGCGTGCTAGTCAAGAGCGGATTGATTACGCTTACCGACTTAAACCGTCTTATGAGCGTAAAACCGCGTGAGATTTTAGGAATCGGCGGAAAACTCAAAGAGGGAGAAGTTGCCGACCTAACGCTAGTTGACCTTGACAAGAAATACACAATCGATAGCGCAAAATTTTACTCAAAAGGAAAGAACACGCCCTTTAACGGTCTTACCGTATCGGGATTCGTTGATACCGTCGTAGTTGACGGCGAAGTTAAACTAGAAAACGGAGTAATTGTTTAAGATTATGATTAAAGACGAGATTTTCACTATTAAGAGCAACCGTCCGCTAAACGCACTCGTTTACGAGATGGTACTTCTTGGCGACACTTCGCTTATTACTCGCCCCGGTCAGTTTATTGATATCGAGATTGCGGGCAAGTATTTGCGCCGTCCTATAAGCATTAGCGATTACGATAATGCGTCGCTTACGATTGTCTATAAAGTCGTTGGCGAGGGTACGAAGATTATGAGCCAAATGAGTGAGGGAGAAACGCTAAAAGCGTTGATATCGCTTGGAAACGGCTTTGACCCAAACGTTGAGGCGAAAAATATCGCTCTAATCGGCGGTGGCGTTGGAATTCCGCCCCTTGTAAATCTTGCTAAAAAACTCAAAATGCGTGGAAAAAAAGTTACCGTGCTTATGGGTTTTAATACGGCTAGCGACGCATACTACCTCGATAAGTTCGGTTTTTGCGACGAAACGAGGGTGGCAACCGTTGACGGCAGTATCGGAACTAAAGGTTTCGTAACGGCGTTATTTAGCGAAGGCGAGTTCGACTACTTCTATTCGTGCGGACCAGAACCTATGCTCAACAGTTTGCTTAAGACCGGTATGGACGGACAACTCTCCTACGAGGCGAGAATGGGTTGTGGATTCGGTGTATGTATGGGTTGCTCGTGCAAGACTAAACTTGGCACGAAGAGAATTTGTAAAGACGGTCCCGTTATGACTGCGGAGGAAATGAGATGATAGATTTAAGCGTTAAACTTGGAAATCTAACCCTTGATAACCCCGTAATTCCTGCGTCGGGAACTTTCGGATACGGACTAGAGTTCGCCGAACTTTACGACATAAATATTCTCGGCTCGATTTCCGTTAAGGGAACGACGCTCGAAGAGAGATTTGGTAATCCCTTGCCGAGAATTGCCGAAACGCCGTCCGGTATGCTTAATTCGGTAGGACTTCAAAATCCTGGTGCGCAAGCGGTGGTAGAGCATTATTTCCCCTTGCTCGAGCAGGTTTATAACAAAAAGATTTTTGCCAACGTGGGCGGACACGACAAAGAAAGTTACGTAAAAGCAGTTGAGATTTTGACCAAAGCGGATATCGTAGGCGCGATTGAACTTAACATTAGTTGCCCCAACGTAAAAGCAGGCGGTATGGCGTTTGGTACGGACCCCGACAAAGCGGCGGAGATTACCGAGGCGGTAAAAAAGGTTGCGACTAAACCCGTATTCGTAAAACTTTCGCCAAACGTTACTTCCGTTACGGCAATCGCCAAAGCGGTGGAAAGCGCAGGCGCGGACGGAATTACGCTTATCAATACCTTGCTTGGTATGGCGGTTGACTATCGCACGGGCAGAGCGATTACCGCAGTTCCTCACGCAGGTATGTCGGGTGCGTGCGTAAAACCCGTTGCTTTGCGTATGGTGCACGAGGTTGCATCCGTTACCAAACTTCCGATAATCGGTATGGGCGGAATAGAGAGCGCAAAGGACGTAATCGAGTTTATGTCGGTTGGCGCGTCTGCGGTTATGGTAGGCTCGTACAACCTTGTAAACCCCTTTGGTTGCAAGCAAATTATTGAAGATTTACCCAAGGTTTTACAGGAAATCGGGGTGGACGATATTAAGAAAATTATTGGGAGGACGGACAGATGCGCGAAGTAATTATAGCGTGTGATTTCAAAAACAGAGAAGAACTAGACAGTTTACTAGTTGAACTCAAAGATGAAAGACCTTACCTTAAAATCGGTATGGAAATGTATTATCGTTACGGTTATGAACTCGTAAAAGAACTCAAAGAGAAAGGATATAAAGTGTTCCTTGACCTTAAACTCCACGATATTCCCAACACCGTAGCGTCGGCGACGAAAGTAATCGCTGAATTAAAGACGGATATTATCAACGTTCACGCGTCGGGCGGAATTGAGATGATGAAACGCGCGGCCTTGGCGGTTAAAGAGATTTCCCCTGACACGAAAGTAATCGCCGTAACGCAACTAACCTCGACTTCGCAAGAGATGCTTAAAGAAGAACTTTGGATAGACAAGCCTATGACGGAAACGGTTCGTCACTACGCCGAAAACGCTAAGAAAGCGGGCCTAGACGGTATCGTATGTTCCGCTCTCGAAGCGCCCGAGGCTGTAAAACTAGGTCTTATGTCCGTAACGCCCGGAATTAGATTTGCAGGCGGTAGCGTGGACGACCAAAAGAGAGTAGTTACGCCTCAAAAAGCGAAAGAACTCGGCGCAAGTTATATCGTAATGGGTAGAGCAATCACGGGCGCAGAGGATAGACTTTCGGCGTACCGTAGAGCAGTTGAAGAGTTTTGTAAAGACTAATAATTTTAGATAGGAGAAACGAAAAATGGAAAAGAAAGCAGCACAATGTTTACTTAAAATAAAAGCAGTTTACCTTCGCCCCGAAGAGCCTTTTACTTGGGCGAGCGGAATTAAGTCGCCTATTTACTGCGACAACAGAATAGTACTATCTTACCCCGAGGAGAGAAATATTATCGAGGACGGACTTACCGAACTCGTTAAGAAGTTCTACCCCGAGGCAACCGCAGTTTTTGGTACGGCAACGGCTGGTATTGCTCACGCGGCGCTTATCGCTGATAGAATGAGCCTCCCCACGGGCTACGTTAGAAGTGCGAACAAGAGCCACGGCAGACAAAACAAGATTGAAGGCCGTCTTGAAGAGGGCGCGAAAGTAGTTCTCGTCGAGGACCTAATCTCGACGGGCGGAAGTTGTCTTGAGGCGGTTAAGGCTTTGCGTGAGGCAGGAGCGGAAGTGCTTGGCGTAATTTCCATTTTCACCTACAATATCGGCAAAGGACACGACAACTTTAAGGCTGAGAATTGCGAGTATCACTCGCTTTGCAACCTCGAGGCTCTACTCGAAGTAGCCGTAGAGACGGGTTACATTAAAGCAGAACAAAAAGCGGAAGTACTTGCTTTCCGTGACAGTCTATAATCCTTAAAACTTTGGAGAAAAAAGAAATGGCATATCTTTACTTAAGCGACGGAACGATTTTCGAGGGCGTATCTTTCGGCTACGAGGGAGACGTAATCGGAGAAGTCGTTTTCAATACGAATATGACGGGATATCAAGAACTTATCACCGACCCGTCCTATTACGGTCAAATCGTAACGATGACTTATCCGCTTATTGGAAACTACGGAATTAACAGTAGCGACAACGAGTCGGATAAAGTACACGTTAAAGGGCTAATCGTTCACGATTATACCTACGTACCGTCTAACTGGAAGAGCGAACTTACTCTTGACGAGTACTTAAAGGAAAATAAAGTCGTAGCAATTTACGGACTTGATACCAGAATGCTTACTCGAAAACTTCGCGCGGACGGAGTTATGAACGGAATTATCTGTCAGAACTTACCCACGGAAGAGCAAAAGCAAGCGGTTAAGGCTTACGAAATCGTAAAGCCCGTTGAAAAAGTGGGTATTGAAAAGGCGTATGAAATTGCAGGCGAGGGAAAAAGAGTGGCGGTAATCGACTACGGTATGGTAAGAAATATTACCTCGTCGCTTTCCTCTTGCGGATTTGCGCTTAAAATTTTCCCAGCGTTTGCCTCGGCTGAAGAGGTACTTTCTTATAATCCCGACGGAATAGTGATTGCGGACGGTCCCGGAAATCCCGAGGACAACGCAAAAGCAATCGACACCATTAAGGGATTGCTTGGAAAGAAACCTATTTTCGCAATCGGTCTTGGCCATCAAATGCTTGCGCTCGCTCGTGGTGGAAGAACCTTTAAGATGAAGTACGGACACCGCGGAGGCAATCAGCCCGTAAAAGACCTCGAGTCGGGCAGAGTATATATTACTAGCCAAAACCACGGATATTGCGTGGACGAGAAGAGCGTCGAGGGAAGAATTACGCACGTTAACTGGAACGACCACACTATGGAGGGAATTGCCTACGACGACATCAAGGCGTTCTCGGTGCAGTTCCATCCGCAAATGGGTAAGGGAAGTTTTACTACCGCTTATCTATTCGAGAAGTTTAGCAAAATGCTTTAACGGAGGGAACGACTATGCCAAGAGATAAATCAATAAAAAGAGTACTAATTATCGGTAGTGGTCCGATTGCAATCGGTCAAGCGGCAGAGTTCGACTACGCTGGAACGCAGGCTTGTAGAGCGCTTAAAGCGGAGGGAATTTACACTATTTTGGTAAACTCCAACCCTGCTACGATAATGACGGATAAGGAAATGGCGTCGAGAGTTTACCTCGAGCCTCTTACTCCCGAAGTATTGAAAAACATTATAAGAAAAGAAAAGCCTGACAGCATTTTGCCTACGCTTGGTGGTCAAACGGGACTAAACCTTGCGTGCGAACTTGCTGAAAGCGGATTTTTAGAAGAGCAAGGCGTTAGACTACTAGGTACTACCGTAGAGTCAATTAAAAAGAGCGAGGACCGTGAACTTTTCAAAAACACTATGGAAGAAATCGGCGAGCCTTGTATCGATTCGATTATTACCAACACGGTAGAGGACGCCGTAGCGTTTGCCGACAAGTCGGGCTATCCGCTTATCGTTCGTCCTGCCTACACGCTAGGCGGAACGGGTGGCGGTATTGCCGAGAACGAACACGAACTCCGTGAGATTTGCGCTAGAGGACTAAAAGCGTCGAGAGTAACACAATGCCTAATCGAGAAATGCGTTTCGGGTTGGAAAGAAATCGAGTTCGAGGTTATGCGTGACCAGAGCGACAACTCGATTACTATTTGTAGTATGGAAAACCTCGACCCCGTTGGTATCCACACGGGCGACAGTATCGTTCTTGCTCCTGCGCAAACTCTTCGTGACGAGGAGTATAAAATGCTCCGTGGCGCAGCGCTCAACATTATTTCCGCTCTTAAGATTTGCGGAGGCTGTAACGTTCAGTTCGCGCTTAACCCGACCTCTATGGAGTACGCCGTAATTGAGGTAAACCCCCGTGTTTCCCGTTCGTCTGCGCTCGCTAGTAAGGCTACGGGATATCCGATAGCGAAAGTAGCAACGCTCGTTGCAATCGGATATAATCTTGACGAAATTCTAAACGGAGTAACCAAGACGACTTACGCTTGTTTCGAGCCGACGATTGACTACGTCGTATGCAAATTCCCCCGTTGGCCGTTCGATAAGTTTACCGAGGCTAACAAAACTCTTGGAACGAGAATGAAGGCTACGGGCGAGGTTATGAGTATCGGCGCAAACTTCGAAGAGGCTATCTTAAAGTCGGTACGCTCACTCGAACTAGGCTTTAACTCGCTTGACTATCCCAAGTACAACAAAATGACCAAGGACCAACTTTACTGTCAACTCACGGTAAAGAACGACGAGCGTTTATTCTGCATTTGCGCCGCTCTTCGTAAAGGTGTTTCGGTTAACCTCATTAACGAAATTACGACGATTGACAAGTGGTTCTTGACCAAACTTAAAGCAATCGTTGATACCGAAGAACTCATAAAGAGAGAAAAACTCGATTGCCTTACCGCGTCGTTTATGCGCTCGATTAAGAGAAAAGGTTTCTCCGATAGAGCAATCGCGCAGTTCGCTGGAGTAAGCGAGGGCGAGATTAGAAATATAAGAAAAGGCTTTGGCGTTTTACCTGCGTACAAAATGGTAGATACTTGCGCTGCAGAGTTTGAGGCGGTAAGCCCCTATTACTATTCGACTTACGAAGAAGAGAACGAGTCGATTCCCACGCATAACAAAAAAATCGTGGTATTAGGTAGCGGTCCTATTCGTATCGGACAAGGCGTAGAGTTCGACTACTGCTCCGTTCAATGTATAAAGGCGATTAAGAGCGCAGGTTACGAGGCTATTATTATTAACAATAACCCCGAAACCGTATCGACTGACTTCGATATTTCGGACAGACTTTACTTCGAGCCTCTCACCCCCGAGGAAGTGCTTAACGTTCTTGAACTCGAGCAACCCGACGGCGTAATCGTACAGTTCGGCGGACAAACGGCGATTAAACTCGCTAAGACTGTTGCCGACGGCGGATTTAAGATTTTGGGTACTACCGTAGAGTCGATTAACGACGCAGAAGATAGAGAAGAGTTCGATAAACTCCTCGAAAGACTACATATTCTCCGTCCGCAAGGAAAGACGGTATATACCAAGGAAGAGGCGTTAGACGCCGCTCACGAACTTGGTTATCCCGTTCTAGTTCGTCCTTCGTACGTTCTTGGTGGACAAGGTATGGAAATTGCTTACTCGGACAGCGAGATTAAAGACTATATGGATATTATCAACGTAAATATCCAAGAGCATCCTATCCTCGTTGACCAGTATATTTCCGGAAAAGAACTAGAAGTTGACGCAATTTGCGACGGCAAGAACGTTCTTATCCCCGGTATTATGGAGCATATCGAAAAAACGGGCGTTCATAGTGGCGACAGTATTTCGAGATATCCGTCCTCATTCCTAGGCGACACGGTAGATAACCTTATCGAGATTACCGAAAAACTCGCTATGGGAACTAAGACGGTAGGTCTTATCAATATTCAGTTCATCTTAAAAGGCGACGAGATTTACATTATCGAGGTTAACCCCCGTTCTAGCCGTACCGTACCTTACATCAGCAAGGTAACGGGAATTCCTATGGTGCAACTAGCAACTCGTTGTTGCTTTGGCGAGAGCCTAGCCGATATGGGATACGGCACGGGACTATACAAAAAGTCCAAGTACTTTGCAATCAAAGTTCCCGTATTTAGTAACGACAAGATACCCGAACTCGAGATTTCGCTAAGCCCCGAAATGAAATCGACGGGCGAGGTTCTAGGACTTGCGTCCACCGTCGGCGAGGCAATACTAAAAGGTCTTTACGCAAGCGGTATCAATATGAGCAAGGGCGGAATTTTCATTTCCGTTTCTAACAAGAGCAAGCAAGAGATGATACCTCTAGCAAAAGATTTGTTCTCGCTCGGCTATAACCTCTACGCAACCGAGGGCACGGCGCACGCGCTACGCGAAAACGGTGTTGAGGTCGAAGAGGTAGGCAAACTCCAAAAGAGCGACGATATCGAAAAAATGATTAAGTCGGGTAAGGTTAAACTTATCATTAACACTCCCACCAAGGGAAGAAATACCCGTCGCGACGGATTTAGAATTCGCCGTCTAGCAGTAGAGAGCGGAGTTAACGTATTCACTTCGCTAGACACCGTAACGGCGTTCGTTGAGGCGCTTAAAGTAGGCAAAACGGACGGAGAACTTACTCCCGTTGCGCTCCAAGATATCGAAGAGTAAAAAATGAAAAGCGAAAGCGTAGTTGTACTACGCTTTTTCTTTTTAGCATAAAACTTAAGCATTATTTGAAAATCGCATTGACATTGTTTTATAAAAAGAGTATAATATTTCGTATATAAACGATTATGCGTAGCAATAAACGAGGGAAGATAGTATGAATATTAGAGAGTTGTTTGACAAGAAAAAGTGTGTGTATTCGTTCGAGGTATTTCCGCCCAAGGTTTACTCGGCGGTAGATACGGTGTATAGCACGCTCAAAGAACTCAAAGGTCTTAACCCAGATTACATATCAATCACTTACGGAGCGGGTGGAGACGGTTGCAAAAATACCGCCGACCTTGCACGCGCAGTTAAAGCGGAGGGAATTGAACCCCTTGCGCATTTAACCTGTATGGGCAATACGAAAGAGGATATTAAGGGCGTGCTTGCCTCGCTTAAAGAAGTGGGCGTAGAAAACGTACTTGCTCTTCGTGGAGACCGTTACGAAGGCGTAGCCGAGGGCGACTTTAAGTATGCTAGCGAACTAGTGTCGTATCTTCGCACCGTAGAGCCCACGCTTAACCTAGCGGGTGCTTGTTATCCCGAAGGTCATTTAGAGGCGAAGAATAAGTACGAGGATTTGAAGAACCTTAAAAAGAAAGTGGAGAGCGGAGTTACGCATCTTAATAGTCAGTTGTTTTTCGACAACGACGACTTTTTCGAGTTTCTTTCGCTCGTAGATTTAGCGGGAATAAGCGTACCTATTCAAGCGGGAATTATGCCGATAGTCAAGCCTAATCAAATTAATAGAATAGTGGGTATGGCAGGCGTAAAAATCCCGTCTAATCTTTCTCGTATGATTGCTCGTTACGGCAACGACGAAAAGTCCCTTATGGACGCCGGTATTGCTTTTGCGACTGAGCAAATCGCCGACCTAATCGCAGGGGGCGTAAACGGAATCCACCTCTACATTATGAACAACCCTGTCGTTGCTCGTAGAATAACCGAAAACGTGCGCTCGCTAATTGAGAAAGTAAACTGCTAAACGGAGAAGAAATAATGACTTTCAAAGAAAGGTTAAAACAAAATAAGCCGATTATTTTAGACGGGGCTATGGGAACGGTGCTCTTTTCAAAGGGCTTAGAGACGGGTAAGTCGCCCGAACTACTTTCTATTACTGACTCCGATCTAATTTCGTCCGTGCACGACGAGTATATAAACGCAGGAGCGGAAGTGGTTTATACCAACACTTTTGGTGCAAACGCATACAAACTAGGTTCAGACGAAAAAGTGCAAGAAGTGGTTTCGTCCGCCGTTGCCCTCGCTAAAACCGTGGCGAATAAAAGAGCGTTCGTTGCGCTTGACATAGGTCCTATCGGAAAACTATTCGAGCCAAGCGGACCGCTTACTGCGGACGAGGCTTATAATTACTATAAAGAAATAGCGATTGCAGGCGAGAGAGCGGGAGCGGATTTGGTGGTAATGGAGACCTTTTCTTCGCTTGGCGAACTCCGTCAAGGCGTGCTTGCCGTCAAAGAAAACACCGATTTACCCGTTGTTACGACTATGACTTTCGAGCGTGACGGACGCACTTTTACGGGCGTTTCGCCGTCTGCATTTGCGCTAACAATGACGGGACTAGGCGTTGACGCGCTTGGCGTAAACTGTTCGCTAGGTCCTAACGCTTTTGCGCCGATTATAAGAGAGATTGCTCGTTATACGGACTTACCGCTAGTGGCTAAGCCCAACGCAGGTTTGCCAAACGAGGACGGAAAATACACGCTAACTCCTACCGATTTTGCCGAGCAGTGCAAGGAAATTTTGCGAGAAGGAGCAGTAGTTATAGGCGGTTGCTGTGGAACTAGCCCCGATTTTATTCGCGCGCTTTGTAGAGTAGTTAGAGAGGGCGTAGAGGTTAACCGCGCCGAGAAAATCAAAACACTCGCTCTGTGTTCGGCGACTAATACCGTATTAGCGGACAAACCGCTTGCGATAGGCGAAAGACTTAACCCAACGGGCAAAAAGAGACTTAAAGAGGCGTATTTAAGCGGTGACGAGGCGTATATCCTCTCTCAAGCGGTAGAACAAACGGAGGCTGGCGCATCTCTTTTAGATATTAACACGGGAGTACCCGGTGCGGACGAGAAGAGCCTTATGAAGAAAGCGGTGCTTACCGTATCTTCCGTTTCTCCTCTTCCGCTATCGATAGACTCGCCCTCTGCCGAGGCGTTAGAGGCGGGGCTTCGTGCTTTCGTAGGAAAGGCAATCGTAAATTCGGTAAACGGCGAACGCTCGTCTATGGACAAGGTGTTCCCCCTCGTTAAGAAATACGGTTCGGCAGTAATAGGACTATGTCTTGACGAAAACGGAGTGCCAAATAGCGCTAAAAAGCGTTACGAGATAGCGGAGCGAATAGTTCGTGAGGCGGATAAATACGGAATAGCGAGAGAGAATATTATTATCGACTGTCTAACGCTTACCGTTTCGGCAGAGCCAACGCAAGCGATAGAAACGCTAAACGCTATTAAAATGGTAAAAGAGGGCTTGGGCGTAAAAACGGCGCTGGGCGTGTCTAATATTTCGTTCGGTTTGCCCGAGCGTGATTATATCAACTCCGCATTTTTAGTAACGGCGCTATCTTACGGGCTAGATTTTGCGATTATAAATCCGAACTCGTCCGCTATGGCTTACGCTTTGCGTGCGCACGCCGTACTATTTAATTATGATAAAAACGCCGAAGAGTATATTTCGGCTTGTACCGACGAGGACAAAGCAAGACTGTTTTCGGTTGCGGTAAAAAAAGATAACGCCACTACTTCGGTAGAGAAAATTGAGGGTGGCGACGAAAAGAAGGAGTTTACTCGCCTAATAGTAAAAGGTCTTACTTCTGTAAAAGAGAGGACGGCGAGCCTTCTACAAAATACGCCTGCGCTAGAGGTGGTAAACGAATATCTTATTCCCGCTCTCGACGAGGTGGGACGGCTTTACGAGGCTGGAAAGATATTCTTGCCTCAACTAATTACTTCCGCCGAGACGGCAAAACTAGGTTTTGACGAGGTTAAAAAGGCAATTAAGGGCTCGGACGGAGAGCGAGTAGGCGAAACAATCGTGCTTGCTACCGTCAAGGGCGATATTCACGATATCGGAAAGAATATCGTCAAAGTAGTGCTTGAAAACTACGGTTACAATATAATCGACCTTGGAAAAAATACCGATATTGATTTGGTCGTTAGCACGGTAAAAGAGAAGAAAGTTCGTCTGGTTGGTCTTTCTGCGCTTATGACGACTACGGTAATCAATATGGAAGAGACGGTAAAGAAATTAAAAGAAAATTGTCCCGACTGCGCAGTTATGGTAGGCGGAGCAGTTTTAACAGACAGTTATGCTAAAAAAATCGGAGCGGACTATTACGCAAAGGATGCTAACGCCTCAGTTTCGATTGCAAAAAAAGTTTTTGGAGAGTAATAATGATAGGACTATTTAATTTAGAAAACGAGTGGTTTATCGCAAAAGATGAAAGCAACGAGGGTAAGAAAAAAGGTTATGAAAAAGCAATCGCAGAAAGCGCCGTACCGGCTTTCGTTCCCTCAATTATACAGCAATTTTTCCCTGATTATCACGGTGTAGCGTATTACTGGTGTAAGTTTACGCCACGGTTTGATAAAGCCGAAACGGACAGAGTTTTACTCAAATTCGGTGGTGCTGACTACAAGGCTGAAGTTTGGCTTAACGGCGAATTTTTGGGAGAGGACGAAGGCGGAGAAACGCCCTTCGAGTTCGAAGTTACGGACAAGGTTAAGTTAGAGCAAGAGAACCTCTTGGCGGTAAGAATAATAAACCCTGCCGATAAAACGATAGACGGGCTTACGCTTATGAATATTCCGCACCGCAACAAAGAAGTGGTTAAGCGAG
This sequence comes from Pumilibacteraceae bacterium, assembly GCA_045654245.1. GTDB lineage: Bacteria > Bacillota > Clostridia > Christensenellales > Pumilibacteraceae > UBA10677. Next base: position 10,101 of record JAZOMX010000007.1, on the reverse strand, counting down.
CAGGCAGTACGCTCAATCACGGAGGCTTGTGGTATTCCGTCTCTCTCGAAGTCGTGCCGAGCGCTAGCATAGACGACTACTATTTGCTCGGCGATTATAAGACGGGCGAACTTTCGCTTACCGTTACTACTTACAGCGAGCGTGACCTTGACGGTACGCTAACTTTAGCAGTTGGCGAAAGGTCGGGATTAGGCGGTAAAGTGGGCGAAAAAAGCATACCCGTTACTGTAAAAAAAGGTAAAAGCAATCACGAGATTTCTTTCGTCGTGCCAGACGTTAAGCCGTGGAGCACGGATAATCCGTTCTTGTACGATATAACGATTACCCTTAGTACGAAGTACGGCGAGCACGAGAAAAAACAGAGGTTTGGTTTCCGTGAATTTTTAGTTAAGGACGGATTTTTCTACCTTAACGGCAAAAAGATTTTCTTAAAGAGTGCGCACACGGGCAACGCTTTTCCGATAGGACAAATGTTCCCCGTTCGCCCCGAGCAAATACGACAGGATTTAATTTACGCAAAGGCTTCGGGCTTTAATACGCTCCGCTCAATCGCTGGAATGTTCCGTCCCGAGCAAATCGACGTTGCCGACGAAATAGGCTTGCTTTTATACGAAGAGTGTTTTGCGTCGTGGTGTATGTCGTACTCGGCAATCGACACTTGGAAAAATTCCGACGAGTTTAAGGAAATGCTTTCCCGTCATCCGTCTATCCCCGTAGGAGAAGAGAGTGACCTTGCTTGGCGTTGGGAAAACGCTACGGCGAAAATGGTTAAGCGAGATAGAAACAGAACGAGTATCGTTGTTTGGGGTATGCTTAACGAGACTTTTGAAAGCAGTATTTTTAGAACGGCGGTTGCGTTCTTGCCTAAACTCCGTGCGCTCGATACCGCTCGAACGGTTATTTTAAGTAGCGGTAGGTGGGATAACGATTACTTGATAGGTTCTGTAAGTAATCCGTTCTCAAACGAGTGGGAAAAGGCGTTTGGCGACGAGGGCGAACGAAATCAGCCGATTGAACAACATTGTGGAGTAAACGTTGGCGACGTGCATTTTTATCCACAAGCGCCTATAAACGAGGAAGATGCAAACAGAATAAGAACGCTAGGACAAGATTGCGGTAAGGCAAAATTCTTCTCCGAGTTTGGCGTAGGTGCGCAGTTTAACGTAATAGAGGAGTATAAAAACTTCGTTCAGCACGGAGAACGCACCGACCTAGAAGATAGCGCTTGGCTATACCGCCAAAGCGTTGATTTTGAGCGTGATTTTTACCGCCTTGGACTAGATAAACTATATCCTTTCCCCGAAAGCGTGCTTAAAGACAGTCAGCGTCTTAACGCCGAAGAGAGAAAACGCATATTCGACCTAATCCGTTCTAACCCCAAGATTTCGGGATATTCTCTAACGGGATTACTCGACCACGGTATGTGCGGAGAGGGACTATGGTCGTACTGGCGCAGATGGAAACCTCAAATGTTCGACGTAGTTGCGGACGGCTGGGCAAACCTTCGCTGGTGTTTGTTTGCGCCTGCTAGCGCATACGAGGGCGAACCTATTACGCTAGAGGCGGTGCTTGCAAGCGACGGTGTACTTCGCTCGGGCGAGTATAACGCGCGCTTTGCAATAACGGGCAAAGAGGGAGTAGTTACTACTTTCGAGCAAAAGTTTACGCTAGACGCTAACGACCTTGCTACACCCGTAATCAAGAAAGAATTTACGCTTGACCTAACCGAGGGGGAATATACCTTTACGGCGGTGTTAGACGAGGGTAGCGCTTTTGCGAACGAAACGATTTTCCATATCTACGACAAGAAAAAGAGCGAGAGCGAAGTTGCCGTTATCGGTGCAAACCTTGGCGATATAGTAAAGACTAAACCTTATATAAAGGGCGACAATCTCGTTTTCGCAGGCTCGGTTAATCCTAGCGAGGCTCTCGAACTAATTGCCTCGGCAAAAGAGGGCGCAACGCTAGTTTTCCTTGACGATAATATTTTTTCGAGCGAAGAAATGCTTGAAGTTTTGCGAAAAGTAGTGCCCGATATGACCGTTTCTAATCATAGAGACTGGTTATATCATAAGGAATATTTGCTAAACGACAAAGTTCTTTTCGACGGGCTTGGCGACAAAATGATGGAACTTTACCGTTTTGAAGGCGTTTTCCCGCACAAGTCAATCAATACGGCGATTACTCCTGACGATATCGTTTGCCCGGGAATACTTACGGGATTTTACGGTGTCGAGGGTGGATACGGACTTACTTACGGAGCGTTAGGCGTTTGCTACGGCAAGGGTAAGGTTTATTTCTCTACTTTTGAACTATTGCAAAAAATCGGTTCGCCAGTAGCCGACCGCCTAGTTTATAACCTCATAGAAAAATTAACGCACTAAACGAAAAAGCACGCAAAATGCGTGCTTTTTTTATTTGTTTTATATACTAATTCGACGATAGTATTACAAGTCCTCTTTGGGTTTTGTCTATTATTTGCCACACATAGCGACTTTGAAGGAGAAAAGGTTTGTAACCTCGTATTTAACAGTTCTTGCGTCGCCGTCGAATTCCGCATTATCGCCCGTGCGCTCGAAGTATTTGTTTTTCGCCGTTTCCGCCGTTTCGGTACGAGAGTAGCCCACCACTAAAGTTGCTGGGAAAGTAAGGCGGATAGGGGGAACGGGAGTTTTAATAGCCTCTTTCGTTTTTTGCTTAAGTTCTTCAACGACTTCTTCGGAGGAGCGCAGAATAGCCTTGTTTCTTCCTAGCCCCGTTTTGGTTACGACGGTAACGACGGAGGGAGAAAATTCTTTTGCTTGCTCGCACCCTTTGTCGTCTGAAACTACCATAAGAACGGGAACACCGTATTCGCCGGCAAGATAGGTGTCTTGCTCTATTTCGCCGATACGCTTTCCGTTAAGCGAGTGGGAGATAAACTCTTTTGAACTCATAGTATGCGCCAAAACGCCGTTAATCGTGCCTTCGCGCGAGTGGTAACCGAGCAAGAATATTCCGTCCAAAGAAAGCGGAGCGATTTCGCTCAAACGCTTAAAGTTGCCCGTGTCCGAAGTAAAACGGGTAACTCGGTTGTCGAGATTGTCAAAATTGATATTTACTCCGCTACCGTGATTATCCCAAACGAAAACCTGCGTTGCGCCAAGCGAAAATAGAGTAGATGCTACGGCGTTAACTTCTTTTTCGCTTTCACGGATTGCCTTTTCGTATTCTTCGCCTTGCGATAAGCCCTCGTAGGGGTAGCCCACTACACCTGCTACGCCTTCTAGGTCGAGCGCTATTAAGTATTTCATAACTAGCCTCCTTGTGTAACTAAAGTATATTGTTTTTCATTTTTTCTGTCAAGCATTAACGCCTCGTTATTTTTGCGAATAGTATGAAATAGGCTAATGCCTAATGCAAAAGAGAGGTGTTTTTTATGTTTAGTTTTTTTAATCAGCGTTGTAACTGCGATTGCCACGAGAAAAACAGCGGTTGTGAGGAAAACAACGGTTGTGAGGAAAATTGCGGTTGCCACGAGAGAGATTGCAACTGTCGTCCGCAAACGGGTTGCTCTTGCGAGTTCGTTCCGCCCCGTCCGCCCCAGCCACAATGTTGCCTAGTAGGTCCTCGTGGCCCTCAAGGATTTCCTGGTCCTCGTGGTCCTCAAGGTCCGCAAGGAGAGACTGGCGCAACCGGTCTTATCGGTCCAGTAGGTCCGCAAGGAGCGCAGGGAGAACGAGGTGCAACTGGTCCTATCGGTCCAGTAGGTCCTCAAGGTTCCCCTGGTCCTCGTGGCCCTCAAGGATTTCCTGGTCCTCGTGGTCCTCAAGGTCCGCAGGGAGAGACTGGCGCAACTGGTCCTATCGGTCCAGTAGGTCCTCAAGGTCCGCAAGGTGAAACAGCCGCAACTGGTCCTGCCGGTCCAGTAGGTCCCCAAGGTCCGCAAGGTGAAATAGGCGCAACTGGTCCTATCGGTCCAGTAGGTCCGCAAGGAGCGCAGGGAGAAAGAGGTGCAACCGGTCCTATCGGTCCAGTAGGTCCTCAAGGTCCGCAGGGAGAGACTGGCGCAACCGGTCCTGCCGGAGCGGATGCAGTAATCGAGTCGATATACGGTTCGAGCGGAGTACAAACGGTGGCTGGTGGCGAAGTGATTGCTCTTTCGCTTTCTGCAATCAGCGATTCCACGACGATGGTGCTAGCAAACGATTTAATTTCCGTGCCCGAGGGGTTATACCTCGTTTCGTACGGCGTAAACTCGCCTAGCGCAAACGCAACGGTAGAACTTCGCGCGAACGGGGTAACGCTAGAAAACGAAACTCTATACACTCTAGCAGGCGGAAACGCAAGCAACACGGTGCTCGTTCGTTTTACGGAATCTACGACGGTAGGGCTTTACAACGGAACGGAAGGGGGAATAACTTTCCAAAACGCAGGACTTACGGTAACGAAAATAGCGTAACGGTGCGAAAAAATTATGCTCTTAGGAAACTAAGGGCGTAATTTTTATTTATCCGTTAAAAACTTGAAAAAGAGAATAAAGTATGATATAATGAAACGGAAAGGAGATTGATATGAAAGTAGTCGTATTAGAGCGCGATAGCGTAACGAAAGGCGATATTGATTATTCTTTGCTCGATAGCGTAGCCGAGGTTACTTATCACGGCGTAGTCGAGCAAGAAAATGTAGCCGAGATTATCGGCGACGCCGAGGGCGTAATCGTAAACAAAACGCTAATTACCGAAGAGATTATGGAAAAATGTTCTAACCTTAAGTACGTTGGAACTTTCGCTACGGGATATAACAATATCGACGTAGAGAGCGCAAAAAGAAGAGGAATAACGGTATGCAACGTGCCTGCGTATTCTACGGAGGGCGTGGCGCAGTTTACGATTTCGTTTATTCTCTACACCGCCTCGTCGCTAGGCAAGTATTTTTCGTCGGTGGCTAATGGCGACTGGAAAAAATGCAAGACTTTTTGCTATTACCCGTTCGACATAGTAGAGGTTGCTGGTAAAACGCTAGGAATAGTAGGGTTTGGTAATATCGGTAAAAGAGTGGCGGAGATTGCCTCTGCGCTAGGTATGAAAGTGCTCGTTTCGTCTAGAACGAAAAAGGACGCGCCGTACGAGTTCGTTTCAAGAGAAGAACTTTTCCGTCGTAGCGACTGGATAACTTTGCATTTACCACTTACCAAGGAGACGGAGAACTTAATATCCAAAGAAACGATTGCGCTTATGAAAGACGGAGCGGTGCTGATAAACACGGCAAGAGGCGGTCTTATCGACGAAGAGGCGCTTGCCGAGGCTCTAAAGTCTGGTAAACTTAAAGCGTCTTGCCACGACGTAATAAAGAGCGAGCCTATGCGTGACGACTGTCCGTTGTTTGGAATAGAAAACTGTTTTATAACGCCACATATCGCTTGGGCTGGAGCGGATACCCGTCAACGCCTAGTTAATATCGCAGGCGAAAACCTTAAGCGTTTTATTGAGGGCAAGCCTCAAAATGAAGTTAGTAAATAGGAGAGGAAAATGTTATATATAAACCAAGAAGATTACGCGCATATTCACTATAATCAGCAAAGAGCAAAGGGCGGAGCGGGCGAAGCGGGTTGCAACGTAGCAAATTCTGGGTGCGGACTATGTTGCGTTTGTATGCTCGTTGACCACTTAACTAACGAAAGTTTGTCCGTACAAGAGTGCGTTGACCTTGCCGAGGAGAGTGAGGCGAATATGTTCGTAGGCACGACGATGAGTGTTTTCGGGCCTGTCGTTGCAAAAAAGTACGGACTTTCGTACGAGCAAACCAACGATATTGAAAAACTCGTTGCTCACCTTCAAAGCGGAGGCGAGGCTATGGTAAACGTGGCTAACCGTCCTAACGGCGAGCGAGGACTATTCACTAAAGGTGGACATTATATGTTACTACTTTCCACGGACGGCGAAACGGTATGCTTTTTCGACCCGCATTACGAAGAGAGCAAGTATAGGGAGTGGGGAACGGATAAGATAGTTAAAAAGGACGGCAACTACTTGTATTGTCCGCTTTCAGTAATGGATAGAGAGTGCGAAAACCGTGAAAAACACTATTACCTTTTCGGAAGAAAATACTTAAAATAGAGAGTCTCGTCTCTCTATTTTTTATTTTTCGTTTTCTTTACACAGAACGATTATAAAATAACCTTATTTTGGTGGCATAATAATAGTGGGTGAGACTATGAAAATTTATGCTAATAAAAATTCACATTACTTTGCCGAAACGGTGAAAAAAACGCTGAAAATATTATTCTCTCTATGCGTGCTTGCGTTACAAGTAGGGATTTACTATCTAACTTTTGTCCGAGCGTACGAGTATTTTTGGGTGCGAACCGTTCTAAATATCTTGGGCGTTATTATAGTTTTGGCGCTATATAACCGCAATATGAACGCAGGACACAAACTCTCGTGGATAATAGTAATTCTAATTTTTCCTATGGCTGGAACGCTTTTATATTTGCTTTTTGGAAACGGGCGAGCAGTTCCTCGAAGACGGGAAAAGAAAATGCTTGCCTCCCTAGGTAGCGAGCAATATCTTACCGCTTGCGATAAAGTTACGGTTGATAGCGAGAGAGGGCGCATACTTGCTCATCTTTTGTACGGAACGAGCGGAATGCCCGTCTATAGTGGAACGAAAACGCTATTTTACTCGGATATAGAAAAAAAGCACCGCCAAATGCTTTTAGATATTGAAAAAGCGAAAGAGTTTATCTATATCGAGTATTTCATACTAAGCGAGGGGTACGCTCTTTCTTCGCTAATCGAAGTTTTGGAGAGAAAGGGCAGAGAGGGTGTAAAAATTAAGATAATTTACGACGATATCGGCTCTAAAAAGAACTTCAAGAAAAAGACGAAACGCCGTCTTGCGTCTATCCCCAACCTTGAACTTTGCGTATTCGAGCCTATGGGTATCGTTTTTAATCCTAGGATAAACTATCGCGACCACCGAAAAATAGTTGTAATCGACGGCGTAATAGGCTATCTTGGCGGAGATAATATTGCCGACGAGTATTTGGGCAGAAAGATAAAATTCGGGCATTGGCGAGATAACTGCATAAGGATTGAGGGTGACGCCGTATATTCTTTGGCCGTATTGTTTGCGCGCGCTTGGTTTACCTCGTGCGGAGAGAAAATAGAGGTGGAGCGAAAGGAAACGCAAGTAGTCGGTAACGGATATATTCAGCCGTTTGGCGACGGACCAACTTTTTTAGAGCATCCTGGGTATGAACTTTTCCAAGGGTTATTCTCCGTCGCTCAAAAGTATCTATATATTTCTACGCCTTATTTCATTATCGACGACGGGTTTATAAACGGGATTAGGCTAGCGAGCAAAAAAGGGGTAGAGGTCAGAATATTAGTGCCCAAAATACCCGATAAAAAACTAGTTTTCGCTATGACGAGAGCGCATTACGGCTCAATCATTAAAGCGGGCGGAAAGATTTACGAGTATTCCCCCGGTTTTAACCACGCAAAAACGGTGATTGTTGACGACGAATTTGCCTTTATAGGTACGCTTAATTGCGATTACCGTAGTATGTTGTTGCATTTTGAGTGCGGTGCGCTTTTAACGGAAAGCGAAGAAATACCCAAAATGAAAGAGGATTTTCTCTCGGCGATATCGCTTAGCGAAGAAATCACTTACGAAAAGTGGCGAAATCGTCCTTTGCGCACTAAAATTGCCGAACTACTACTTTCGCTAATATCCCCGTTGTTATAAAAAAATCGTTGCACGAAAATGCAACGATTTTGGTTTTAGTAGTAGAACTTTTGTTTTTCTTTCTTCTCCTTGTGAATTTCCACCGTCATACCGTCGAAGTCCACGCTCTCGACGAAATCGGAGGGGCGAAAGCGAACGATATTGAACGACTTAAGGTGGTTTGCGTGCGTAGGCAAAACTATCGGCGTGGGAGCGTCGAGTGGGAGGAGCGTTTCGCGAAGAGTATTCGTGATAGAAGAAACAGTTATTTCGGGAAGTTCAGCGCTTGCACTAATTCCCGTTTTGTCGCCAAAAAAAGAGCGTATCCAAATTTTCATACTAAAATTATAACTCTTTTTAGTAAAAAAGACAACTAAAACAGTTTATTTTTGCTAAAAAGATTGTACGCGATTGACAAGAACGAAGAAAATATATACAATATATAAAACGGAGGAAAGACTATGAACTTAACACGAAAAATTATTAGCAATCATTTAGTTTCTGGAACTATGACTGCGGGCGAGGAAATCTCGATTCGCATTGACCAAACGCTAACGCAAGACTCGACGGGTACTATGGCGTATCTTCAGTTCGAGGCTCTTGGTATAGACAAGGTAAAGACTTACCGCTCGGTAGCGTATATCGACCATAACACTATCCAGTCGGGTTTTGAAAACGCCGACGACCACGCGTATATTCAGTCCGTAGCGCTCAAGCACGGCATTTACGTTTCTAAGCCTGGTAACGGCATTTGTCACCAAATAAATATCGAACGCTTCGGTATGCCTGGACAAACGCTAATCGGCTCTGACAGTCACACGCCTACCGCAGGCGGTATCGGTATGCTCGCAATCGGCGCGGGCGGTCTTGACGTAGCCGTTGCTATGGGTGGCGGAGCGTTGTATCTTACTATGCCCAAAGTAGTAAAAATTGAACTTAAAGGAAAACTTCAACCCAACGTAACGGCAAAGGATATTATCCTAGAAGTATTGCGTCGTCTTACCGTAAAAGGTGGAGTTGGCAAGGTTATGGAGTATTGCGGAGAGGGTATTGCGTCGCTAACCGTACCCGAGCGTGCAACTATTACGAATATGGGCGCAGAACTTGGCGCAACGACTTCGGTATTCCCCTCGGACGAGCAAACGAGAAAATTCCTAAAAGCGCAAGGCAGAGAGGCAGACTATATTCCTCTTTGTGCTGACGAGAACTCCGAGTATGACGAAGAGGTAGTAATTAACCTCGACGAACTCGTACCCCTAGTTGCTTGTCCGCACTCTCCTGACAACGTAAAACCTGCGAGTGAACTTACCTCGATTAAGGTTGACCAAGTTTGTATCGGAAGTTGCACTAACTCGTCTTATCGCGACCTAATGAAAGTTGCGTCAATTCTAAAAGGCAAGAGAGTAAACCCCGAGGTTTCTCTTACAGTTTCGCCTGGTTCTCGCCAAGTGTTCGCTATGCTTGCTCGTAACGGAGCGCTTGCGGATATGATTAACGCCGGCGCAAGAATTCTAGAGTGCGCTTGCGGACCTTGTATCGGTATGGGACAGTCGCCTAAAAACGACGCCGTATCGGTAAGAACTTTCAACCGTAACTTCTTCGCTCGTAGTGGAACGAAATCGGCTAGCGTTTACCTCGTTTCGCCCGAGACTGCAGCGTACACCGCTATTGCAGGTCACTTCGTTGACGCAAGCAAGGAAGAGTGCTACGATATCGAAATGCCCGAAGAATTCGAGATTAACGACAACCTAATCCTTTCGCCCGACGAGTTCGACGATATTACCGTTCAGCGCGGACCGAACATTAAGCCTTTCCCCTTAAATACCGCTTTGCCCGAAAAGGTTGGCGGAAAGGTGCTATTAAAGGCAGAGGACAATATTACTACCGACCACATTATGCCCTCTAACTCTAAACTACTACCGTATCGCTCGAATATTCCTTACCTATCCGAGCATTGTATGGAGCCCGTTGACCCCGAGTTCCCCGCAAGAGCGAAAGCAAACGGCGGTGGATTTATCGTTGCAGGCTCTAACTACGGACAAGGCTCGTCTCGTGAGCACGCCGCTCTCGTTCCGCTTTACCTCGGAATTAAAGGCGTTATTGCAAAATCGTTTGCAAGAATACATAGAGATAACCTAATCAACAGCGGAATTTTGCCCCTCACCTTCGTTTGCGAGAGTGATTACGACAAAATCGAAGAAGGCGACGAATTTGCGATTGAAAACGCAATAGGGCAAGTTACCGCCGGTGGGGATATCGAAGTTCTTGTAGTAAACAAGGGCTTTACCGTAAAGTGCGCGTTGCCGATTACCGACCGTCAGAGAACCCTTATTCTAAAAGGTGGCGTACTCAATAGCCTTAAAGCATAAAATTTTTCCATAAGAGAGGAAA
>JAZOMX010000006.1:0-12811 GCA_045654245.1 Pumilibacteraceae bacterium | reverse complement strand
CGTTTACCGTAGGTAAAAATTCCAAAATCGGCGCAGGTTCTATCGTGTTAAAGGAAGTTCCGCCAAACTCTACCGTAGTAGGCGTTCCCGGACGAGTCGTTAAACTTAACGGTGTTAGAGTTGACGACCTAGACCAGTCTCTACCCGACCCGATACTAGACGAACTAAACAAACTAAACTGCAAAGTAAACGCTCTTTATCGTTTGCTTGAAGATAGAACGAACTCAAACAACGACTAGTTACTTTTAGGAGGATTTATGCTTAAACTTTACAACACTCTTACTAGAGAAAAAGAAGAATTTACGCCAGTAGGAAAAGCCGTTACTATGTATTCGTGCGGTCCTACCGTTTATAACTACGCGCATATCGGAAACTTGCGTACCTACGTCTTTATGGATATCGTGCGCAGAGTTTTGCGCTACGACGGATATAAACTAAAAGGCGTTATGAATATTACCGACGTAGGACACCTACTCTCCGACGGAGACGAGGGCGAGGATAAAATGGCGGTTGCTGCTAAAAAGCAACAAAAATCGCCGTATGAAATCGCTGACTACTACACTTCCGTTTTCTTTGACGATATCGCTAAACTCAATATCGGCAAACCCGAAATTATTGCAAAGGCTACCGACCATATCGACGATATGATTAAGTACGTGCAAACGCTTTGCGAAAAGGGTTACGGTTACGAGACAAGCGACGGCATTTATTTCGATATTTCCAAATTCCCCGGCTACGGTAAACTTTCTCGTCTTAACCTCGACGACCAAATCGCAGGCGCAAGAGTGGAAGTTAATAGCGAAAAACGTCACCCTGCCGACTTTGCTCTATGGAAAAAAGCACCCAAAGAGCATATTATGCAATGGCCCTCGCCTTGGGGTATGGGCTATCCCGGTTGGCATATCGAGTGTTCCACTATGAGCAGAAAATACCTAGGCTCGCTTATTGATATCCACAGCGGTGGAGTTGACCATATTCCCGTTCATCACGAAAACGAAATCGCACAGTCCGAGGCTCTCGAGGGCGCAAAAACGGTTAACGTTTGGATGCACGGCGAATTTATGCTCGTTGACGGCGGAAAAATGAGTAAATCTCTCGGCAACACTTATACGATTGCTCAACTTTCCGAAATGGGCTACGCTCCCCTCTCGTTTAGATATTTCTGCCTAAACACGCATTACCGCAAAAAACTCAACTTTACTTTTGAAGGTCTTAAAGCAGCGCAAGTAGCCTACACTAGACTTCTCAATGCTCTTTACGAACATAAGATTGCTAAAGACGGCTCGAGCGTGGAGACGATTGAAAAATATCGCTCCGAATTCGCAACGGCGATTAACGACGACCTCAATATTCCCCTTTCGCTTGGCGTTCTTTGGACTATGCTTAAAGAAAAGCCAAGCAAGGATATTTACGCGCTCGCTCTCGAATTCGATAAAGTACTCGGGCTCGACCTTAAATCCGCTATGCCGGCAGAAAAAGAAAAAATCGAAGTGCCCGACGATATTAAGGCGATTGCCGACGCTAGACTTGAGGCTAGAAAAGCAAAGAACTGGTCGGAATCGGATAGACTTCGCGACGAACTCTCTGCACTCGGTTACGCTATTATCGACAGTAAAGACGGCTACACCCTAGAAAAAAAATAATTTACGAGGGGCTATATGAAAACTTTACTAATTCTTGCAGACGGTATGAGACCTGATGCTATTGCTAATCTCGAAAAAGTACAAAAAACGAAGAAAATTTCTAGTTATACGCTTTCCGCTACTACCGTTTTCCCGTCCGTGACGCTACCGTGCCATATGTCGCTTTTCCATAGCGTAGAGCCCTCTCGTCACGGCACTACGACTAATACTTACGCGCCCCAAGTTCGCCCCGTTAAAGGACTAGCCGAAGTTCTCAAGGGCGCAGGCAAGAAGAACGCTACCTTTTATAGTTGGGAAGAACTCAAGGATATCACTCGCCCCGCCTCGCTTGTTCAGTCGTATTATTGCGACTTCCCCGAGAACAACCGCATTTTAACCGATTTTGCGCTCCAAAATATGCAAAACCAAAAATGTGATTTCATTTTCTTGTACTACCACTCCCCCGACACTATCGGTCATAAGTATGGTTGGATGACGCAAGAATACCTCGACGAAGTCAAAGCCGTTTGGGAAATTATCGACGAAGTGATTGAAAAAACTCCCGACGAGTACAATATCGTTATTACCGCTGACCACGGCGGACACGATAGAATTCACGGCGAAAATATCCCCGAGGATATGCTTATCCCCTTATTCTTTATCGGAAAAGACATCAAGCAAGACTACGAAATTAAAAGCGCAAACATTATAGATATTGCGCCTACGATTACCGAATTAATGAATATTCCGCCCGACGAGGACTGGGAAGGCAAATCACTCCTAAACGAAATCACGAAATAACAAAAAAGGAACTCATCAACAGAGTTCCTTTTTTATTCTATTTTCCTATACTATCCAGCGTAGTTGTAGTGGATTGTCGCATTCGTAAGGTCACTATTTCCATATCCAACGCTTTCAAGCAAACTATTCCACTCCGCCTCACTTCCCGTATAATAAACGCCAGTCAGCGAAATACAACTATCGAACGCATAATATCCTATACTAGTTACACTGTCAGGTATCGTTATACTTGTTAATGAACTACACCTATCGAACACATAATTTCCTATGCTCGTTACGCTATCAGGTAGCGTTATACTTGTTAAGGAACTACAATAAGAGAACGCACTTCCTCCTATACTCGTTACGCTATCAGGTATCGTTATGTTTTCTAATGAACTACAATAAGAGAACGCATAATCTCCTATACTTGTTACGCTATCAGGTATCGTTATGCTCGTTAAGGAAATACAATGCTGGAACGCAAAATTTTCTATTCTCGTTACATTATCAGGTATCGTTATGCTTGTTAAGGAAAAACAACCAGAGAACGCATAATCTCCTATACTTGTTACGCTAGTTGGTATCGTTATGCTTGTTAAAGAACTACAACCATAGAACGCACTATCTCCTATACTTGTTACATTTGACGGTATCGTTATGCTTGTTAACGATTCACAACTGCTAAACGCACTACGTCCTATACTTGTTACGCTATTAGGTATCGTTATGCTTGTTAACGACTCACAACCGCTAAACGCACTATCTCCTATACTTGTTACAGCAGAAGAAATGCTAAACGAATTTGCAGTCTTTCCGCTTGCATATCGAACAAGCATCGCACCGTCTTTTGTGTATAAATTACCGTCTATTGATTTATACACCGTGTTCCCTTCTTCTACGATTATGCTTGCTAGGTCAAAACAATCAGTAAAAGCACTATCTCCTATGCTAGTTACGCTATTAGGTATCGTTATGTTCGTTAAGGAACTGCAATTATAAAACGCACTAATTCCTATGCTAATTACACTAGACGGAATTGTTATGCTCGTTAAGGAAATACAATGCAGGAACGCATAATCTCCGATACTTGTTACACCACTAGGTATCGTTATGCTTTCTAATGAAGTACAATTATAGAACATGTCCCCTTTTATTTCGGTTATACCCTGCGGAATCGCTACATTTTTTAATGAATAACAACTGTTAAAAACGCCATATCCTATGTATTTTAACGTAGAAGGGAGCGTTACGTTAACAAGAGCATAACAAAATTCAAAAGCCTCATCTCCTAATATTACGACGCCATCTGGCAATATCACTTCTTCTAACGCTTCACAACTACTAAAAGCGCAATCCACTATAACTTTCGTACCTGATTTTATCTGATAACTTCCTGAAATGCTTGATTTCGCTTGTACTAAATAATTTCCGATATAAAGCACTCCGTTTCCCCAGTTGCTTTCTTCATTATAATATGCTGTACCTTCGAACGCACTAGAACCCACATTTAATATGCCTTCAATTGTAATATCATTTAATGCGCTACAGTTATAAAATGCATAATATCCCATTCTTATTACGCTAGAAGGTATCGTTATACTTTCTAAAGAACTGCAATACATAAATGCATAATCTCCAATTGCTATTACCGTATCTGGTATCGTTACCCCAGTAAGGAATTCACAATATTCAAACGCTCCTCCTGCTATAAAAGTGATTCCTTCCTCTATCTCAAAAATTCCATCAAATTCACTTGACACTGAAATTAAATATTCCCCAATAGATAAAGTTTCATTTATCCAATTGCTTTCGTCATTATAATATGCCGAATTGTAAAATACGTCATAACCTATATATTGAATCCCGCTCGGTAGCGTAATATCAGTTAAAAGTTCACAATCGCGAAATGCTTCATCGGCAATGCTTATTATCGTATTAGGGAGAGTTATTGAAGTCAACGTAGCCCCCTCAAACGCATCCGGCCCAATTGCAAAAACCTGCCTTCCGTGTATCGTTTTAGGTATTATTATCTCTTCCTCATCTCCAATGTAGTTCTCAACAAGATATCCATCAATGGGATTCCCGAATAAATCTTGCCCTGCTACATAATAATATTCCACATTATCAACAGTTATTTCATAAAGGTCTTTCGTTAACGGGGGCAAGGGCTCACTTGGAGTACTCGGTTCACTTGGGGTACTCGGTTCACTTGGGGTACTAGGTTCGCTTGGGGTACTAGGTTCGCTTGGAGTACTCGGCGTGGTTTGCTCGGTGGGTGGGGTGTCGGGCGTTTCGTTGTCGTTGCTTGGTACGTCAAAGCACGCCACCACTCCACTAAATAGCAAAACTAAAATCATAAAGAAAATTATCGCTATCTTTTTCATTTTTTTGTGCTCTCCTTATAGTTTTTTCTATAATTATATCATAGAATATTCTATATGTCAACATAAAACATAGAAAATGCTATATAATAGCGGTATGGAAACTATGGAATTTAAGGATATTTTGCGAGAACTTTTAGACGAGTATGAACTTACGCAAACGGCGTTTGCAAATATAATCGGCGTTAAGCAAAGTCAAATTTCGGAGTGGCTTAAAGGTAAGGCTAAACCAGGGTACGACAATATTAAAGCAATACTCCTCAACTTCGATATTTCTGCTGAATTTTTGCTTGGAATAAACGATAATCCATATCGAAAATAAAACAAAACCGCTCTCACGATAAGGTGAGGGCGGTTTTTAGTTTAGAGTTGTAATTTTAGCATACAAAACTTTCGGAATTTCCCTTTAATTGCGTTACTTTGAATTAGTAATTGTTCGCAAGTAGTGAGATTTTATGACAAAACGCACCACGATAATTCGTGATGCGTTTTTCTTTTCAGTTAGTAAAGGTTATTACGCCTTTTTAATTGCCTCGGGCTTAACAACGAACTTAATCTTGTCGCCGATATTAATCTTGGGAACGCCTGCTACGATACCAGTAAAGTAAGGTGCAACTCCGTCAACCTTTGCAAATACAATCGTGTTTGCGCCAAGGATGTCTGCGTCTTCTACTACACCAGAGATTACGAGACCACGGCTAGCAGCAACTGCCTCTTTGGAGCAATCCATATCCTTGTAGTCAACTGCAACCGAGTACTCACCCTCAGTAAACGCGCCGTCTTCGTTGGGAACAACGAGTTTGTTCTTGCCGTATGCGATAACTGCAACGGGCTTAGCGTCCTCGCCTTTTCCTTCAGTCTTAAGCGTTACTTTTGCGTTTGCAACGTTGTCGGTAACTGCTCTGTATGCGATTACTTTCTCGCCAGTCTCTACGTTGAAGAGCATTACGTCTGCAGGGTCAACGTAGTAAGTAAGTTTTTGACCTGCTTTTACGTCAGCATCAAGAGGATGCTTTGCAACGAGGAAGGTGGTCTTTCCCTTAAGTGCGGAATATACACCCTTGAATCTGGGGAACTCTTCAGTAAAGTCAACTACGGTGTTGAGTTCGAATTGTTCGTCACTCGTTCTCTCAAGTTTGATTGCGTCGGGTGCAATACCAACCTTAACCTTACCGCCGATTTCTTCAGGCGTGGTAAGTTTAGCAGAAACTTCAGCGGGGAAGTTGATTACGGTGTCGCCGAATTTAGCAACGAGCGTGCCATCTTCATTAGCCGAAAGGTCAGCGATTGCGGTGTTGTACTTAGGTACACCCATAATCGTAAGTTCGGTTTGATTGTCGAAGAAGTGAATGTGGTTAGCGTCAAGAGCAAGTTTTACGTCCTCGCCTGCCTTAACGGAACTTCTTGCGTCTACACGAGCAACGGTGTAGTCGTCTTTACCTTCTACTTCCATATAAAGGAAAGTCTCGTTACCGAGTTTCTCCATTACGTCGATATGAGCGCTAATTACGGTGTTGGGCGAAGATGCAATAAATACTTCTTCGTCGTGAATATCCTCGGGACGAACGCCAAGCGTAATCTCTTTGCCGATATATGCTTCGTCGATAAGTCTCTTTGCTCTTGCTTCGGGAACTTCAATCTTGTTGTTTCCGAAAGACGCGTACATTTTACCGTTCTCACGGGAAAGTACTGCGTGCTCGAAGAAGTTCATCTGGGGCGAGCCAAGGAAGGATGCAACGAACTTGTTCTCGGGGCTGTCGTAGAGGAACTGAGGAGTATCACACTGTTGTACGATACCGTCTTTCATAACTACGATTCTCGTTCCCATCGTCATTGCCTCGATTTGGTCGTGGGTTACGTAAATAAACGTGGTTGCAAGTTTGTTGTGAAGTTTGGTAATCTCGGTACGCATTTGTACACGCAACTTTGCGTCGAGGTTGGAAAGAGGTTCGTCGAGAAGGAATACTTTCGGCTCACGAACGATTGCACGACCTAGCGCAACACGCTGACGCTGTCCACCCGATAGAGCCTTCGGCTTACGGGAAAGAAGTTGGGAAATACCGAGGATTGCCGCTGCCTCTTTTACTCTCTGGTCGATTTCATCAGAGGGCATCTTGCGGAGGCGGAGTCCAAACGCCATATTCTCATATACGGTCATATGCGGATAAAGTGCGTAGTTTTGGAATACCATCGCGATATCTCTATCCTTAGGCTCTACGTCA
This sequence comes from Pumilibacteraceae bacterium, assembly GCA_045654245.1. Taxonomy (GTDB): domain Bacteria; phylum Bacillota; class Clostridia; order Christensenellales; family Pumilibacteraceae; genus UBA10677. Next base: position 5,803 of record JAZOMX010000006.1, on the reverse strand, counting down.
TTTACGAGTCTGCCGTCGATATAAAGTTCGCCGGCGGAAATCTCTTCAAGACCCGCAATCATACGCAAAGTGGTGGACTTTCCGCATCCGGAAGGTCCTACGAATACGATAAATTCTTTATCGTCGATTTCGAGGTTAAAGTCAGAAACGGCTTTAACGTTACCCGAATAAATCTTGTAAATGTGTCTTAATGATAGACTTGACATAATCCACTCCTTATATTGTTTTGATTTTTCGTACCTATATTGTACTATATTTAGAAAAGTGAGGCAAGAATATTTTAACTAAAAATAGGTGCTAATTTTGTATAAAATGCACAAAATTACATTTTTTACTTTCATATTCCCGTACTTTTTATTAAAGTTTTGTTAAAATTCGTTTTTTTCGCGTTTTAACTTGACAAGTTTTCACTTTTTCATTATAATACACGAGGTAATTTAAGCATATAATTGTTTGTGGGTAAAATTATGGAATTGAGAAAAATTAAAGAACTGTCGGTTAAGAACTATATGAACGTGTTCCACCGTCAGAACGTTTGTTTCGTTCGCGGAGATAAAAACAAACTCTACGATACTTCGGGTAAAGAATACACCGATTTCGTCGCAGGACTTGGCGTTAACTGTTTGGGACATAACAATCCCGACCTCGTTTCCGCTATCTCTGAACAAGCAGGCAAACTTATCCATTCTAGCAATCTTTATTACAACCGAGAACAAGCAATCCTATGCGAAAAAATGTTAGACGGAACGATTTTCAATAAAATGTTCCTCGCCAACAGTGGCGCAGAGGCTAACGAGTGCGCTATTAAACTCGTAAGAAAACATTACAATAAGCGTGGTCAAAACCGTCCTACCATTATTTCGGCGCTCGGTTCTTTCCACGGTAGAACGCTCGCTACTCTTACGGCAACCGGACAAGAGAGCCATTACAAGGCTTACTCGCCTCTCCCCGAGGGATTTAAGCACGTTCCGTACGGCGACTTCGGCGCACTAAAAGAGGCGCTTACCGACGACGTGGGCGCAATTATGCTCGAAGTAGTTCAAACTCGTTCTAAATTTACGCCTGCAGACTACGACTACCTGATTAACGCTTACGCTCTTTGCCGTAGTAAAGATATTCTTTTTATCGTTGACGAGTGCCAAACCGGTATGGGCAGAACGGGTAAAATGTTCGCTTTCGAGCATTACGGTCTCCAACCCGATATCGTTACCGTTGCTAAAGGTATGGGAGGCGGTCTTCCCATCTCCGCCGTTCTTGCTCGTGGCGAAGTTGCAAACGCTTTTGCCGTTGGCGACCACGGCTCGACGCTTTCGGGCAACCAACTCGCTTGCGTGGCGGCAACCGTAGTCGTTGATAAACTCAAAAACGGATTACTTTCAGAAGTTGCTGAAAAAGGAGAATACCTTGCTAGTAAACTCGCTCCGTTTAGAAAATATAAGTTCGTAAAAGACATCAAGGGTATGGGACTACTCCACTGCATTGAACTTTCAGAACGACTTAACGCCAACTACCTTACGGCGCAACTATCACAGGCCGGCATTTTGGTAAACTGCACGAAGTCGAACGTTATTCGTCTTCTTCCGCCCTACACGATTGAAAAACACGAAATCGACGATTTTGCCAAAGTGCTAGAAGAAATTTTTAGAAACACCAACTTATAACGAAAAACGGTCAACCTTAATCGGTTGGCCGTTTCTTTTTTCATATATAATATTATTTAGTCAAATTTCGTAAGCGAAAGTTCGTCGAGCGAAAGCGTAAACGCTTTTATAAAAGTATCCATAAAATAATCTACCGACTTACTTTTATATCCTCGTAATTCTTTTTCGATACTTTCTTTAGCCGATATGAATTCGGCGTTGTTGCAATGTACTTCTTCGACGCACTTAATATAAGCGGTTAGTTTGTCAGCGTACTTAACGAGTTTTTTCTCTTCGCCGTCAAGTTGGACTAGCGCCGTAAATTCGTCGGCTAGTTCTGTCGGCAAAGTTTCAAGTATGCGCTTTTGAGCAATCTTTTCCACCTTTTTATAAGCCGTTTTCATTTCGGGACTAAAATATTTTATAGGCGTAGGCAAATCTCCCGTTATAACTTCGCTAGTTTCGTGATACGCTCCCATCATTCCGATTTTGCACGCGTCGTAATTCCCGCCGAAAAGTTTGTTCTCAATTACTGCGAGAGCGTGCGCCACCCAAGTTACTTGGAGGCTATGTTCGGCTATGTTTTCGGGCGTTGTCGAGCGCATCAATCCCCAGCGTCCGATATATTTCATTCTAGATAAAAATGCGAAAAATCGCGATTCCATATTACACCTCTTGGGAGCAATAAGCCACACCGTTTTTTCAGCGTGGCTTATCCTCAAATACTATTCTTTATTTAAATTATTTTGCAAGTACGCTCTTTACTGCGCTTACCACGTTGTCGGTAGTAAAACCGAATTTTTCCATAAGTTCGTCGGCAGGTCCGCTTGCTCCGAAAGTATCAATACCTACTACCGCTCCGTCGAGACCTACGAACTTGTACCAAGTGTGCGTACAGCCTGCCTCAACCGCTACTCTTGCGCGAACGGAATTAGGAAGAACGCTTGCCTTGTAGGTTTCGCTTTGTTGCTCGAAGAGTTCTACGCAAGGCATAGAAACTACTCTTACCGCTACGCCCTCTTTCTCGAGTTGCGCTTTTGCGTTTAACGCTAATCCTACTTCGCTACCCGTTGCAATAATGATAGCGTCGGGAGTTCCTGCGCAATCGTCCGCTATATATCCGCCCTTAAGCGCGTTTACGCCACTCTTGTCAAGTTGAACGAGGTTCTGGCGGGATAGCACGATTGAGGTGGGGCATTTTGCCGTTAGCGCTGATACGTAAGCGGCAGCCGTCTCTCTTAAATCAGCCGGACGGAATACGTTCATATTCGGCATTGTACGGAGAGCGGCAAGTTGTTCAATCGGCTCGTGGGTAGGTCCGTCCTCGCCTACGCCGATACTATCGTGCGTTAAAACGTAAATTACGGGCAAATTCATTAGAGCCGACATACGCATTGCATTCTTCATATAGTCGGAGAACACGAAGAAGGTCGAACAGAAACAAGATAGTCCGCCGTGGAGTTGCATTCCGTTCGTGATTGCGCTCATTGCGTGCTCACGAATTCCAAAGTGCATATTTCTTCCACTATAATCGGACGCGCTATAATCGCCTAAATTCTTCAAGTAAGTCTTCGTAGAGGGCGCTAGGTCAGCCGCTCCTCCTACGAGCGTGGGAATAAGCCCTGCGAGTTTGTTTAAGATTGCTCCGCTCGAGTTTCTAGTAGCGTCCGCTTTTTCGCCTTTTGCCCAAAGCGACGCTTCTTTCATAAGGTCTGGCATTTCTCCCTTAATTGCCGACTGGAACGCCTTGTAATCCTCGGGATATTTTTCCTTATACGCTTTAAGCGTTTTCTTCCATCTGTTCTCATAGCCCGAAAATCTACGTTTCATACTTGCAACGTGAGCGTAAACCTCGTCGGGTACGGTAAACGGAGGATAGTTATAGCCAAGGTCTTTCTTCATTTGCTCGGTTGCGCTTACTCCCAACGGCGAGCCGTGGCAATCAGCCGTGCCTGCCTTAATCGAGCCGTGTCCGATTACGGTGTTTACGATAATAAGCGAGGGCTTGTCAGTTTCTTTTTTCGCGCGCTTAATCGCCTTGTTAAGTCCGTCGATATCCTCGCCGTCCGCAACCTTGATTACCTGCCAGCCTTGAGCCTCGTGGCGCTTTGCTACGTTTTCGGTAAAAGCGATATCGGTGTTACCCTCAATCGTGATATGGTTGCTATCGTAAATTACGATTAGTTTACCTAGTTTCCAAGTACCCGCTAGCGACGCAGCCTCGCTCTCGATACCCTCCATCATACATCCGTCTCCGCAAAGAGCGTAGGTATAGTGGTCAACGATTTTAGCGTCGGGCTTATTGAATTTTGCCGAAAGCATACTCTCTGCTACGGCAAAACCTACTGCGTTTGCAATACCTTGTCCTAATGGACCGGTGGAAGTTTCTACGCCTGCGGTGTGTCCGTGCTCGGGGTGACCAGGAGTTTTAGAACCGGTTTGGCGGAATTGCTTAATATCTTCAATAGTCAAACCGTATCCAAACAAGTGGAGCAACGAATACATTAACATTGAGCCGTGGCCAGCGCTTAATACGAAACGGTCACGATTGAAAAAGTTGGGGTTTTTGGGATTGTGTACGAGATTGTTTGCAAACAAAGTATAACCAATCGTTGCACAACCTAGGGGTAATCCGGGATGTCCGCTGTTCGACTTATCAATCGCCTCGGCTGACAATACTCTTATTGCATTTACGGTCTGTTGCTGAATATCTTTCATTTATTTTCTCCTTCCGTTTTGTTTACTTCGTTATTATACTATATTTTTTCTTTTATTTCAATACTTTTTAGACGCTTTTACTTGCTTTTTATAAAAAATGTTTTTATCTTTTCTTTAACCGCCTCGGGCGTTACCCCCGTAGTATCCACGGTGAAGTGAGCGTATTTAGCGTATAACGGTTCTCGTTGTGCCATTATTTGCTTAATTTTATCTAGCCCGCCCTCTTTTAACAACGGCCTATCTGCGTTATTTGATACTCGAGAAAATATTTCCTCCGCTGTCGCCGTAAGACGAACGATTACTCCGTTACTAGATAAAGCAGTCATATTCTCTTGCGACAAAACCACTCCGCCACCGCACGCTATTACCACGCCGTCAAGCAAGCCTAGACGAGAATAAACCGTTTTTTCACGCTCGCGAAAAAGCGTTTCGCCGTATCGAACAAAAGTTTCGCTTATGCTTTCGCCAAAAACTTTTTCGTATTCGTCGTCGCCGTCGCAAAACGGTAAATTAAGGTCGCTAGCGAGTAGTTTTCCTACCGTCGTTTTGGACGAGCCCATCATTCCGATTAGAACTAGATTTTTCATTATTTTAGTAACGCCTCGATACCTAGGCGGTAACTGTCTTCTCCAAATCCGCAAATACTACCGATACAAGCGGAGGCAATTACCGATTTATGACGATATTCTTCTCTTTTATATACATTAGACAAATGCACTTCTACTACGGGCGAGGCAATACTCTTAATCGCGTCGTGGATGGCGAACGAGTAATGAGTATACGCCCCTGCGTTTAGCACTATTCCGTCAGCCGTGCTTTCGTGGAGAGCCGTTATGATATCGCCCTCGCAGTTGGACTGATAAAACTCTAGCGTTACTCTTCCTTCGAACTTCTTAACTAGGTCGGCGTTTATATCGTCGAGCGTTTTTACTCCGTAAATTCCAGGCTCGCGTTTGCCAAGCATATTGAGGTTAGGTCCGTTTATAACCAAGATTTTCATTTCCGTTCTCCTTTTAGTCTTTCGATTACGCAATTAAATATTCTTTCTTCTTCGCTAGGCGAAATTTTTAGTCCGCACATAATTCGGTCAGCCTCGATTGCTTGTAGTATTAGCATACCTAGTCCGTTCGCTTTTTTGCACGAAAAACTTTTCAAAAATTCTGTTTCTGGCGGAGAGTAAATCGTGTCGTACGCCCACTTAACCTTGCTCGTATCAACTACTATTTTTCCCTCCTCGTTAGCAAGCGGATTTTCTCCGTCGCTGAAGCCAAAACTCGTACAGTTGACGATAAAATCGGGACTTATATCTTCTCTATTTACCGCCTTTACGCCAAACTCTTTAGCAAATTCTTCCGCTCGCGCCTTCGTTCTATTCCAAACGAAAACGGATAGTCCTAATTCTTTAAGGGCAGGTACGATTACTTTGGCTACTCCGCCCGCACCTA
>JAZOMX010000005.1:0-54585 GCA_045654245.1 Pumilibacteraceae bacterium | reverse complement strand
TGCGTTTGACAAAGATACCGAGCGTCAAGAACTTTTGGAAATTCCCTCGCTTTACGGTCAATTAGAGAAGATTTTTACTAAAATCGTTTCGCTTTGTGAGATTTTAGAAGTGGAGAAACGAATTGCACTTAAGGTTCGTGATGCCGTTGATAAAAATCAAAAAGAATACTATTTGAGAGAACAAATCAAAGCAATTCATAGCGAACTAGGTGATGACGAAGAAGAGACCGAGCGTTTTAGAAAGCAAGCGGAGGAAAAGAAAATCCCCGATTATGCACAAGAAAAACTCGAAAAAGAACTTGCTCGTATGGACAAAATGGCGCCAAACTCTCCCGAAGCAGGCGTAATTCGTACTTATCTTGAGTGGATGTTAGACTTGCCGTGGAATGAGAGTACGCAAGACGAGATTAACCTTAAAAAAGCGGAAGAAACGCTTGACGAGGACCATTACGGATTAGAGAAAGTAAAAGAACGCATAATTGAATATCTTGCCGTTCATAAATTGAGTGGAAACCTAAAAGGTGCAATCCTCTGTTTCGTAGGACCTCCTGGAGTAGGTAAAACCTCTATCGTTTCGTCGATTGCAAGAGCGTCGGACAGAAAACTAGTTCAAATGTCGCTTGGTGGAGTTCGTGACGAGGCGGAAATTAGAGGACACAGAAGAACTTATATCGGCGCTATGCCCGGTAGAATTTTAGCAGGTATGAAAACGGCTGGCGTAAATAATCCCGTTTTCCTACTAGATGAAATCGACAAAATGTCTAGCGACTTTAGGGGAGACCCGGCGAGCGCTATGCTCGAAGTTTTAGACCCAAATCAAAACTCCGAGTTTAAGGACCACTATCTAGAAATCCCGTACGACCTATCCAAAACTATGTTCGTTTGTACGGCAAATACGCTTGATACGATACCTACGCCCCTTCTTGATAGAATGGAAGTTATTGAACTTAGTGGCTATACGGACGAAGAAAAGTTGCAGATTGCAAAAAGATATTTGTTCCCCAAGCAAATGAAGGCTAACGGTATGAAGGAAGGTAGCGTGGAGATTTCCGACAAAGTAATGGCGGAAATCATTTCGGGATACACCAAAGAGAGCGGTGTTAGAAACCTTGAACGCCAAATCGCAACGGTGATTAGAAAGATTGCTGTAAAAATCGTTCGTGACGGTGAGACTGATAAGAAATTCGTAGTTAAGCGTGCCGACCTAAAAGATTATCTCGGAGCAAAGAAATATCGTGAAGAGGTAGCAAAGGAAGAAGATAGCGTTGGACTAGCAACGGGACTTGCTTGGACTAGCGTTGGTGGAGTAACTTTAGATATTGAGGTTGCGCTAATTCCTGACGGAAAGGGTGATATTACGCTTACTGGAAATATGGGCGACGTTATGAAAGAGTCGGCAAAAACGGCGTTATCGTTAGTGAGGAGTAGAGGCGAGGTTTATGGAATTCCCGCTGAAAAATTCACTAAATACGACCTCCATATTCATATCCCCGAGGGCGCAACGCCCAAAGATGGTCCAAGCGCCGGCATAACGCTATCGACGGCAATACTATCTTGTTTGTCTGGTAAGAAAGTAAGCAAAAGCGTTGCTATGACGGGCGAGGTAACCTTGCTTGGTAAAGTTTTGGCAATCGGCGGACTAAAAGAAAAATCGCTCGCCGCTTTCCGTAGTGGTGTAAAAACGCTTATTATTCCCAAAGAAAACGAAAAAGATATAGTAAATATACCGCAAGAAGTAAAGCGCGCCGTGAAAATAGTGACGGTAAGCAAAATTGACGAAGTCTTTGACCTTGCGCTCGTAAAGTAATAAATGCAAATTAAAAATTCACAATTTATAACTAGTTTTGCTCAAGCAAACAAATATTCCGAGTACGCCGAGGGATGCAAAATCCCCGAAATTTGCGTAGTTGGTAGGTCTAACGTGGGAAAATCCACCTTTATAAATATGCTTGCCTCGCGTTCAAAACTTGCCAAGACCTCGTCAACGCCGGGTAGAACTAGACTGGTTAATATCTTTGACTTTAACCAAGGTGAGTTTCGTCTCGTTGACTTGCCCGGTTATGGATACGCACAGGCTGGTAAAAAGATAAAAGAAGAGTGGGGCGCATTGATTGAAGGGTACTTACAATGCTCGGCTAATCTACGGCACACTTTCGTTTTGGTTGATAGCCGTCACGCTCCAACTGAACTGGATAAGCGTATGGTGGAATATCTTTATTATTATACAATGCCTTTTACCGTGATTGCGACGAAGTGCGACAAGTTAAGTAAAGCCGAAATGGGTAGAAATATCCAAACGATAGCAACTACGCTTAAAATAGGACGGGATAATATAATTCCCGTATCGGTTGCAGGCTACGGTAGAGAAAAAGTATGCGCGCGGATTGAATCGGTACTTGCTCAACCACAAATTTATGAGAGCGAAGAGTAACAAAAAATTGCCTCCCGTAATAGTATGAAAGAGATGCTACGGGAGGTTTTTTAATGGAAAATACAATACGCGCGGGAAGAATTGATGGCAATCCGTTAAACGGATTATGTGAAAGGGTATGTATTCAAACGAAAAAAGTATTTGACGGGTGTATAGTGCGATTTTCAAATATTAGACTAGAGATTCCACTTACAAATTTTTCCGTTATGGGCGCGCCGTATAATTTTATTCGGCTTCGTTCTACTGATGAAGTATCGGTAAGTAATCTCGTCGTATCCCCGCTCACGGACGGAAAGAACAGAATAAGCCTTACGATAAATACTCTCGTTTCGGTGTATTATGAAACGGCGAACGGCGTTTCGGGCTGGGCGAGTGGTAACGTGGTTACCGAGCGAGACGTAGTCCTTTCTGCGCCGAGTGAGTCGCTCGTGCCGTATAGCGTGGAGGTAACTTCGTTCGTGAGAAGTAGCGTGGGCTCGTTTAATGCCGACCAAGCGTCGGTAACGGTGTCAGCGTGCATTGTGCAAATAATAAGGGTGGTAGCGCCAGTTGAGATATTAGTGCCAACTTACGGCTATTGCAGATATCCCGAGTGCGAAAGTTACGCTACGAGACAATGCCAAGCGGTATTTTCTTTGCCCGTTTTTCCTATAAACGAGTAGAAAATAAGCGTAAACGATTGCTTATTGCCTGCTTTTTTGCTATAATGAAAGTATGAAAGTTTTTGCAATAAGCGATTTCCATTTATCGATAAACAATCCCAAACCTATGGATATATTCGGCGAGGTTTGGAATAATTATTTGCAAGTCATTTCCGATTTTTGGACGAAAAATATCGGCGAGGACGATTTGGTACTAATTGCCGGCGACACGAGTTGGGCAATGACGCTCGAAAACGTTATCCCTGACCTAGACTATTTGGCGTCTTTCCCCGGTAAAAAAGTGATAATCAAAGGCAACCACGATTACTGGTGGCACTCGATTTCAGTTCTTCGTTCGGTTTTGCCGTATGGTATGTACGCCGTTCAAAACGATTGCATAAGAATAAACGATTATCTTATTTGTGGTTCGAGAGGTTGGACTACGCCTGAGGGTAAAACCTTTACTGATGCTGACAAAAAGATTTACGACCGTGAGGTAATAAGACTTCGCCTCTCGCTTGAAGAAATGCAAAAAAGTCGCAAAGAGGGAGATAAGGTAATTGCTATGATGCACTTTCCGCCATTTAATTCCCGTTTTGAAAGAACGCCGTTTACGGACCTAATGAAAGAATTTTCCGTTGACGCCGTAGTTTACGGGCATATCCACGGAAAGAACGCAAGAAGTAAATCCATAGTTACGATTGATGGTGTAAATTATTATCTAACTTCGTGCGACCAAATAGGAAATATTCCCGTAAAAATCTTCGATTAAACAAAGAAAAAATATAAATTAGCAAACTTCTATCCTAAAATTTAGGGTGGAAGTTTTTTCTTTTCCTCTCAAAAGTGGGGTTAAGAATAGGCTTTAGTGGTTATTTGAGTATGATAAGTGGTTAAAAAATAGAAAAATTTTCAAAAAATTTTAATAAAGTGGTCAAAAGTGGTTGCAAAGTGCAAAAATATGTGCTATACTATCTGTGAAATACCACAAAGGGAGGTGCCTAACTATGTTTACAGGTGAGTATCATCATCAAATAGACGAAAAGGGTAGAATTAGAATACCTGCAAAGTTAAAAGACGCGTTGGGCGAAACTCCCGTAATTACGCGTGGTTCGGACGGATGTTTATTCGTGTTTACCAAGGAAAAGGCGGACGAAATTTTTTCTTCTAACTTTGACGGCAACGACCTTACTTCGTCAGAGAAAACGAGAGCGAAAAGATTTATCGCCTCGAGTGCGGAAGTTCTTGAAGAGGACAAACAAGGTAGAGTGTTGTTAAGCCCTAGTTTGATTAGACTTGCAGGCATAACCAAGAATATCGTTACTATCGGCGCATACGACAGAGTTGAAATCTGGAGTGAAGAACGCTGGAACGCTTATATCGGCGACGGCAATACTGATTTTGACGAGTGCTTGAAGAGTTTGGAAAAGTAATATGAGTGAGTATCATATTCCAGTACTTTTTGACGAGTGTATGGATGCTCTTTCGGTAAAAGAGGGCGGAACATATTTCGACGGCACGCTTGGTGGCGGTGGACACTCCGAAGGAATACTACTAAGAAAGGGAAAACTAATCGCAACTGACCGTGATAGTGAAGCAATAGCCGAGGCAACTAAGCGGTTTGAGGAAAAAGGACTAGCGGGATACACTCTAGTAAAGAGTAACTTTAAAAGAGTGGGCGAAGTTCTCGACGAATTAGGAATAGATAAAATCGACGGCGCGCTTTTGGACCTAGGAATATCGTCGCATCAAATCGACGAGCCAAGCAGAGGTTTTTCATATCGATTCGACGGCGAACTTGATATGAGAATGGACTCTAGCGAGGGAATAAAAGCGCTTGATATCGTCAACGATTATAGCGAAAAGGAACTCGTAGAAATCTTGTTTAAGTACGGAGAAGAGCGTTTTGCTCGCTCTATCGCCTCCGGAATAGTGAAAGCGCGTAAAGTAAAGCGAATAAATACGACGCTTGAACTAGTAGAAATAATAAAGAAAAGCACTCCTGATTTTTATCAGCGTCAAGGTCACCCGGCGAAAAAAACTTTTCAAGCGTTGCGAATTGAGGTGAACGGAGAACTAGACGGACTTTCGGAGGCGCTTGAAACTCTAGCAGGAAGACTTAAAAGCGGAGCAAGATTAGCCGTTATTACCTTTCACTCGCTAGAAGACAGAATAGTAAAACAAACTTTCAAACTTCTTTGTACCGACTGCATTTGCGATAAGAAATCGCCGATATGCGTTTGTGGACACAAAGCGACGGCAAAACTTATTGGAAAATATAAAGCAAGTAAGCAAGAACTTGAAAACAACTCGCGTAGTAACAGCGCTACGCTACGAGTAATAGAAATGCTGTAATAAAAAAAAGAGAGGGACAAATTATGATAACGACGAGCAGAGCAATAGACGTAGAGCGCGGAACAGTATCTTACACTACTCGTAGCGTAAAGAGAATTGCGCCCGTTGAAAGAACTATCTCGATTAACTCCGACGTTGAAGTAAAGCCTTTTGCAGACGCAGTAGCAACTACTGTTGCGCCCGTAGAGAAAAGGGAAGCAATGCCTACTATCTCTAGCGAAAAAGAGCGTGAAGTGGAAAAGAAAGAAGAGCAAAAACTTTCTAGCAGAGCAAAAGTAATGCTTTACGTTTATATGGCAACGGCGTTTATTTTGGCTATGATTGTTATGATAACTGGTCTAGCGATAACGAGAACTTCTAAGGAAGTGCTTTCGCTTGAAAACACTTTAAGTGCGCAAAGCGAAGTTCTAACCGCTCAAAACGAAACGCTAGCATATCTTGGCGAAGACGAGACGATTGCAAGTATTGCGAGCGAACTAGGTATGCAGGTAAGCGAGGGCGCAACGGCGATTGACCTAATCGAACTCGTATCAAAACCAGAATATACCGCTAAGACTAACGGATTTGACAAGTTTTGTGATTTCGTAGGTGGAATTTTCGGTTAATTTTAGATAAAAGTAAAAACACTTATCATTAGATAAGTGTTTTTTTTGTTTGTTTTCATAGAGTAATAAAGCACGAGTTTCGGTCATAAAATATACCGAAACTTTTTTTGTGTGGAGGCGTATTTGAAAACGAACAGTATCGTTAGCATTAGACGGAGACTAACGATTGCGCTAGTCGTAGTTTTTCTTTCGTTTTGCATAATTTTAGGTAGGCTTTTCTTTGTTCAAATCGTAATAGGCGATTCGTTATCGAGTAGAGCGACTAGTCAATGGTATCGAGATTTGCCGTTAAAAGCAAAACGCGGAACGATTTACGATAGAAATGGAAATGCAATAGTAGATAGTAAAGAAGTTTTTACCGTTTATATTCGACCACAAGCGGTTACTGATGCGGAAAAAGTAAGTACTGCGCTTGCTACGGCGTTGTCGCTCGACAAGAATAAATTACTAAACAAAATAAAATCGTCGAAAGTGGGCGAAATTACGGTAAAGAAAGGAGTAGAATTTAGCCTCGGTAACGAACTTCGCAATCAAAACTTAAACGGCGTATATTTTTCGGTGGATTCGGCTCGTAATTACCCGTATAGCGACTATCTTGCTCAAGTGGTTGGTTATACGAATATAGATAACGAAGGACAAAACGGGCTTGAGGGATATTATGATAAATTTCTAAGAGGGGTAAACGGTGTTTCGTTGACCGAAACGGATAATAAGGGCAAAGAATTAGAAGAGCGCACTACTAGGTATTTGCCATCAATCACGGGCGCAAACCTAGTAACAGGGCTAGACCTTACGATACAAGGCTTTGTAGAAAGCGCCGTACGGAGTGCAAAAATCGAGTGGAACGCAAAGAGAACTTCAATGTTGGTTATGGAAGTTGACACGGGTGCAATCACGGCTATGGCGTTTTCTCCCTCATACGATATGACGGATATTCCACGAAACGATATAAATATGTTAAATGCTTATAGTAAGAACAGTATGATTACCGACGTTTATGAGCCGGGCTCGACTTTTAAGATATTTACGACGGCGCTTGCTCTAGAAAAAGGGGTAGTAAGCGAGAAAAACTCTTTCTTTTGCCCTGGGTATAGAGTAGTTGACGGAAATAGGATTAAATGCTGGCGAACGATAGGACACGGCACGCAAACACTAGGCGAGGGTGTAAAGAATAGTTGCAACTGCGTGTTTATGGATTTAGCGCAAAAACTAGGTACGGATAGTTTTTACGACGGATTAAAAAAATTTGGGTTTGGGCAAAAGACGGGAGTTGATTTTTACTCGGAGAGTATCGGGCTACTTATGAATCAAAAAGCGGTAAAAACGGTTGACCTTGCTAGAATAGGGTTTGGTCAAGCAATTGCCGTAACGCCTTTGCAACTCCTCAGTGGGGTTTGTACGGTTGCAAACGGAGGAAAATCGGTAACGCCTCATTTCGTAAATAAGATAAGCGATTCGCTCGGTAACGAAATATATTCGTTTTCGAGCAACGAAAAAAGGGTATTGAGCGCAAAAACGAGCGAAACTATGTGTAATTTGCTTGAAAAGGTCGTTTCCGAGGGTAGTGGAAAGAAAGCAAGTGTTGTTGGATATCAAATAGCCGGTAAAACGGGTACGGCGCAAAAGTATGAAGACGGAGCGATTGCGCAAGGAAAATATATTTCTTCTTTCGTTGGCTTTGCGCCTGCTAAAAATCCAAAGTATGCAATCTTAATGATTGTTGACGAGCCGAATAGTTACGCATATTACGGAAGTATCGTTTCAGCCCCTTTTGTGGGACAGGTGTTTTCCAAGATTTTTGAGTATGAAAAGATACTTCCATCTGTAATCGAGGGCGAACAAGAATATACGAGTATGCCTTTCGTCGAAGGATTAAGCGTTGCTAGTGCAATCGAGGAAATTAAAAAAGCAAATCTTAAATGCGAGATAGCGGGCGAGGGTGAAAAAGTAGTCGTATCAGTGCCTTATTTTGGCGAAAAAGTAAAGAAAGGCGATATAGTATTGTTGAGGACTGAGTAATGAAAATAGGCGATTTGTTAGATGAATATAAAGGGGAATACGCCTCTATCAATGTATCTGGAATTTCGTGCAATCTAAGTAAATTGAAAGATGGAGATTTGTTCTTTCTCCATAAAAACGATAGTACGTATATGAATTTTGCGTGCAAAAAAGCACGGGCGATAGTTGGTGAATATCGCTTTAATAGTTCTATTCCTTTGATTTATGCAAAAAATACTCGTTCGGCGTTTGCGCTTGCAAGTAAAAGATTTTACTCGAACGCTTGCGATAAACTTAAAGTTATTGCAATTACTGGAACGAACGGCAAAACGACGACTTCATATATGCTAGCGAGCATACTGAAAAACGCAGGAAAAAGCGTTGGTGTGATAGGAACTAACGGTGCAGTTATTAACGGACGAAAAGAAGAAACTAATTTAACCACGCCAGACCCCGACGACTTGCACCAGTTGTTTTATAAAATGCTTGCAGAGAAAATCGAATTCGTAATAATTGAGGCGTCGGCGCACGCGCTTGCGCTAGACAAATTAGACGGAATAGATTTTCTCGTTTCGGCGTTTACTAATTTAACGCAGGACCACCTCGACTTTTTCGGCAGTATGAACGAGTATAAAAAAGCAAAGTTAAAACTTTTCGAGCGCTCAAAAAACGTCGTCGTCAATCTTGGTGATGAAACGGGACGGGAGATTTCAAAAAAGTATGATGCGCTAGGCTACGATATAGATAGCGTAATTATTGACGAAATTACGATAGTCGGAAGTAAAATTAGAGTTAATCTTGACGGAGAAGAGCAAAAATTCAGCATAAATCTTCCCGGAAAATATAATATCGAAAACGCTTTATGTGCGATTTACTGTGCAAAAACGTTGGCTATCTCCATTTCTGATATTCAAAAGGGGTTATCTTCGCTCAACTCGGTTGACGGGCGATTCGTTACGATTAAGACGAAAAAAGCGAGCGTCATTATTGACTTTGCGCATACGCCTGATGGACTAAGTAAACTACTTTCCACCGTTCGAGAAATAACTACTGGTAGAGTTTTGGTCGTGTTCGGCTGTGGCGGAAATCGAGATAAGAGTAAACGCCCGCTTATGGCGAAAAGCGCGTCTATTGCGGACTTAGTTTTTTTAACTAGCGACAATCCTCGAAACGAAAACCCGCTTGATATAATAAACGATATTGCAAGTGGAATAAAAGAGACTGAAAAAGATAAATATTATATAGTGCTGAATCGTCTCTGTGCTATTGAAAAGGCGTTTAATTCCCTCGCTAACGGCGACAGTTTGGTGATTGCTGGAAAGGGGAACGAGAACTTTATGGAAATCAATGGAGAGAAAATTCCGTATAGCGACGAAGAAATCGTAAAAACATTACTTGGAGAAAACTAATGCCGAAGTACTTATTAGCACTAATTTGTTCGTTTGTAATAAGCGCAATTTTAACGCCCTTAGTTAGAAAAATTGCAATGCGTATGAAATTACGCCAAACCATATTGTCGTACGTGGAAAACCACGCTGGAAAGAGTGGTACGCCAACTATGGGAGGAATTGCGTTCGTCCTATCTACCATAATAACGGCGCTGTTCTTTTTTCGTGGGAACGCAACGCTTGCAAGACTTTTGCTTTTGATTATTTTCGGCTTTGGAACGGTAGGTTTTTTTGATGATTTTATAAAAATCGCATTTCATCGAAACGAGGGACTTCGTCCTTGGCAAAAGATAGTCTTTCAACTTGCCGTATCGATAATCGTATCCGTATTCGCTAGTAATAACGGGCTAGTAGGGGACAAACTATATCTACCGTTCACCTATAAAGAAATATCAATCGGTGTATTCGCTTTGCCTTTTTATTCGCTAGTTTTCGTTGCTTTTTCCAACGCCGTAAATTTAACGGACGGACTAGACGGGCTTGCAGGCGGAACGGCTGTAATTTATACCGTATTTTTTACGGCGCTACTAGGTTTTGCATCTTATTCGTTAGGACTATCGCTTGTCGAAAGACAAGAGAACGTCAACTTGATTTATTTTTGTTTAGCGCTAATCGGCTCGCTTATGGGATTTTTGCTATACAATGGATTTCCAGCAACGATTTTTATGGGCGATACGGGCTCGCTTGCTTTGGGCGGAGCGCTTGCTGGACTTGCCGTATTGACTAAAACTTCACTTATTGCTCCACTCGTTGGCGTAGTTTATCTTTTTAGTTGCATTTCGGTCATAATACAAGTTTGTTACTATAAGAAAACGAAAAAACGCGTATTTTTAATGGCGCCTTTCCATCATCATTTAGAGCGCAAGGGTATGCACGAAAATAAAATCGTTGCTCTATATTGCGGGATAACCTTCTTCGTGGGCGCAACGACGCTATTCGTTACGATATTTTCGTTATAATAGTGTTATTCTTTTCCGCTCTGGCGTACAATTTATTAGCAAACGAAAGGAGATTTTTTATGGACGGAATAATAAATGCGCTAGTATTTGGAAAGGGTGTAAGTGGAGACGGGGCGTGTTATGCGCTACGCCAAAAAGGAGTATCCGTTACACAATGTGACGATAACGACTTTGATTTAGCAAAAAACGGCGATTATGATTTGGTCGTCGTAAGTCCGGGCGTGAGCAAATCGCACGATATTTTTTCTATTTTTGGGGATAAAATTATTTCCGAAATAGAACTAGGCTCTCGACTTTGCCGTTCCCCGTATATTGCTATTACCGGAACGAACGGCAAAACTACGACCTCGCTTTTAACGACAAAACTACTTGAAAAGAAGTATTCCGTATGCGTAACTGGTAATATAGGTCGTTCGTTTTCTCGTGACGCGCTAGATGATAAAAGTATTTTCGTATGCGAAACCTCAAGTTTCCAACTGGAAAATATTCGCTCGTTCAAGCCGTGTATAAGCGCAATAACGAATATTGACTGTGACCATATTGACCGTCACGGAGATATCGTAACTTATGCTAAGGAGAAACTAAAGATTGCGAAAAATCAAACGAAGGACGACTTTTTAATTATGCCTTGCGAAGACATACCGCTATATTTATTGTCCGATTTTACTCACGACGCAACCGTAATTTACACTTCGGTCAAAGGAAAAGTGAAGGGTTCGTGGACGGATGGTAAAAAGATATTTTGGTACGACGAAGAGGTGGGAGAAGTCAGACGAATTAGACTTCGCGGATTACATAATCTAAAAAATATATTGATTGCAGTTGCGATAGCAAAATTACTGGGCGTTAATAACGAGGATATAAGGGAAGTGCTAAGCGAGTTCACTCCGCCTAATCACCGCATAAAATACTTAGGTAGCGTAAAAGGAATAAGTTTTTATAACGACTCTAAAGGTACGAATATAGGCGCAACTAAAGCGGGTATGCAATCTATGGAAATGCCTTACGCGTTAATCGTCGGTGGTAGCGATAAAGGTTGTTCATTCGACGAACTGTTCGCCGATATTCCTAATAATCTTAAAAAAATTTGTGTCGTGGGCGAAAATGCGGATAAAATTATAGACTCGGCAAGACGAAACGGATTTTACAAAATCGTTAAGTTTGATAAACTTTCTTCAGCAGTTTGCGAGGCGTATCATAGCGGAGCGGATTGCGTACTTTTTTCGCCTGCCTCGGCTAGTTTCGACGCGTATGAAAACTACAAAAAGCGTGGCGAGGCGTTTGAAAAAATATTCGAGGAAATAAAGAAAAGTGAAACGAGATGAGCGTTACGGCAAGATAGATAAAACACTTTTATTTAGCGTGCTTTTTCTCGTTTCTTTCGGCGTAATAATGGTGTATTCGGCAAGTAGTTATTACGCCGAGGTAAACTATGGAAACGAGTATTATTATCTTTATAAGCAGATTATAGGTGTACTTCTAGGCGGTATGCTAATGCTCGCACTAAGCGTGATAGATTATCATAAGGTTGCAAAGTTTAAATATTTACTACTGATAATTTCGTACGCTCTTTTAATTTTAGTATTCGTTCCCGGAATAGGCGTAGAAAATTACGGAGCGAAACGCTGGATAAGATTACCGTTTTTTACCGTGCAAGCAAGTGAAATAGCGAAGTTCGGTTTTATAATTTTCGTATCCGATTATATGGCTCGGCGACATAAAAAAATGAATACGCTACTAGGAATTTTACCCATAATTGTAGTGGGCGGAAGTATGTGCGTACTCATTATTTTAGAACCGAATATGTCGATTACTATGTGTATGGCGCTACTGATGTTAACAATGCTTTTTATCGGTGGAACGAGAATTAAACATTTCGTAATGCTAATTGCACCGTTAGTTTTATTAGTGCCACTATTAATCGTTTTAGAGCCGTATCGTATGGCTAGACTTACCGCATTTTTAGACCCGTGGTCGTCTCCGCTTGACGAAGGATACCAACTAATCCAGTCGTTTTACGCATTAGGAAGTGGAGGAGCATTTGGCGTGGGGCTTTTTTCGTCACGCCAAAAATACCTGTTCTTACCCTTTGCTGAAAGTGATTTTATTCTAAGCGTGATAGGGGAAGAACTAGGCTTTTTTGGGGTTTTGGGCGTAATTACGCTGTATATAATAATCGTCGTGCGCGCTGTGAAAATAGCGTTATCTTCTTCTGATAGATTAGGGTGCTATTTAGCGTCTGGTATAGCGTCGATTATAGCGATACAAACTCTTATAAATATTGCGGTAGTAAGTGGAACTATTCCGCCTACTGGACTACCGTTGCCTTTCGTTAGTGCAGGAAGTAGTAGTCTAATCGTTTTCTTGGGTTCTTGTGGAATTTTGCAATCCGTTAAAAGATTTAGTCATAAAAGTATTAAAAGCCTTATTTGATAACAACGCAAAACCAACGGCAATAGCGATAACTGCATCAATAACGGAGAAAAGGTTGTAAACGAGGCTGTACGGCCAAGCGCCCCAGCCAGCCCAAGCGTATTCGCCAAAGAAGATTGCTCCCGAAAGAACGTGACTTGCATATCTAACGATAGCGTATATTGCGCCACCTGCAAATATACCGATATGCGAATAGATAACGGGTTTATCCTCTTTTATAAGCGCCGAGTATTTTTCGTTGTTGAAAGGAATAACCGCAACGAAAACAAGCGCAAGATAGGGGATAAAGTAGTCTAGGATAACCTGGAAAGGGGTGAGGAGGTACGGGTTTTGCATAAATTGCAAAAGCGTAAACGCCAAGCAAATTACAGCGCCTTTTTTAATTCCGAAATAGTGACAGTAGAGCATAATCGGAAGAACGGAGGCAGGTGTAATCGTTCCGCCTTGAGGTAATCCGTAACCAAAAAAGGACAAAGCAAAAGCGGTTGCTATACAAACTGCGCCGAAAGTGAGTTCGCGCGTTGATGAGCGAGCGTTTTTACCTTGCTTTTTTGCGATTGCAAAAACTACTATGACGAGCGCGATAACGATTGCAACGGATAACAGAGGTAACCAGTTTTCTTTTAACCAACTTAACATAAAAACTCCTTTGATACCGTTACGAAAAAAAGACTGACCGTTTCGTAGGGTCAGTCTTATCTGTTTACAGAAAAAATTTACAAACAGCATTCCCTACGCGAGTACTAACTCACAGGTTCAAAG
The DNA here is from genome assembly GCA_045654245.1 of Pumilibacteraceae bacterium. Lineage (GTDB taxonomy): Bacteria > Bacillota > Clostridia > Christensenellales > Pumilibacteraceae > UBA10677. The sequence continues at coordinate 40,953 of JAZOMX010000005.1, read as the reverse complement.
GGATAAGCGTCACACAACGCAATCTCAGCAACTTTCGTTGCACCCCTAGCGGTATCATAAACATTATATCGCTATGCGTATAAATTGTCAAGTGTTTTCGTTAAATTGTTGCGTTTTTTGTTTCGTTAATGTATAATAAGAATATGAGGTTTGTAAAAGCGACACTTAAATATATATTTTCGCATTTTCCACGCATAATGATAATCGGACTTTTACCTGCGTTTGTTTTCGCATTTTTCCTATATCCCGATGCGTTTGGAATAATCGTTGAGGTAGAGAAGATTAAAGCGGTGGATAGTTTTGCCGACGAATTTTTCCTATGCTTTAATAAATCAATACTAAAGCGCCCGTATTTCGTGTTGATAGAATTATTGCTCCTCGTTGTTTCGGTAAGTTTAACGATGGGTATGGTAGAACGCCACTTTAAGACTGGAAAGTTTACTATGCGCGCTCCGCTGTCAACTATAAATAATTGTTTTCTCCCCGTAGGAATTATTATTATTTTAGTTTTTCTTGCCTATATGGGATATCGTTTGCTTTTGTTTTGTTTGCTTACCTTATTAATTAAGATATTCGGCGTTTCGCTTGGTGCGTGGGTGTCCGTTATAATCTGGGTAGTTGGTTTTACGGGAATAATCACACTTTTATTGTTGCTAAAACCCGTGTTGTTTACAACGACGACTATGCTAGTTTACGGATATTCGTTCAAAGACGCTTTGGGAGTAGCAATAAAAATGCCCGAAGGCGAACGCGCGTTTGAAACGGGTTTTGCATTAGTATTACCTTTTGCCGTAGAAATGCTAATCGGCTCTTTGCTAAAAATATTAAACGCTCATTTTATAACTAGCGTAATCGTCAATACCGTAACGATTGCTTTTCTGCTCCAGTACGTCGTCGTATATTTGCTTATAACTATGTACGATTTGGCTGGGCTTGAACGACGCGATACGCTAAAGTTTGATTATAGAAGGAGGAGGGACTGATATGTCGTTTAAAAATGCGTTCAAACTTTTGCTCTCCAAATTCAGTTATATTTGGAATATCCTCTTATATATCCTACTAATGCTCGTAGTGTTAGTTAGTCTAGGTTTGACCTTTATATTACCCGTATATCACGCGTTTGAAAATGCAGGAATCGGTGTAATGATAAGTGGAACTATAGCCGATTTTCTAGACGGAGCGTCAATCCATAGCGTAATGGAAAGCGTAAGAGAAATTTGGCGCTCGGTTAAAGAAATCGTTAAGTTTCAGCCGTCCATAGCGTCGAATACAGCGCTTTTCGTGGTGCTCGTACTTACGATAGCGTATCGATTTATCCTAGGACTTTACGAACTACCAATCGTAGCCGTGATACAAGGATTTATGTCAGACAACGCGAGGTACGGATATTCGTCGTATTTTGTTTCATATCTAGGTAAATCAGCAAAGTTTTCACTGATAAAAATGGTGTTTATGACGCTTTACGATATGGTAATGACTCTTTCTGTTTACGGAATTGCGCGTTTAGTGAGTAAAGCGGGAATAATTTTCGTTCCATTTGCCGTAACGCTCGTTTATATAATAACGCTGTCGTTTAGGTTTAGTTTAATCGCAACTTGGTCGCCTTCGGTAGTAGTTGAAGGGAAGGGTGTTTTTGCAGGACTGTTATATTCGTTAAAGTTTGCCTTCAAGCACTTTAAGTCGGTATTTTTAATATTTGCCGTAGTTTGGGTGTTAATCATAGCGTTTTGCGGTTTTGTGGGAGTATTTACTTTCCTAGTCGGCTTGTTTATTGCAATCCCAGTTAGTATGTACTTTATAAACCTAATCAATATGACGATTTATTACGGGCGAAACGGGAAGAGTTATTATCTCGACGGCGAAATCTACAATCCTAATAAAAAGTAAAAGGTATTTTACGAAAAAGAAAAATATCCACTCTATACGGAGCGGATATTTTTTTTGTTTTAAGTAATACGAATTTTTCGTATCGGTTTTTAGCCGAGTACGCGAACCTTTATTACGGTGTCAATAGCCTCGATTTTTGCTACGGCGTCAGCAGAAATCGTATCGTCTAGGTCGAGGATAAGATATGCGTAATCGCCTCTTGCTTGAGAAAGCATATTAGCGATATTGATACCGCTAGCGCTAATAACTGCAGTTACGTCGTTAAGTACGCCGGGAGCGTTCTTATGAACGACGGTAACTCTGCACTTACCGTTTCTGGGGAGCCGGCAAGCAGGCATATTTACGGAGTTGGTAATGTTACCGTTCTCAATAAAGTCCATCATTTGGCGTGCTACCATAACGGCGCAGTTGTCCTCAGCCTCGGGCGTGCTTGCGCCAAGGTGGGGGATAGCAACGATACCGTCAACGCAAAGACAATCGTCGTTGGGGAAGTCGGTAACGTAGCGGGAAAGTTTTCCGTTTTGTAGCGCCTCGATAACTGCGTTAGTGTCGCAAAGTTCGCCTCTTGCGAAGTTAAGGATAGCCGAGCCGTCTTTCATAAGAGCGAGCGTATCAGCGTTAACAAGCGAGCGCGTCTTATCGTTTAGAGGAACGTGTAGGGTAATGAAATCACACTTTTTGAAGATTTCGTTAAGGTCATTTTCCTTCTTAACTCTGCGGTCAAGACTCCAAGCCGCGTCAACGGAGATAAAGGGGTCGTAACCGAGAACGTTCATACCGAGTTTAACAGCGGAGTTAGCGACCATAGCACCGATAGCACCAAGACCAACGACACCAAGAGTTTTGCCAAGGATTTCGCCACCAACGAACTGGCTTTTGCCTTTTTCTACGAGTTTGCCAACTTCAGCGCCTTTACCTTTAAGAGTGCTTGCCCAGTTAATACCGTCAACCACTTTTCTGCCAGCAAGGAAAAGACCGCAAAGAACGAGTTCTTTTACGGCGTTAGCGTTAGCGCCGGGGGTGTTGAAAACTACGATACCCTTTTCAGAGCATTTGTCAAGAGGAATATTGTTTACGCCAGCGCCTGCTCTACCTACGCAAAGAACGGAAGAGGGAATATCGTACTCGTGCATATTGAACGAACGAAGAACGATAGCGTCGGGCGTGTCGCACTCTTTTACTAGAGTGTAATCGCTAGTGAATTCTTCAACGGCGATTTTAGAAATTTCGTTTAGTTTTAATACGTTATACATAATTACTCCTTAACGGTTGTTCTTTTCAAACTTAGCCATAAACTCAATGAGTTTCTTAATGCCTTCAACGGGCATAGCGTTATAAATACTTGCTCTCATACCACCAACGAGACGGTGTCCCTTAATGGAAACGAGACCCTCTTTGGACGCTTCCGAAACGAACTGTGCGTCGAGTTCGGGAGTGGGGGTAGTGAAAGGTACGTTCATAAGCGAACGGAAAGCGGGCTCAACGGGGTTCTTAAAGAAAGTGGAGTTGTCGATGAAGTCGTAAAGTAACGCCGCTTTTTCCTCGTTAATTTTTTGCATAGCCTTAACGCCACCAATGCTCTTGAGGTACTTAAATACTTCGCAAGCAACGTAGGTCGTAAAAGCAGGAGGAGTATTGTAAAGGCTCTTGTTTTCAACCTGCGTGCTCCATTTCATCATAGTGGGGCAGAGGGGGTTCTCTTTGCCGAGCATATCGTTTCTAACGATAACGATAGTAACGCCTGCGGGAGCAACGTTCTTTTGAGCGCCTGCATAGATAACTGCGAACTTGCTAACGTCAACCTCTTGGCTAAGAATGCAAGAAGACATATCTGCAACGAGGGGAACGCCTGCGGTGTCGGGAACGGATGCGAAACGAGTACCGAAAATAGTATTGTTATAGCAAATGTGAACGTAATCAGCGTCCTTTCTAAACATATCGGGGGTGGTAGTGGGAATATAGGTGAAGTTTTTGTCTTTGCTAGATGCAACCTCAACCATATCGCCGTATTTTTTAGCCTCTTTGTATGCTTTACCAGAGAAGTTACCAGTTACGATATAGTCGCCCTTAGCGGAAGTAGTGCCGTTAGCGAGGTTAAGGGGAACTGCTTCGAACTGCATAGATGCTCCGCCTTGAACGAAGATAATTGAATAGTTATCGGGAACGTTCATAAGTTCGCGAAGAAGTGCTTCTGCCTCATCATTGATTTTCTCGTAAGGCTTAGAGCGGTGACTCATCTCCATAACGGACATACCCGTTCCTTCATAGTCGATAAGGTTTTTCTGAACTTTCTCTAAAACTTCTAGAGGAAGCATCGAAGGACCTGCTGAAAAATTGAAAACTCTCATTGCTGTGCTCCTTTATATGAATATTTTTTTACTGATTTAAAATACAGATTATTACAATTATAAATAAATGCTAAAAAAAAATCAAGTGTTTTTATATAATGAGCGTAAAATAACAAAAATTTTTCGTAGTGAAATGGAACTTTAGTAAAAAATTTTTATGCACGCTATTGACTTATCGTTAAAGATAGTATATAATATACAATAAGCGTATTGCGCCGTTTTTTTCGGTTACGCTAGTAAAATGCAAAGTGAAGAGGAATAGAAAATGACTTTATTTAGTGCGTTTAATTATTGGGATTTATTATGGTGGGGTGTAATCGGCATAGTCGTTGCAGTTGCCGTACTCATTCTCATAAAAGTTATAAAGGATATGCGTCGTTGGAAAGACTCTGCCGACAAAAAGAGTAGGAAAGAGAAAAAATACGCGAAAGAGAAAGTAGCGCAACCTGAAAAGCCTAAGAATAAAAAGAAGAGTAAAAAGAGAGGTAAGCAGGCGGAAGAAAACGCTTCGACCGACCCGCTCTACGTTTTGCTTGGATTTGACCCTTACAGCGCAATTATGGTTGATGACTGCGAAATTTCCGAAGAGTACACGAATCCGGAGCACGAAACGGAAGATATGCGTATGCTTCGCGAAAAAATGAAAGTGAAGAAACAAACGCAATCGATTATCGAAACGCTTAAGGAAAGACAAACTAAAGTTAAGTACGAAATGGGCAAAACGACGAGATATCTTCGTGATAACGGAATCGTCGTAAGTTCGTCAAAAACGCTAAACGACAAACTTAAAAAAGAACTTCTTTCCCTAACGGCGGATAAGAAAACTGAAAAGCAGAACAAAAAGAACATTGAAACGATAGAGATTCAACTTGCAAACAACGAGGCAATCGTTTCTAGACTAGAAAAAACTATGGCTGAAAAGACGCGTGACGAAAAACTTTTGCGCGATTCGGCAAACTATATTGCAACGGAGATTGCAAAGGCTGAACGAGACCTATCCTACGTTCAAGCGGATATTGATAAATTAAACGGAAGAGTGGGCGTTGAACTCAAAAAACTCGAAGACGATTCTCGAGCGAGAGCGCTTATGAATAAATATCAAGAACTCAAGCCCTTATTGTTTGCGGTAAACTCTATTTTCCGTGAAATCAACGAAAGTGACGCTCAACTTAACGAAATTCATACCGAGAAAGCGAAATTGCGTCAAAAAAATGATGCGCTAATCGACGAACTTAAGATGGCTTACGGCGCAGTCGAAATTGAAGATTTATCGCTTAAAATTAATGAAAATAATAAGAAAATGCTTGACCTCGACGCTAGAGAGGAAACGCTTATTGCCGATAAAGAAAACAAGATAGCGCAGTTTAAGATAGCAAAGAGAAAAGCAAACGATTTTCTTGACAAAGAAAAGTATTCGATTGAAGATATCGTCGTAGCCGAAGATAAAATCGTGGGCGAAATTGAATACGAGCAAGTTAAAAAAGATTATCAACATAGAAAAGAGGTAACGGCAAAACGCCTAGAAATAGCGCAGAAAAAGCACGACGAACTTTCTTCTAAAAAAGTTAAGTTTAGCAAAAAGCAAACCGAAGAAAAACAAGCGCACGAAGACGAAGTTGCGGATGCGCTTACGGCTTTGCGTTCTGCGAGAGCGGAGCACGATAAGGCTTGTACCGATTGTGATAGAGTTCTTCCTACGCTTATGCCTACTTCGCTTATTAAGAGCGGTAGCGGTGTAATTTCACGCGAACGCATACTTGAAAAGAACGCAATCGGTGGAAATAGCGACCTAGTTGACGCCGAAACGGTAAAGAGCCAACTCGAGCCTCAAGCGGTAGATTATTCTTACCGCCAAAAGACGAAAGAAATAAGACCTGAAACTGCGCCCGTAGATAAGTACGAAGGAGTTCCGACTGAACAACTTCTAGAACGACTTGAAATGCTCGAAAAGGTTGCTCTTCGTCGAAGAAACGAGCGTGAAATAACGAGAACTAAGGAACAGTATGGTTCGCCCGCAAGCGGAGCGGAACGCGCAAAAGCGCAAATAGTTGCTATGAGAAAGAATCTCAAGTACATCTCTAGCCCCGAGGATGCTAAAGAATTTAAGCAAAGACTTTACCGTTTGTCGATATCCCTCTCGCCCGAAGAAATGAGAGACACGGTTTTGTCCGAAATGATTCGTAGAACTATGGACGAGGCAACCTATCTTGGCGATAGAAATAACAAGGGAAACAGATAAGAGGAAAAGATAAGGAGAAGTAAAAATGGCAAATTTTTATGACGGAAACAATAATTTCTTCGATTATAACGATTTTGACGAGAACGACGAGTTTTTAGAGGATGAAAAAATCGACCGCGTTCTTGACGAGATTGCTGAAATCAAAAAAACGATTGCGGCGCGTCCCGACGGTGTTTTGCCCGTTTCTAGAAAGAGTTACGAGCACGCCGATAGACTACGCGAAGAAGTGCGCAATAGTAAAACGCAACAACGCTTAGAGATGGAAGTTGAAAGACTTAACAATAGACTAGTTGACCTAGCGGACGAACAGACCGCAATTTCCGCTCGCTCGGGAGAACAAATTACTTCGTCGCTAAACAAGATTATCGCAACGCTTGAAGAGTTGATTTTCGAGGGTAAAGAAGGGGATAATCAAGTAGCGGAAGAACTTGAATCACTTAAAAAACAAGTGATTAAACTATCTGCGCTCGGAGATATTTCGGCAACGCTTACGAATATTTTGACGGTGGTTCAATCTTCAGAAGACGCAATAGGAAATCTTCGTAGTACGGTTGACGGTTTGGCTGTGACGGAAAACCAAGTGGAGAAACAGGAGCCTCAAGCCGTTATTGATACCGAATTAATCCGTCAGTTCTACGAACTAAAGAGTATGATAGGTTCAGCGTCGCCTCTAACTGCTAGACGAAACGACGAGATATTGTCGCTATACAATATGCTCGTTAAGGCGAAATATGATGCTCGTTCGTCCTCCGTGGCGGTAGGCGAGAAATACGCCGTAGTTGACGCCTTGGCTAAAAAGTTGTCCGAAACGGGCGAATTTGAGGTTCAACCCGTAATAAATGGCGTTAACGAAATTATAGACGAACTCGGTGGATTGCCCCTAGACGAAGAAACTTTCGAGTCGATTATCGAGTATTCTAAAACTGGTGGAATATTCAATATTGCGCATTCCAAGAGCGAGGCTGTTAGTGCGTATATCGACAACGTTTCTAAACTCGTTCACGACGGCGTGATAGATAATATGGACGATTTGCCTGATATTATCGCGCTCAAAAATGAAGTTCAGGGTGGTAGATGCGAGTACGAGAACGAGAAAGATTATTCGGCTATTTTGAGTACGAATATCGCGATTATGAGCGAAACGGACGCTGGTAAACAGCGTTTGCTCAAAAAACAACTCAAAGAGCAAATCGCTAGACTAACCTCTCTTGAGGTAAGAGACCTCGTTTCGTATCCGAAAGTAACGCTCAACAAACAATATCGCATGCATAAGACGGGCGAAGGCGAAACACTTTACGACAAGATTAGTGAGATTAGAAACTACTTGCTCGACGCTAACTTGGCTCAAAGTGGCGGAGTGGTAACGCCTGCGACGGAAAACGGCTTGGCGGTAGAACTGACCAACCTTAAGAACGAAATATACAGTCTAGGCAATCTTGACGATATTTCACAATCGGTACTAGAATTAAAAGCGGATATCGCGCTTGCTCTTGAGAAAATGGAAGAGCGTGGTGGCGTAGAAGTAACGGACAACTCCGGACTTATTACGAATATCCCGTCTATTGCTGAAATCGTAGCGCAACTAGACCGTTTGTTCGACGATATTAAAAACGTCTTAACGGATAGTGAAAACAATATAATGTCTTCTCTCGAAGTTTTGGGTGAGGCGCTCGTTAAATTTTCCGAGGAGCATAAAGCAAGTACGGATAGCGCAAAGGCAGATAGAACTAAAATTCTCGAGGACGTAGCGTTTATTCGTTCTGCGGTAGAAAACGGTAGTTTTTCTACTCCTACGACTTCGCCGATTGCTCCATCTGACCACGAAAAGAATACCACGATTGTCGTTCAAAGTGGAAACGATGGAATTAACGCTAGGTTAGACGCAATCGAGAATAATCAAAAGGCGATTTTGGAGGCGCTTTCGGCTATTGCCGTTATCCCAACTTCGCCAAGCGCTGAAGTTTCTACGCTTGAAAAATCGATTGCCGATATTAATCAAAGATTGACTGCAATCGAAGAAAAACTTTCTAATGATGCTATACTTGAAGAAGTAAGAACGCTGAGCGATAGATTGTTCGCTATCAGTATGGCAAACGTAGCGTCTGACGACGGCGAGACCGAATTTGAGAGTTATAATAACCTAATTCTAAACGAAATTTACGCGATTGAAGAGGACGTAGAAGACCTCGTTGCTAAACTGGAAGAAAAGAAAACTGCGAAAAAAAGCGACAAGACGGACGCTATTTTGTTGGAGATAAGCAAACTTCGTGAAGAGATTAAAAAAGCGCCCGTAATTACGGCGCAAGAAAAAGCAGTTGCACCGTCGAAAAAGAAGAGCGGTGGCGTAAAGGACACCGTTTCCGTAAACGATTTATTAAGTCAAATTAGCGAGACGGACATAGTGATTAAAGAATAATAACAACGGTAAAGAAAAGCGTTTTCAAAAGGAAACGCTTTTCTTTTTAACGCGTGGCGAATTTATTTCATAGATTGATAATATAAATAATAGAAAACAGAATCAATCGGAGAAAACTATGGAATATTTGCGCGTTGTAGGCGAGCGAAAGTTGAACGGAAAGGTAAAAATAAAATCGGCGAAAAACGCGCTATTGCCTATTATGGCTTGCGCTATTTTGCTTGATGGAGAAGTAGTCATAAAAGACGTTCCTCCGCTTATCGACGTGCTTGCTATGATGCGAATTATTGTATCGACGGGTGGCAGAGCGTATTTTAACGACGGGGACTTAGTTATAAATTGTTCGGACAGTAATCCGCAAGCAATTACTTCGGCGCTAACTGGATGTATTCGCTCGTCGATATTTATCTTAGGGCCTATAATAGGACGATTTAAAAAGGCTGAAATTAGTTACCCTGGCGGATGTGACATAGGCGCTAGGCCAATCGATTTACATATTAAAGGTTTAAGAAGTTTAGGTGTTAAAATAACTGAGGAAAACGAGCGAATCGTTTGTGATGGAAAGAACTTAAAAGGTGCGGAAATTACTCTTGATTTTCCTAGCGTAGGTGCAACTGAAAATATTATGATGGCGTCTGTTTTATCGAAGGGGAGGACGACAATCTATAATTGTGCTCGTGAACCCGAAATTGTCGATTTGGGCAATTTTATACTTTCCTTGGGTGGAAAAGTGTATGGACACGGTAGTAAAACGATAGTTATCGAAGGGGTAGAACGCTTGAACGGTACTTGTTATAAGCCGATTGCGGATAGAATAGTCGCTGGTTCGTACCTTACCGCTTGCGCTATTGCAGGAGGAGATATTGCGCTTGAGTGCGTAAACTCTCGCCATTTAACCGAAGTGATAAAAACGCTTCAACTTGCAGGGGTAGAAATAGAAGAAAAAGAGGGTGAATTACGAGCGATTTCTAACGGACAAATAAAAGCGGTGAAAGAGGTTGAAACAAAACCGTTTCCGGGTTTTCCAACCGATATGCAACCGCAAATAGTCGCTATGTTATCTCGTGCGAACGGACAAAGCAAAATAATTGAAAACTTGTTTGAAAATCGCTATAAATATGCGTTGCAACTGCAAAAAATGGGTGTTAACTTGCAAATTAACGGCAAAACGGCTTTAATTAACGGTGGCGCAAAAACGCACGGCGCGTCTGTTTTTGCAGAAGATTTGCGGGGTGGCGCTGCGCTCGTTTTGTCGGCATTAGGCGCAGAAGGAGAGAGTAAAATTTTTGGCGTGGAGCATATAGATAGAGGATATTTTCAAATTGAGGAAGACCTCTCGTCGCTTGGCGCCGATATAAGAAGAATTATAAGTTAAAAATAATAATAAAAGTGCTAAAAAATCGCTAATTATTTACAAAAAGGTATTGATTTCCTACTAATTTTTTGTTATAATATATATAGTAAAACAACAAAATTTCAGTCAACAATGGTTCAATAAGACTTTTCCATTTGCGGACGCTAAAATTTTGCAAAAGAAGGGAAACCGTAAAGATAATGAGGAATAAGAAACTAGTCGTGTTATTAGCGATATTTGCCGTAATTACTACGCTGATTGTTTTTTCTAGCGTAGTCTTTTCGGTGCAAAGCGTTTACGCACATTGTTATAACGCTGACGACGAATTTCTTGATTCGGTAGTGTGCGAAAGAGAGACTAGCACTATTAGGCGAGGACAAAGCATATTTTTACTCAACGAAGACGAGATAATTGAAAGCATTGAGAAAAAGTGTAGCGAAGTAAAAGTAATAAACGTCGAGAGAAAATTTCCCAATCGTGTTTACATAAACTACGTTAAAATTTTTCCGTCGTTAGTTTTCGAGACGGAAACGCAAGCGCTTGCACTTTCGCCCGACTGTGAGATACTTGATAAATCGGACAAGCAAGAGTATTATCCATCGTTAATCAAAGTTATTTCCGCAAACAAACAATTAAGTGAAGAAGAGGGCGCAGTGGCGTTTTCGCTTGAGAGTATCGATTACTTAGCGAGCAAAGGAATTTGCGACGCTATGATAAAAATGAACCTATATAACGAATCGGTAAATATGTTTGAATTTATTGATTTGTCGAGAGACGAGGTAATTTTTATCAAGACTAGAACGGGCGTATTTTTTGAACTTCAGGGTGGAGTGCAGAATATCGCCGAAAAAGTGCGTATAGCGGTATCGGTATATTTAAGTGACGAAACTTCGTATATGAACGGTGGAACGATAATCGTTTCGACTTCCGGAAAGTCGGCGTCGTATTCTACCGCTGATAGATATAACAAGGCTTAATCATAAGAAAAAGTCGTAAAAACAAGGAGAAAAAAGTGACACACGAAACAGCAATTTTAGATTTCGGTTCGTCCAAACTAACGGTGTTAATCGGCGAGCGAGGAGTAAACGGTACGCTTACGATAAAGGCTATCGGCTCGTGCGAATACGCGGGATTTGGTGGAGGCGAGTGGTACGACGAGCAAAGCGTGGCTGATGCGATTAGAACTTCTATCGAAATGGCAACGACTTCGCTTGGCGTAGATATTACCCATCTTTACGTAGGCGTTCCCGGTGAGTTTACTTCGGTGGTTACCAAAGACGTGGACTTAGTGCTAAAAAAGCGTCGCAAGATTAAAGAGACGGATATAGACGAACTTATGAATATCGGTGATGATTTTAACGAGGAAACGCACGAAGTCATACATATTCAGCCCGTATATTATTCGCTTGATAACGATAGATGCGTTCCTAGTGCAGTCGGCGTCGTTAGTAGTAAACTCGGCGGATTACTGTCGTATATACTAGCCGAAAAATCGTTTACGAAATTCGTTGGCTCTATTTTAGAGTCAATCGGAATAACTTCCGTTGATTTCGTATCCTCCGTACTATCTACGGCACTGCTCGTGTTTGATGAGGAGAAACGAGACGCAACGGCGGTATTAGTTGACGTCGGATACATAACGAGTTCCGTTTCGGTAGTAAAGGGCGACGGACTAACTTCGCTTTCGTCCTTTTCGCTTGGCGGAGGCAATATAACGGGCGATTTGGCTATGGCGTTTGAACTTTCGTTTAAGGACGCCGAAAAACTAAAGAGAAAGGTTATTCTTTCGCTTTCTGCTAGAGAAGAAGACTTGTACGAAATTACCACGAACAGCGGAGTGAAAACTTTCTCTGCTAAAATGGTCAACGAAATCGTATCGTATCGCATAAAGATAATAGCCAAGGCGGTTAAAAAATGTCTTGAACTCTCGGGCGTAAACTATCCCGAACATATTCCTTATTCGCTCACGGGAGGCGGAATAGCGTTTATAAGAGGAGTAAAGGATATTTTATCGCAAGAACTCTCTCGACCTATTGAAATCGTTGCCCCCCCTATGCCACAAGTGGATAAGCCTAATTTATCGTCGGCTTGGGGAGTTTTGGATTTAGCAATTAACAATGAGAAACCTACCAAAAAAGGTTTCTTTGCGCGTTTATTTAATTAACGGAGGTAAAAACAATGAACTTTAACGATAAAAATTTGATGAGAATGCCCGCAAATATCGTAGTAGTAGGTGTGGGTGGAGGCGGAAATAACGCTGTAAACAGAATGATTGAGGCAGGTGTTACTAGCGCTCGTTTTATTGCGGTAAACACCGATTTGCAGGCTCTTTCTATGTCGAAAGCGGAATATCGTATTCAAATCGGCGATAAACTTACTCACGGACAGGGTGCAGGCGCAGACCCCGAAAAAGGGCAAAAGGCAGCAGAAGAAAGCAGAGCGGCTCTTTCCGACGCTATTAAGGACGCCGACCTCGTTTTCGTTACCGCAGGTATGGGTGGCGGAACGGGAACGGGAGCAGCGCCCGTAGTTGCAGGAATTGCAAAAGAAATGGGTAAACTTACCGTCGCGGTAGTAACGAAACCGTTCGCGTTTGAGGGAAGACCTCGTATGATTAACGCTGAAATCGGTATTGAAAATCTTAAGAAAGTAGTAGATACTATCGTAGTAATTCCTAATCAAAAACTTATGGAGTTTGCTTCTGGTTTGCCGATTATGCAGTCGTTCAAACTTGCCGACGACGTATTGCGTCAAGGCATACAGGGAATTAGCGACCTTATCGTAACTCCTGCGCACATTAACCTCGACTTTGCCGACGTATGTACCGTTATGAGAAACAGCGGTATTGCGCATATGGGTATCGGAAAAGGCAAGGGCGAAAAAAGAACGATTGAGGCGGTGCAAAAGGCGGTGTTTAGCCCCCTTCTTGAAACCTCGATTGAAGGCGCGTCTAAAATTATTCTTAATATCACGGGTTCTGCTGATATTACGCTTAACGAAATTGACGAGGCGACTAACCTCGTAAGAGAAGTAGTTGCTCCTGGCGCTAACATTATTTTCGGCGCAGACATAAGAGAATCTATGGACGAAGAGTTTATGGTAACTATTATTGCAACGGGCTTTAACGAAGACCCCACGATATCTCGTGCGCCCGCTCAACCGCAACAATCTCCCGTAGCGCAGTTTAACGCTTTTTCTCGCCGTCCAGAATTAACGCCTCAACAAGAATCGCAATCCGCACCCGTTCAAAAACCGGTCGTAGGCTCGTCTAGAATAGAAGTTGACGACGATTTTCCTGAGTTCTTAAAAAGACTTAACGGAAGAAAATAAGTAAAATTAATTATCGCTTTTCTATTTTGGAAGAGCGATAATTGTTATAACGATAAAAAAGGAGAGCAAATGAGTTTCTTTACTTCGGCGAAAGAGCGCCGTCCGATTAGACTTGACAAAAGAATAAGAGATTGGGCAAGATTGTCTATGAGTGGAAAATACGGCGACGAGGCGGGAAAAACGCCTTTCGTTGCTATTTCGTGCGCAGATTTTTACTCTCTTCCTATGCTTGATAAACACGATATTTGCTTACACGAAATCGTAAAGAATGCTCCGATTAGAATTTGCGAACAAGAGTTAGTGTCTGGTTCGGCGACTTTGGGCGAGGCAATAAACCACACTTTGCCGGCATTTTATAACGGGGAGAAAGTTTTTTCGGGCGTAAGTCATCTCACTATTAATTTTAAGACCACGCTTGAGAAGGGAATAGACTATTACGAAAATGAAATTAACGCTAGATTAAAAGATGAAAATCTTTCTGCTGACCAAGTTCGTTTTTTGCAAAGTTTGCTCTCTACGATTGATGCTTTACGGATTTATCACCGTCGCTATTTGGAGGCAACGAAAACGATAAAACCTGAAATCTATCAAAATCTTTTACAAGTTCCGTTCAGTCCCGCGCGAAATTTTTACGAGGCGGTGCAAAGCGTTTGGTTTGTATTCTCGTTCGTTAGATTGTGCGGTAACTGGCCAGGAATAGGAAGAATAGACTGGCTATTAGGCGATTATCTTAAATCGGACCTTGAAAGCGGGGTGATTACGCTAAAACGCGCTCGAGAGATTTTAGCATCATTTTTTATCAAAGGAACGGAGTGGATTCGTTCTAATCCTACGCCGTCGTCGGGGGACGCTCAGCACTATCAAAATATAGTTCTAGCCGGAATTGATGAGTTTGGAAAAGAGGTTACCAACGAGGTAACTTATTTAGTTTTAGATATAGTAGAGGAACTTGGCATTTCCGATTTTCCAATTACCGTTCGCGTAAACGAGAAAACTAGCGAGAAACTTCTTAATAAAGTTGCAAAAGTTATTCGACACGGTGGCGGAGTGGTAGCGGTTTATAACGAACCGTTAATTATTAAATCTATGACCGATTACGGCTATGACGAACGTGAAGCAAGGCATTTTGCGAACGACGGATGCTGGGAAGTTCAAGTGCCTGGCGCAACTCATTTTAGATACGTTTCGTTTGACGCATTATCGCTTTTACAGAAAGTGGCGAACGATTACGAAAATGCTAATTTTGATACTTTTGAAGAACTTTATAAGGCGTATATGGTTCGTCTTAAAGAGTACTTGACGGAGATAAAGACAAACTTTTGCTTGACGGAAAATAATATTGACAACTGGGGAGAAGAGTGGACTATTTATTCACGCCTGCCCGTTTCGGTTGTGTCTCTCTTTACCGACGGTTGTATCGAAAAAGCGAAATCGTATAATGAAAACGGTGCAAAATATACCGTTTGTTCTCCGCATATAGGTGGAACTGCTGATGTCGTTAATAGTTTTTATGCAATTAAAAAACTAGTATTTGACGAAAAGATTATTACGCTCAAAGAACTATTTACCGCGTTAAAATCTGACTGGAAAGGTTACGAGCGTATACAAGCGAAAACGAAAGGCTATTCGTTTTATGGAACAGATAACGACGAGGTTGACGAAATTTACAAAACGCTTATGCACGACTTCTTTCTTGCGTGCAAGGAACTTGATGATATGGAAGAAATTAAGTTCCCTGCAGGCGCGTCAACTTTCGGTAGAGAAATAGACTGGAGAGAGGGACGTTTAGCGACGGCTAGCGGTAAAACCTCTGGCGTAATTCTCGCTGGAAATTCTTCTCCTACGCCAGGAACTGATACGGAAGGTGCAACCGCCGTAATTAAATCGTATTGCAAGGCAAATTTGGCGGAAATGGTAACGGGTTGCGCTCTCGATATAAAGATTTCTCCCGATATGCTTTCTGGAGAACGAGGTATAGTTGTAATTAAATCGCTTATTCGAGGTTTCGTTAGTTTAGGTGGATACTTTATGCAAATTGATACCGTTTCTAGCGACACTTTGAAAAAAGCGCAAGAAAACCCAAGTGAGTATAAGACTCTTTCCGTTCGAGTTTCGGGTTGGAACGCTAGATTTATAACGCTGACTAGAGAGTGGCAAGATATGATAATAAATCGAACGGCGTATAAAAAATAAGTTAATAGCAGTAAAGGAACGCTTGCGGTAAGCAGGCGTTTTTTTGCGCGATTGTTTTCTTATAAAGTGGGCAAATTTTGACAAAGTTAGCCTTTTGCCGATTGCTTTATGGTGTTATAGTATGCGTATGGAAGTTTACTTGGAAATCGTAATAGCGGATAATTTTTTAATTTCGTATTGTTTAGGCTCGCTTTCGTATAGGCTATCTATGGTAAAGAAAAGTAGAGTGAGATTAGCAATAGCGTCGGCAATAGGTACTCTCGTAGCCTTATTTTATCCGTTTATTCGTAATCCGATTTTATTAATATCAACAAAAATTACACTTTGGATTTTGCTAAGTGCGATACTGTTTTGGGGTAAAAGCAAGTTTTTTCGTGGCGGATTAATTTTTTTACTTTTAACCTTTTTGTTTGGTGGAATCGTGTTTGGAATTTCATATTTTCTCACGGGAAGTATAGATAATGCCTTACTTTGTGACGGAACCGTACCATTTTCAGTAATAGTGGTTTGCGTTTATTTAGGGAATTTAACGATAAAAAAATTATCAAGTGTAATTAGAGCAAGGTGTGATGCTGAAAATTTTATTTATGAATTCTCGCTAAAAATTTTTGGCAAAACGAAACGATTACGAGGCTTTTTGGACACGGGAAACAGGCTTTACGACGAAAAAGAAGGGTTACCTATCGTCGTAGTGGGATTAAATACGGCGCAATCGTTTTTTTCTGACGAACAGGTACGACTGTTTTTGTTAGGAAAGGGAGATAGAATACAAGAAAACGCAAGATATATTTCATTTTCCGCGCTTGGAAAAAGTGATAAAAAAATATTACTACTAAAACCGGAACAATTTTTATTATATTTTGAGGACAAGAATAATATATTTTATGACGTAACGATAGGCGTGCTACCAGCGTCAATTCGCGATGGCACGCACTACGATGCAATATTACATCCGGCTTTGTTAAATGGAGGGAAAAATGCTTAAAAAAATACTTTCGTATATTCTTGAATTTTTTGGGCTTGGCTACGAAAAAGTATTATACTATTTCTCGTCGGCGGAAACGCTACCGCCACCTCTTGAAAAGAGAGAGGAACAAGAAATAATCGATAGGCTTGAAAAGGGTGAACGACAACTTCGCACCGTTCTAATCGAGAGAAATTTGCGATTAGTTGTTTACATAGCGCGAAAGTTTGACAACACAGGCGTAGATATGGACGACCTAATATCGATAGGAACTCTAGGTTTAATTAAGGCGGTAAACAGTTTTGTCCCCGAAAAGAACATAAAACTTGCAACCTACGCCTCGAGGTGTATTGAAAACGAAATATTGATGCATCTAAGGAAAGTAACTAGACAAAAAATCGAAGTTTCGCTAGACGAACCGCTTAACGTCGATTTTGAGGGTAATGAACTACTTTTGTCGGACGTTTTAGGTACTGACGCCGATATCGTGAGTAAACCCCTTGAAAATAGCGCGGAGCGAGAAATCTTATGGAAAGCGCTAAACAAACTTTCGGAGCGAGAAAAGGCTATTATGGAAATGCGTTTTGGACTACTAGGAAGAGAAGAAAAAACGCAAAAAGAGGTTGCTGATATGATGGGAATTTCCCAGTCGTATATTTCTCGATTAGAGAAAAAAATTATCGTTAGATTACGAAAAGAGATGTCAAAAGCGTTATAAATAAAGGAAAAACCGCCCTTTCGAGCGGTTAATGGTTATGATATCATATCTTTGATTGATGCCATCGCATTTTTTTCAAGTCTAGAAACTTGCGCTTGCGATATGCCTACTTCTTCGCTGACTTCCATTTGCGTTTTGCCTTCGTAAAAGCGCATTAGCAAAATATCTCGTTCTCGTTGTGACAGTTTTTCGATAGCGCTGTTAAGAGTAAGAGAAGATATTCTCCTATCGATATCGTATCGTTCGTCGCTAATTTGGTCCATAAGAAGTAGCGTTTCGCTATCGTCGTGATAAACCGGCTCGAACAAAGATACGGGGTCGCTGATTGCGTCCATAGCCTCGATAGCGGATGAAATAGGGATATCAAGCATTACAGCGATTTCGTCAATACCAACTTCACGACCTTGTTTGTTTTCTAGTTCTTGTCTAGTTGAGATAATTTGGTACGCAGTATCGCGTAACGAACGGCAAACTCTAACGGGGGAGTTATCCCGCATAAATCGTCTGATTTCTCCGATAATCATAGGAACGGCGTAAGTCGAAAACTTTAAGTTTAGTTCTGTATTAAAGTTTTTTACGGCCTTCATAAGCCCAATGCAACCGACTTGAAATATATCGTCGGTAGGTTCTTTTTTCGCGTGGAATCGTTGCACTACGCAAAGCACTAGACGAAGGTTAGCGGTTACGAATTTATCGAGAGCAACTTCGTCGCCCTCTTGTGCTTTTTTAATTAGCCTAACGCTTTCTTCGTGAGATAGTTTTGGTAAAGTCGAAGTGTCGATTCCGCAAATTTCTACTCGTTTACTCATAAATTCCTCCTAGATAGGTATTATACCGATAGAGAAAAATAAATATACGCAAAGCAGTAACCTTTTTTTCGTCACTTGAATATAGAAAGAGTACTATGAATAAATTTGAAACTGAAATCTCTTTTAGTGAATTAAGATGTAAGGAACTAGTTAACGCTAGAGACGGACGAAAATTAGGTAGAATAATAGACCTAGTTTTTTCGGGCGAGACCTCTAAAATTAAAGGTATAGTTGCGCCCTTTGGAAAGCGTTCTTTTTTTGCAAAGGCTCAAGATATTTTTATTCCGTGGAAATGCGTGCAAAAAATCGGCGAGGATGTAATTATCGTCGACGTAAATCCAGACGGAAGTTGCGAAAATATCCCTCCTGTACCTTCGGAATGTGATGGAGGTTGTGATAAATGCGGTAATCGTTCCTGTCCAAATAATAGGTGTAATCAGGGTAGTAACTGAATATTTTATTATTTTAATAATAAATCGTTGGACAAAAAAGCAAAAAGTGTATATAATTATACCAAACAAAAGTGAAGGTGAACGATTATGAAATGTATGTTTTGCGGTTTTTTAGAAAGTAAAGTTATTGATTCCCGTTCGGCTGACGACGGAAAGAGTATAAGAAGAAGACGCGAATGTTTAAGTTGCGGACGCCGTTTTACGACTTACGAAACGATTGAGACGACGCCCGTTTTGGTAGTTAAACACGATGGAACGAGACAACCCTTCGACCCGTCGAAAATCAGAAATGGTATTATTAAGTCTTGCGAAAAGCGTCCCGTTGCGCTCCACGATATAGACAAACTAGTTTCGGACATTGAGAAGAAGGTGTATAATACGCTCGAACAAGAGATTCCGTCCGCAAAAATCGGCGAATACGTAATGGATGGACTTAAGGAACTTGACCAAGTAGCATACATAAGATTTGCATCAGTTTACCGTCAATTTAGAGACGTGACTACTTTTATCGAGTTTATATCTGAGTTTGAAAAGAGAATTAAGGAGTAAAAATGACTTTAATGGACGCGCGTCCCGACTGCGTGTATAAAATTATTTCAACTGGTGGGGATGGAAATCAAAAAAGACGATTACTAGATATGGGCTTTACTCCCGATTGTAAAATATACGTTGCGCATACCGCTCCGTTTGGTGGTACTATATTAGTAGGTTTGCGTGGATTTATGGTGGCTCTTCGTGAAGACGCAGCGTCGCTAATAAAAATAGAGAGGGCTGACTGATGGGATATACAATATCGCTAACGGGCAACCCTAACGTGGGAAAAACTAGCCTATTTAATAGAATAACGCACTCGCTTGAACACGTCGGAAACTGGCACGGCGTAACGGTTAGCGAGGTAAGTAAAAAAATAATGTACGACCATAACGAAATAAATATGGTTGACTTACCCGGACTATATTCGCTTACCGTTTATAGCCCCGAAGAGGGAATAACCCGTGACACCGTACTTCGTGGGGATAACGACCTCGTGATAAGCGTTTGTGACGTAAACAATTTATCGAGAAATCTGTACCTAACTATGCAACTTTTTGAGTTGGGCGTACCCCTCGTTCTCGTCGTAAATATGATGGACGAACTTAAAAAGCAAGGAAAGGTGCTAAATTATAGAAAACTTGAAAGCGGATTAAAAGTTCCCGTAATACCTATGAGTGCGAAATACCACAGCGACGTGCATCTTCTTATGGACGTTTCGCTTGATTACGTTTCGAACTACAAGGGCAACGAGATTAAACTTTCATACTTGGACAAACTACCTATCGCTCAGGTTCGCGAAATAATTGCGGAGAACTTAGCGACTTCTCGTTTGCCCGAGATTTACGCCTGCGTAAAACTTCTCGAAAAAGACGAGTTCGTTGCAGAAAGACTTGCTCTTACGGCAGAGCAAAGACGAAAATTAGACTTGCTTGGCGACTGGCAATCAAAGGTTGCGCAAGTTAGGTACGAGTTTATCGACGAAATTACGGACGGCGTAATCGTTAAAGACGTTACCGACGAGCATCACGAAATGCACGAGCATATCGTTCACGGCGTTCCGATTGAGGATGCCGAAGAGAAAACCGACAGTCTAGTCGATAAGCATCGTCGTCATCACGATAAGCACAAAGAGAAGAATAAAGCGTACATGCAAAGTTATAGTAGGCTCGATAAAATCGTGCTTAATAAATACCTCGCGTTACCCGTGTTTTTGCTCGTAATGTGTGGAATTTTCTTCTTTACTTTCGGCTTTTTGGGAACGCTACTTTCTGATTTACTAGACCTATTTTTTATGAAATGCGTTTACACTCCGGCAGTAAACGGCTTAACTTCAATTAACGCGCCCGAGTGGGTAATAAGTTTGGTTGGAGAGGGAATAATAATGGGTGTATCGGGAGTGCTAATCTTCTTACCCCAAGTCGTATTGCTATTTTTCTTCTTAGCGCTTATGGAGGATAGCGGTTACGTTTCTAGAGTTGCGTTTATGACGGACGGACTTTTCCGTAAAATCGGATTGTCTGGTCGTTCCGTATTTACAATGCTTATGGGATTTGGTTGTTCAGCAACCGCCGTGCTTACAGCAAGAGGACTTGAAGACGAAACTATGCGCAAAAAGACGGTAATTTTAACCCCGTTTATGTCGTGTACGGCTCGACTTCCCGTTTATACGGTAATAGCAAGCGCATTTTTTGCAAGAGGAAAAGTCCTCGTAATCTTTGGACTATACGTCCTAGGTGCGGTAGTTTCGCTAGCGCTTTCGGCGTTCTTTGAAAAAAGCGTAAAGAAATTAAAGAGTGGTAAACTTTCCTTTATTATGGAAGTACCGCCGTATAGAATGCCAACGCTTGAGAGAGTTTTGCAAATTTTGTTTAATAATGCGAAAGTGTTCTTGATTAAAGTCGGCACGCTCGTTTTTGCCTTAAACGTAGTCGTTTGGTTGCTTTCTAATTTCTCGCTAACCGAGGGTTTTGCGCCGGGCGGAGACGGAAGTATTTTGGCGGTAATCAGCGGATTTATTGCGCCTATATTTAAGCCTCTCGGCTTTGGTTCTTGGCGCGCCGTAACCTCGCTTATGAGTGGATTAGTTGCCAAAGAAGTAGTAGTTTCGTCTATTGAAAGTTTGGGCGGAGTAGAGACGCTTTTCTATGGAGAATACGCCTCAATTAATGCGCTTGCATTTTTGGTATATACGTTATTATACGTTCCGTGCGTTGCGACTTTGTCTGCGCAACTTAAAGAGGTTGGCGCAAAATGGATGTTATTCGGACTCGCTTTACAGTTAGTAGTTGCGTACGTTTTTGCACTAATCGTAAGACTAATCGGACTTGCGTTTATCGTTGCTCCGGGAATTACGGTAAGTGTGATAATAGTTACTATCGTTGCGGTTATAGTTACGCTCGTTATTATAAATAAGGTTAAAAACAGAGGAAAATGTAGTTGCGGTTGCGGAGGATGTTCCGCGCCTTGCAATAAGAAAAAGGATAAATAAAATGGTGAAAGAAAAGAACGGAAAAAAATGGTGGATTATGCTAATCGTTGCGCTTTTAGGTATAATAGTCCTAACTGCGGGCATAGTTTTACCTATACTTCTAGACGACGAGTTTACTAACGACGAAACGGTTAATCCGTACGCTGAAATCGAATTGTCGAACGGTATGACGCTTACTTTTGACATTTGGGAAAAAGAATGTCCGATAGCCTCGACTAACTTTATTTATCTAGCGGAACAAGGATATTTCGACGGCACGATTATATTTGACAACTCGGGGAACTGGGTGCGTTTCGGAGGTTGGAAAGCGGACGGCACGCATAGAGGGGACGACGATACGGAATTTCTCGAAAAATATACGGATAGAGAATCGCAAGATTTTAATTATAATAATAACAAATTTGGATATCGCTTGCGCCAAGATACGGCAAGAAGTTCAATGTTTTCGACTACTGGAGTTCTTTCGTTTTGTTACGAGCGAAGCGCAACGGAATTTCAGATAGCGACTTCATCTTCGGTTGCTAATACCGTAGAAGGCGATACGGGTGGAGAATGGAAGGTTTCGCCTTTTGCTATCGCTACTGAGAAAACGCTTGCTCAACTTAAAAAACTATCGGAGTTGCCGGCTGACGACGGAACGCGTTTTACTCACGACTATTTTAGAGCGCCACTAAGTAACGACGGTTTGATTACGATTAAGTCGGTAAAAGTAAGAAGAAAATACGAACCCAAGTGGGCGGATTTTGATTTTATGGAGTATTTTAAGACTGGCGACGATGCGAACGGCAGACTTCGTATTTGGCAAACTTCACAAAGAAAAAGCGGAAAATAGATTTTTTTGCTTAATAGTATAAAAAGAAATAAAATTACCTACCATTATAGTTATGGAGGTAATTTTTTTATGACAATGGGTTTAATTCTTTTAGGGATTTGCGCGCTTGCCGTTATGTTCGGTATCGCAAAGAGTTCCTATAAAGGAACTTGGCTGACGGATTGGTTACTATATTTTATTATAATAGCGTTTGCGGTTGGAATTATCGTACCTACGATTAGATTGTCCGATATGGCGTATATGAGCGTTGGAGGATTTATTCTTCCCGTGATAGGCTTTATCACTCTTTTTATTGCGCTTATTAGAATAAACGACCTAATGCGTGGAATTGCATCAATGCTAATAGTGGGCGCAATCACTTTTGGATTGTTACTGATAATGCCGTCGGCAACGACAGGACAATTAGTTCTTTCTGCGCTTTTGATGGGCGTAGTGGTGGGAACTTTTGCGTTTATCGTAGCGCGCAAAAAAACGGCGACGCTGTTTGGCGTAATAGGCGGTATTCCGCTTGGTGACCTAATCTTTTGCCTTGTTGATTATTATGCAATCAGCGGTGGAATGTTTACTCTCGGAAGTCCGTTAGTGTATAACACTCTATTTTTCTCGGTAATAATTTCGACTTGCTTGTCCGAAATTATGCTTATGCTAGCAAAAGACGGGCGAAGAAGAAATCGCAGAGCGGATAACTTTGAATCGGGAAGAGATAACGACTATAATGAAAGTGACCCTTTCGACGAAAATTTCTAGTTTAAGAGCACTCGCAACGAGTGCTTTTTTACATAACTAGTAAAAACGCTCGACATTTTTACTCTTATGTGTTAGAATACAGTTATGAGTAGAAAACCTTTAGTTGCCGTCGTTGGTCGTCCTAACGTCGGAAAATCAACTTTTTTTAATAAAATATGTGGTAAACGAATCTCAATCGTAAAGGACACTCCGGGTGTAACGAGGGATAGAATATACGCTGACGCAGAGTGGTGTGGACATCGTTTTACTATGATTGACACGGGTGGTATCGAACTGAAAAGCGAAGATACTATGTTTCGTCATATCCGCGAACAGGCTGAAATCGCGATTGATTTAGCGGACGTAATACTTTTCTTCGTTGACGCAAAGTCGGGATTAGTTTCCTCTGACTACGACGTAGCGGAGATTTTACGCCTTACTAAGAAAACCGTAATTTTAGTCGTAAATAAACTTGATAATTTTGATATCGCTCAAACTTACGATTTTTACTCGTTGGGACTTGGCGAACCTTATCCTATTTCTTGCGAACAAATGCTAGGACTTGGAGACCTACTTGACGAAGTGGTTAAGCATTTCCCCAAAGTTGATGACGAGGAAGAAGATTTCTCCCTTAAAATTGCCGTTGTTGGTCGTCCAAACGTTGGTAAATCGTCGCTCGTTAATAGACTTTTGGGCGTTGATAGGGTAATAGTGTCTGACGTTGCGGGAACTACTCGTGATGCTATTGATACGCCGTTTAACTATATGGGCAAAAGTTACACGATTATCGACACGGCTGGAATGAGAAGAAAACGAGCAATCGAAGATGAAAGCGTAGAAGATTATTCGGTAATGCGTACGATTAGCGCAATTTCTCGAGCCGACGTCGTATTGACCGTTTTTGACAGCAGTGAGGAAATTTCCGAGCAAGACGTAAGAATTGCAGGTTACGTCCACGAACAAGGTAAGCCTAATATCGTGGTAATGAATAAGTGGGATAAGGTTGAAAAAGACACTTATACTAGCATAAAAAATCAAGAAAAGTTGCAAACGGAATTGAGTTTTATGTCTTACTTTAAGTCTATTTTCGTATCCGCTATGACGGGGCTTCGCACTGAAAAGATTATGTCTATGATAGATGAAGTGTTTATCAATGCATCACAAAGAATATCCACGGGTATTCTTAACGACGTAATCGCAGAGGCCGTTGCTATGAGTGAGCCACCTGCGCACTCGGGAAGAAGGCTTAAGATTTTGTATTCTACGCAACCCGAGACTAATCCTCCTAAGTTTGTAATATTCGTTAACGACGATAAACTCGTGCATTTTTCGTATAAAAGATATCTAGAAAATTCATTACGCAAAGCCTTTGATTTTTCAGGAACGCCAATTACTCTCGTTTTTAATTCGAGAAAGGAGGAAAAATAATCGTGGAATACTATTTCGTAATGATAGGATTAATAATATTTGGATATTTCCTCGGTAACGTGAATTTCTCGATATTACTATCCAAATTTATAAATAAAGATATTCGAAAGTATGGTAGTGGAAATCCCGGTGCAATAAATATGATGCGTTCGTTCGGCGCAAAAATGGGCGCTCTTACGCTCGTTACCGACGCAATCAAGGGCGCAATCCCAGCCGTTCTAGGTTGGTTTTTGCTTGGAAAGAACGAAATGTATTCGTTTGGCGAAGATAAAGTTGGTGTGTTTATTGGCGGTCTTTCCGTTGTCGTTGGACATATTTATCCCGTTTTTTATAAGTTTAAGGGCGGAAAAGGCGTAGCGTCATCCGTTGGCGTAGGCTTTGTTTCGGCACCGTTGGTTGCTGGAATTGCGCTATTTTGCGCGTTTATTTTCTTGCTGACGGCAAAAATCGGAGCAATAGCGTCGTTTATAGCCATAGGCGTTCCGCTAATTTACAGTTCGGTTATTGCGTTTAAGGCTGGTTTTATAGCGCAAGGCGTTTTGCCACTCGTTATGTTTGCGCTAGTACTGTTTGCGCACCGTGCTAATATTAGGCGAATACTTACCGGTAAAGAAAGGAAATTAACTTTGTTTGGTAAAAACGCAACGCATAAAAACATACAAGAAAATCAGCCTACCGAAGAAATGAAAAAAGAAGAAAAATAAAGGTTATAAAATAAAGTCCTCCGTCGTATATTTTATTATCACGATTCGGAGGATTTTTTTATGGAAAAATTTGACGTGTATAGCGACGTCAGTAAGCGCACTAACGGCGAAATATATATAGGCGTCGTAGGTGGCGTTAGAACGGGTAAATCAACCTTTATTACGAATTTTATGAACAAGTTCGTGTTGCCTTTAACTACGAATAAGCACGAGCGTGAGCGTATGATTGACGAACTTCCTCAAAGCGCTAAAGGAAAGTCGGTAATGACTACGCAACCAAAATTCGTACCGGCAGAGGCGTGTGAAATTGCGCTTGCTGAAAATATTAAAATGAAAGTTCGTCTCGTAGATTGCGTTGGGTATATGGTAGATGGGGCTATCGGACACGAAGAAAACGGAAAACCTAGAATGGTTCAAACGCCGTGGAGTGATTTGCCCGTACCGTTTTCTCGAGCAGCGGAAATCGGAACGAAGAAAGTAATTGCCGACCACTCGACGATAGGAATAGTAATGACTAGCGACGGTTCGATTGATACTGAACTTCCTCGTAGTGCGTATTGTGGTGCTGAAGAACGCACGGTAAGAGAACTTTCCGAACTTGGAAAGCCGTTCGTGGTAATCTTAAATTCCAAAGTTCCTACTTCGCCCGAGACGGTTAAACTCGCTAAAAACTTATCGGATGGATACGGCACTAAAGTTATTCCGCTTGACGTGGTAAATATGACGGAACAAGATATCGTAAAGATTTTTCAGGATATTTTGTTTGAATTTCCTTTGCAAAACGTAAACTTTAAAATTGATAAGTGGTTAAGCGTACTACCGCTTGAAAGTGAAATTATATCTAATCTTTCTAAAAAACTCCTAGATAAAACTTCGCAAATGAATAAGATGAGCGACTATACGGAGATTAACGATATCTTTGGAGAAGGCGACGATTTTATTTCGGTCAATATGAGCGCTCTACGACTAGATAAAGGCGAAATAGAATATGAAATTATCGCTAATCCTAGACTTTTCTATAAAGCGTTAAGTAATTCTTGCGGTATGGAAATCGAGGACGATTTCGCTCTTATGCGGGAAATGAAAGGGCTAGTTTACGCTAAGAAGGAATACGATAAAATTAGTAGCGCTCTTGAAAGCGTAAAAGCGACTGGGTACGGAGTCGTAGAGCCGTCGCTAGAAGAAATGACGCTCGAAGAACCCCAAATCGTTAAGCAGGGTGCACACTACGGCGTAAAACTTAGAGCAACTGCACCTTCGCTACATATATTGCAGGTTGAGGTTTCCGCCGAGGTTAGTCCAGTTATGGGCGCAGAACAGCAAAGCGAAGAAATGGTAAAGAATATGCTTGCAAGTTTCGAGGGAAACGAAAAGGGTATTTGGGAAACGGATATGTTTGGAAAGAGTATGCGAATTTTGGTAAACGAAGGTTTGAGCAATAAAATTCGTTCTATGCCCGAGGATAGTCAAAAGAAAATGCGAAAAACGATTTCCCGCATTATAAACGAAGGAAAGGGTGGAGTGATTTGTATATTGCTTTAGGTATGTAAAATAAAAAACCGAGCGGGATTATTCCTACTCGGTTTTGTTTATTAAGGTAAAAAGAAAACGAACTTTGACTTTTATCAATCAAGGTTCGTTTTTGGTGGCTCATCCGGGGATCGAACCCGGGACACCGTGATTAAAAGTCACGTGCTCTACCATCTGAGCTAATGAACCACGTTGGCTGGGGATGAGGGATTTGAACCCCCGAGTGACGGAGTCAGAGTCCGTAGCCTTACCGCTTGGCGAATCCCCAACGGGTGGCTATAAGGGTTTGGCTGGGGTAGTAGGATTTGAACCTACGAATGTCGCCGTCAAAGGGCGATGCCTTACCGCTTGGCGATACCCCAATAAAAAAAGAGTGGGGTGAGTAAAGAGAGTCGAACTCTTGACCTCCAGAGCCACAATCTGGCGCTCTAACCAACTGAGCTATACCCACCATAAGTCGCCATCCATCGGAGTGGTGCGCCAGAAGGGATTCGAACCCCTGACCCACGCCTTAGAAGGGCGTTGCTCTATCCAGCTGAGCTACTGGCGCAAAGGTTGGAGCGGGTGATGGGAATCGGACCCACGCAGCCAGCTTGGAAGGCTGGAACTCTACCATTGAGCTACACCCGCAAAAATCTCACAATGCGTATAAGATAATAACATAACTAAATGAAATTGTCAACAGTTTTGAGGGCTAAATTGAAACAATTTTTGTAATGATTTTATTTTTAACGATATAAGCGATACAATATGAGGGTTGAGCGTAGCGAGGTCTGCCCAAACTTCCTGGATTTACGAGTGTAACGCCCATAAATTCCGTTTCCTCGGCAATATGAGTATGACCGAAAAAGACGAAATTACACTCGTTTTCTTTAGCGTGATAACAAAGCGAAAGGTAATCGCCACTTTTGACCGAATAACCGTCGCCGTGCAAAAACATAATTTTTCCTGCCTCGGTATCAAGAATAAGTTCTTTCTCGTTTCTAGAAAAATCACAATTTCCCTTAACGGAGTAAACTTTGCAAGTTAATTGACTTAAAAACGGAGCAAGGTCGCTTGCCCCGTCGCCAAGATGAACGATAAAATCGCAAGTATTCATTATCGGAACTAGGCGAGAGATATTGTTTCTAGCCGAGCCGTGCGTATCGCTGATTACCAAAAAACTTTGCATATTTTCTCTTTAAGCGCAGAAAACGCTCTTGCTCTATGACTAACCGTACCTTTTTCGTCTTGAGTTGCAACACCAAAAGATTTATTGAGGTCGTAGCAGAAAAATAGTGGGTCGTAGCCAAAACCGTTTTTGCCTTGTTTTTCCTTTAAGATTTCGCCTTCGACAACGCCGTCGGCAGAGATGGTGTTTACGCCGTCGTAAAACACTACGGAAGAGACGAAACGAGCCGTTCTGTCCGTTTTATCTTCGAGGTTTTTAAGGAGTTTTGCATTGTTGTTTTCGTCGTTTGACGGCTCTCCTGCGTATCTAGCCGAATAAACTCCAGGTTCTCCGCCGAGCGCGTCAACGATAAGACCGCTATCGTCGCTAACGACGGGTAGAGAGCAAAGATTATAAATGGCTTTTGCTTTAATGATAGCGTTCTCTAAAAAAGTAGTTCCCGTTTCTTCGACTTCGACGGTTATACCAAGTTCGCCCATAGAAACGACTTCGTATTTGTCGCCAAGTAGAGCCTTGATTTCACGAATTTTACCTTTATTACCGCTAGCAACTACGAGTTTTTGCATAGTAACCTCCTTAGAGCAAATTTACTAATAAAATATATAGAAAAGTTCCGCCACCGATACTAACGAGCGTTTTACGGAAAGCAAAGTGTAAAACGGCGATAGCGAGGATAGAAACTATTTCTGGTAGGCCGTAAGGCGTAGTAATGAAAGATACGGCCTTAAAGCAATATACTACTAACATACCGATAACGGCAGAGGGGAGAACTCGTCCGATATAAAGCACCGCTTTGGGCGTTTTATGTTTTTCGGGAAAAATAATATAAGGGAGAATTCTCGTAAGTAAAGTAGCGCCGGCTATACATAAAATTGTTCCTACTGCTTGAAGAAAAGTTTGAGCCATTATTGTTCCTCCTTTTCTTCGTTATCGACTAACGATTGTGCAATTTCTACGACCTCGTCCTTTTTATCAAGCAACGGGCGGAGCGCAAAAATAACTATCGTAATACTAATCATAGAGGGGATAAGGAAGATATTAGCACCGAAAATAAACAAGCAAACGGCGGTGCAAACTATTCCTACTAGGGCAGGGATTCTATTTTCTTTTTCGTCGATTTTTTCAAGTAAAATAACTACGAATAGTGCGGTTAAAACGAAATCGAGTCCTACGATATCAAAAGGAAGTAACGAGCCGATAAGCGCACCTACTACGCCGGCAATTACCCAATAGAGGTAATTGAATAGCGTTATCCAAAAGTAAAACCCTGATTTGCTTACGCCTACGGGCGGATTTATACTGCTTACTATTGAATAGGTTTCGTCCGTCATACCGAATATAAGAAATGGTTTAGTCTTTCCTATCTTATTATAGCGTTCGAGCATAGTTATTCCGTAAAATAGGTGACGAGCGTTTACGGAGAGCGTAATAAAAATCGTATAAAGCGGATTAAACGAGGTGGCGAGAAGTCCAGCGCCCACGTATTGTCCGCTACCGCAATAGCACACTATCGACATAAACAACGCCCAAAGAGCGTTGTAGCCTTTGCTTTCAAGCAAAATTCCAAATGCTATACCCAAAAAAGCGTATCCAGTCATAACGGGTACGGTGTAGGGAAAAGCGTATTTAAGCGACTTGAAGAACGCCGATTTTTTTGATTGATTTTGCATACCGTAATATTTTAGCACGAAAATAGGATAGTGTCAAAATAAAATGACGATAATTGCAATATTTTAGAACATATTTTACAATAAATGTAATTGATTTTTTCATAAAAGTGTATTATACTATTTGTATTGCTTAAATATGCGAAAATAAAGGATAATAAATATATAGAGGTATAAATTATGAAAAAAGTTGTAACTTTCGGTGAACTTATGTTAAGACTTGCGCCCGAAAACTACTTACGTTTCGTGCAATCTGACAAATACGAGGCTACTTTTGGTGGAGCGGAGGCAAACGTTGCGGTAAGTTTAGCAAATTACGGATTAGACGCGTCGTTCGTATCCAAGTTGCCCACTCACGAAATCGGTCAGTCGGCTGTAAATTCTCTTCGTAAATTCGGCGTAGATACCAGCAAAATCGTTCGTGGCGGAGAGCGCGTAGGTATTTACTATTGTGAAAAAGGCGCGTCGCAAAGACCTAGTAAAGTTATTTACGATAGAGCGTATAGTGCAATCGCTATGGCAAAGAAAACTGACTTTGACTGGGCGAGCATTTTCGAGGGCGTAGAGTGGTTTCACTTTACGGGAATTACGCCCGCTCTTTCTGACGAAGTTGCTGAAATTTGTATTGATGCGCTAAAAGAGGCTAAAAAGAGAGGAATTACCGTTTCTTGTGACCTTAACTACCGCAAAAAACTTTGGTCGAAAGAAAAAGCGGGTAAAGTTATGGGTGAACTTTGTAAGTATATCGATTACTGTATCGCTAACGAAGAGGACGCAAAAGACGTCTTCGGTATCGAGGCGGATAACACTGATATTTACGGTGGAAAACTCGATAGAGCGGGTTATATTTCCGTTGCAAAGAAACTTACCGATAGATTTGGCTTTAAGGGTGTAGCAATCACCTTGCGTGAAAGCAAGTCTGCAAACGATAACGACTGGTCGGCTATGCTTTACACTGGTAACGAGGCGTATTTTAGCAAGAAATACTCGATTCATATCGTTGACCGCGTAGGTGGAGGCGACAGTTTCGGTGGTGGACTTATTTATTCGCTAGTTTCTGGTTACGACGCGCAAAGCGCAATCGAATTTGCAGTTGCTGCAAGTTGCCTTAAACACTCGATTGAGGGAGATTATAATCTCGTTTCCGTAGGAGAAGTTCAAAATCTTGCAGGCGGAGACGCTTCTGGTAGAGTTCAGCGTTAAAAAGAAAAAATCTCGTAAAATACTTGACAAAAGCCCTGCCGCATGATATCATTTTGATATCAAGTAAAGAGGTTGCGTTTAAATGGACAAGACGGTAATCGAGATTAATAATTTAGCAAAATCGTTTGGCGCAGTAAAAGCGGTAGACGGGATATCTTTTAAGGTGAAAAGTGGAGAACTTTTCGCCTTTTTGTGTTTAAATGGTGCAGGAAAATCAACAACGATAAATATAATTTGCGGACTACTTTCTCGTGATAGCGGACAAGTGCTAGTAAACGGTTACGATAGAGACCGTTCGTCGATAGATGCGAAGAAAAGTTTGGGCGTTGTATATCAATTTTCTGCTCTTGATAAGGATTTGACGGTGTACGATAATCTAGAAAGTCGTGCCTCGCTTTACGGGATAGTAGGAGAAGAGTTTAAGAAGAGATTAGAAGAACTTGTAAATCTTTTTTCGTTGTCGGATATTCTAACTCGCCCCTTGAAGAAACTTTCGGGCGGACAAAAGCGAAGAGTTGATATTGCTAGGGCATTACTACATAAGCCCGAAATACTAATTCTCGACGAGCCAACGACGGGACTTGATCCACAAACGAGAAAACAAGTTTGGACTGTTATAAACGATTTGAGAAAGCGTGACGGCATAACCGTATTTTTAACTACGCACTATATGGAAGAAGCGTCCGAGGCGGATTTCGTGGTAATTTTAGACAGCGGAAAAATTGTGGCAAGCGGAACGCCTCACGACCTTAAAAAAGAGTATTCGGGAGATTACTTGACGCTTTACGGGGTTGATGAGGAAAGTGTTAAGGCGCTTGGTTGTAAATATGAAAAAGTAAGAGATGGATATCGTCTTGTTGTGGAAAATACGCTTTCTGTGACAAAAATGATAACCGAAAATCCACAGTTATTTTCTGATTATGAAGTAGCAAAAGGTAAAATGGACGACGTTTTTCTAACTGTTACGGGTAAGACGCTTGACGGAGGCAAAAATTAATGGCTGTATTTTTTAAACTCTTAAAAAGAAACATAAAACTTTTTTTCAAGGATAAGGGACTATTCTTTACTTCGCTTATAACACCGTTAATTTTGCTCGTGCTATACGCAACTTTTTTGTCAAACGTATATAAAAATAGTTATTCAGCAGTAATCCCCGAGGGGGTATTCGTTCCCGAAAAAGTATTAAACGCACTAGTTGCCGGACAACTATTTTCGTCGCTCCTTGCGGTGTGTTGTATTACCGTTGCGTTTTGTTGCAATATGCTTATGGTGCAAGATAAAATAACGGGTGCGCAAAAGGATATAATGATGACTCCGGTTAGTCGTTCAACCGTAGCGGTTTCATATTTTGTAGCCACCTTTATCAGTACTTTTATAATTTGCATCGTAGCCTCGATTGCGTGTTTTATTTATCTTGCCGTGGTGGGGTGGTATCTATCGGTTCTTGACGTATTTGCAATTCTTTTGGACGTATTTTTACTTTCGATTTTCGGCACGGTGCTTTCGTCGGTAGTGAACTATTTTTTATCGTCGCAAGGTCAAATTTCTGCCGTCGGCTCAATCGTAAGTTCGTGTTACGGTTTTATTTGCGGTGCGTATATGCCGATATCAAGTTTTTCTTCAGGACTACAAAAAGTCATATCCTTTTTGCCTGGAACTTACGGAACTGCGTTGTTTAGAAATCACACTATGGGCGCAGTATTTGCAGAAATGGAGAATATAGGACTACCGCAAACGCTAATAGAAGGATTAAAAAACGGAACGGATTGTAACCTTTATTTCTTTGGTAACGCCGTTTCGATTCCCGTTATGTACGCAATTATAGTAGGCGCTATTACGCTACTATTAACTGCATATATTCTTATTAACATCTTCTTAAAAAGAAAAGCAAAATAAATTGAATAAAGTCTTGACTGATTAGCCGTATTGCGGTATAATTATTCAAGACGATTGCGGAGGTATAGCTCAGTTGGTTAGAGCGTTTGCTTGACATGCAAGAGGCCATAGGTTCGAGCCCTATTATCTCCACCAAACCGTTCTCGTATTCGACTAGCCGTCTAATATGAGAATTATTTTAATATCAAGGAGAAAAATGATGAACAATATTCCTAAAATCAAAGTTGGAATCGTAGCAGTATCTAGAGACTGTTTTCCAGAATCCCTTTCTACGAATAGAAGAAAAGCGCTAGTTGATGCTTTTGAGAAAAAATACGGCAAGGGCGCAATTTACGAGTGTCCTGTTTGCGTAGTTGAAAGTGAAATTCAAGCAATGCAAGCGCTTGATGATATTAAGAAAGCGGGCTGTAATGCACTTTGCGTTTATTTAGGCAACTTCGGTCCTGAAATTTCCGAGACTATGCTTGCTCAAAACTTCGACGGCCCCGTTATGTTCTGTTCTGCAGCGGAAGAGGCAAGCGATAAACTCGTTGGCGACAGAGGTGACGCTTATTGTGGTATGCTTAATGCGTCGTACAATCTTAAACTTCGCAACGTAAAGGCGTATATTCCCGAATATCCCGTAGGAGATGCGGAAGATTGTGCCGATATGGTTTTTGAATTTTTACCTATCGCTAGAGCGATTTACGGTCTTAAAAACCTCAAGATTATATCTTTCGGACCACGCCCAAAGAATTTTATGGCTTGCAATGCGCCCATTAAACAACTATTTAACCTTGGCGTAGAGATTGAGGAGAATTCTGAACTCGATTTATTCGAGGCGTTTAACAATCATGCTGGCGACGAGCGTATTCCTGAAGTCGTTGCGGATATGGAAAAAGAATTAGGCGCTGGAAACAAAAAGCCTGAAATTTTATCCAAACTCGCTCAATACGAACTAACTTTACTTGACTGGGTAGAACAGCACCGTGAAAGCAAGAAATTCGTTGCAATCGCGGGTAAATGCTGGCCTGCGTTCCAAACGCAGTTTGGTTTCGTTCCTTGCTACGTAAACTCCCGTCTTACGGGTAGAGGAATCCCCGTATCCTGCGAAGTTGATATTTACGGTTGCTTGTCAGAGTATATCGGCGCTTGCGTTTCTCAAGATATCGTAACCTTACTTGATATCAATAACTCCGTTCCTAAGGATATGTATAAAACGGATATCGAGGGTAAGTTTGATTACAAGCATACCGATACCTTTATGGGATTCCATTGTGGTAATACTTGCAGTAAAAAACTTTGCAATCCCACTATGAAATATCAAATGATTATGGCAAGAGCGCTTCCTATCGAAGTTACTAACGGAACGCTTGAGGGAGATATCGTACCTGGCGATATTACTTTCTTCCGTTTGCAAAGCACTTCCGACAATCACTTGTACGCTTACCTAGCCGAGGGCGAAGTTTTACCTGTTGCAACTAAATCTTTTGGTGGCGTTGGCGTATTTGCGATTAAGGAAATGGGTAGATTCTATCGCCACGTTTTAATCGAAGACGGATATCCTCATCACGGTGCAGTTGCTTTCGGCCACTACGGAAAAGCGTTGTTTGAGGTGTTTAAGTATCTAGGCGTAGAAAAAATCGGTTATAATCAGCCTAAAAGCGTACCTTACAAGACGGAAAATCCGTTTTAACGGAGAAATAATATGAAAAGTATTCTAGGCATTGAACTTGGTTCAACTCGAATTAAAGCCGTTCTTGTTGACGAAAACGCAAAGGTTTTAGCGCAAGGCGGTTACGAGTGGGAAAACGAACTCGTTGACGGACTATGGTCGTATTCTCTTGATAAAGTAGAAGAGGGCTTGCAGACCGCTTACGCTGACCTAATTAAAAATTATGGTAGTCCGCTTAAAACGGTAGACGCAATCGGCATTTCCGCTATGATGCACGGATATTTGGCGTTCGATAAAGACTTTAATTTACTTGCGCCTTTTAGAACTTGGCGAAACACGAATACCGCTGTTTCGGCGAGCGAACTTTCTGAACTTTTTGCTTTTAACGTTCCTATGCGCTGGTCTGTTTCGCAATACTATCAATCGGTTATTGATGGGCTTAGCCATATTCCAAAGGTTGCGTTCTTGACGACTTTATCGGGTTACGTTCATTATAGGCTTACGGGAAAGAAAGTGCTTGGACAAAACGACGCGTCGGGAATGTTCCCGTTAAACGGTAGAACGTACGACCAAGTTATGATGGACAAGTTTAATAAACTTTTAAGCGAAAAGGGAGTAAGCGTTGATTTTGAAACGTTATTACCCGAAGTTCTTTGCGCAGGTGAAAACGCAGGCGTTCTTACTGCTGAGGGCGCAAAATGGCTAGACGTAACGGAAAATTTGCAACCGGGAATACTATTTTGTCCTCCCGAGGGCGATATGGGAACAGGTATGATAGCGACTAATAGCGTAGGACCTGGAACTGGCAACGTCTCGTCGGGAACAAGCGCGAATTTTACCGTAATTTTAGACAAGCCGTTGAAAGGTTACTATAAAGAAATCGACGTAATTTCAACCCCCGACGGATATCCCGCAGTTCTTATTCACGCTAATAACTGCACGACGGAAATTAACGAGTGGGTAGGAATGTTTGACGAAGTTTTGTCGCTTTTCGGCGCAAAAGTTTCTAAGGGCGAATTGTTCACCAAACTATTTGAACTATCGCTTAAAAGCGACGCCCAAACGGGTGGTATGATTGCTTATAACTTCCTTGCAGGCGAGCCTATGGCTGGCACGGACAAAGGAGCGCCGTTGGTTATGCGTTCTCCTGACGGCAATATGAATTTAGCGAACTTTATGCAAGCGCAAGTTTATTCTGCGGTAGCGACGCTCGCTTTGGGTATGGATATACTTAAAAAAGAGGGCGTTGCGATAAATAAAGTTCTCGCTCACGGTGGCTTTTACAAGACCGACTTCGTTGGACAAAACGCAACTTCCGCAGTATTAGGCGTTCCCGTTACGGTTATGCAAACTGCGTCAGAAGGTGGTGCGTGGGGTATGGCGATTCTCGCTCTTTACGCTACTGACAATGCAAAACCTCTAAGTGAATTCTTAAACGATATTTTTGACGGCGTCGAAAAAACGGAAATTATGGCGAGCGAACACGAACTTGAAAAATGCGCTCGTTTTATGGACGGATATAGACGAGGACTTTCCGCTGAAAAACAAGCGTCAGAAATTTTTTAACGAATAAAATTGTGATAATAAGAGAAACCGATTCAGTCGGTTTTTTCTTTTATAATAAATAATAAAGAAAAGTAAAAATTTGACGTATTTTTTTGTTGACAAAAATGCTATAAAGGAGTAGAATCGTATGCGTTGCGAAAAAAATTAGCATTACGCAAGGAGAAAAAATATGCAAGTTTTGTTTAGTTTATCAGTTGCTTTGCTAGCAGGATTATTCTTGTCCCGTCTCGCGAAACTTGTGAAATTGCCGGCTGTAACGGCGTATTTGGTTGCGGGCGTATTAATCGGCCCGTTTTGTTTGGGCGCAATCGGAGTGCCCGGTCTTGGTTTTACCTCGCACGCCGACGTAAAAAGTTATTCGTTGCTTTCTGATGTTGCGCTAGGTTTTATTGCATTTTCTATCGGTAATGAATTTAGATTGTCTCAACTTAAGTCCATAGGAAAACAAGCCACCGTTATCGGAATAGTGCAAGCGATATTTACTACCGTGGTTGTTGATATAGCGCTCATTAGTTTACACTTTATAATTCCCGATAAACTTTCGCTTTCCGCAGCGATTGTTCTTGGAGCGATAGCATCTGCAACTGCTCCTGCGGCAACGCTAATGGTCGTTCGTCAATACAAGGCAAAAGGTCCAGTAACGGACACGCTATTGCCGGTAGTTGCGCTTGATGATGCCGTAGGTCTAATTCTTTTCTCCGTTTCGTTTGGAGTTGCAAAAGCGCTTATGTCCGGCGCTATAAGTATAGTATCTATTGTGCTTGAGCCTTTAATTGAAGTAATTTTATCGCTAGGTCTTGGCGCTTTAATGGGATATCTATTCACTTTCTCGGAGAGGTTTTTCCACTCTCGTTCTAAAAGACTCTCTATGTCCGTAGCGTTCGTGTTCTTGACGGTTGCAATTTCTATGCAAAAATTTACTATAGGCGGAATACATATCGGATTTTCGTCTTTGCTTACTTGTATGATGCTCGGTACGATTTTCTGTAATATTTGTGATTTTTCCGAAGAACTTATGGATAGAGTTGACCGTTGGACGGCGCCGTTGTTTATTCTTTTCTTCGTTATAAGCGGAGCAGAGTTTGATTTCTCAGTATTTGCTGATTATATTATCGTAATCGTCGGTATCGTATATATTTTATTCCGTTGCTTTGGAAAGTATTACGGTGCATACTTTAGTTCTAAAATATCGAAAGCGCCGGTTAACGTTCGTCGTTACCTTGGTATTACTCTTTTCCCACAAGCAGGAGTTGCTCTTGGTATGGCGTTAAAAGCGTTAGCGTTAGGACCAGTTGGAACAATCGTAGCAAACATTACTTTGTTCTCCGTACTTATTTATGAACTTGTAGGACCGTTTCTTACCAAGGTTGCGCTTACTAAAGCGGGCGAAGTTCAACCCGAGGGAAGAATTAGCGCAAGAGAAACAGTTCAAAACGCTACCGAAGAAAATCAATAGTTATATAATAAAAACCTCGCTTATGCTGGCGAGGTTTTTTGTTGTTTTTAGTGTAATTTTTATTGACTGATTAAGTAAAAGTATGCTAAAATATGCAAAAGAGGTAATCGCTATGTTGAAAAAGAAAACCTGTGAAGTGAATATGGGCAATATCGATGCTTTTGCTGTCAATATAAATTACGTCGAGTGCAAAAGTTCTGATACTATTCCAGATGAAAGACATTTGCACGACGAGTGTGAAATTTACATAAACCTTTCGGGGGATTTAGCGTTTGAGGTGGAGGGGCTAGTTTATCCCATTTTCCCAGGTAGCGTAATTGTGACTATGCCTGGGGAAAAACACCAATGTTTATATCGTAGTAATGCTTTACATAAACACTATTGTATTTGGTTTTCAACCAAAGGAAATGAGAAACTTTTTCCCTGGGTGTTTGAAAGAGAAAAAGGGGAAAAGAATATGTATGCCCTTTCCCCGAGTGTTTTTTCAACGCTTATTATCCAGGCGGAAAGACTTATAAATGCAAGTCGTGAAGTGGAGAAAATTGCGATATTTTTCAGTATAATTGAAACGATTTTTTCTAGTGATGAGAATATTCAGCCGTATGGCGTAGGGCTTCCCGAGGACGTTGCCCTCGCCGTTACTTATATTAATGGAAATATCGGTATGAAAGTTTCCGTAGCCGAACTCGCTGAACATAGCGGGGTAAATATAACTACGCTAGAAAGACATTTTTATTCTGTTTTTAGAATGACGCCTGCTGAATACATTAAGACTCGAAGGTTAAACGATTCCGCCCAATTACTAAAAGACGGAAGTTCTGTTACCGAGGCGTGTTTCGAGTGCGGTTTTTCTGACTTGTCAAAATATATTTCGCTGTTTAAAAAACAATTTGGAATAACGCCTAAACAATATCAAAAGGAAAATAGAATAACAAAGTAAATTAAGAGCCGTATTTAATCTGTTAAATACGGCTCGTTTCGTTATTTAATTAAATATACTTTTGCATTTTCGTCGCCATATTCGTTTTGAATAGCGTATTCACTATTCTCGTTAACGACTTTCGTTTCAACCTCACCGTTTTCTTTTCCGCCCCATTGACCTAGTAGTCCGCCTTCGTGTTGCACGTAAGTGTTGTTTGAAAGAGAAGGGCAGTATTCCGTTTTGTCAGCGACACAATGGATTAATCTAAACGCAGACCTATCGAAGATATTATCGTGAATAGAGAAATTTCTCGCCACGTTATTAAAATTCCAACCCTTAATGTGCGAAGGAGTGTGCTTATTGTGGCGTTGTTGTCCCCAACCGTAACCGGCTTGGCGCAACAAGTTACCGCTAATTTCAATATTTTCCATATAACTTTCCGTATCACCGCAAGTCATTTCCAAGAAATACTCGATAGAGTACACGCATTTTTCGATAAGATTGTTCTTGTAGCGTATATTAGTAAGCGTAGTTTTATCACCGCCAGTCGTGAACTGATGAGTAATGCCGGCGTCGTAACATTGATATATATAGCAATTTTCTACGGTATAGTTGTCGCAACCACCGTAAATTTCAACTCCGTTTCCAAATCTAGTTACCGTTCCTCGGTCGCCTTGCGGATAGTTGGGGTCCGTTCCTAGATAGTGTTGAATCGTTCCGCCTATCCAACCGATTTCACAATTTGTAACTTTTAATCCTTTTACGCAAGTTGATTGACCGGCAACGGCGTGCATTCCTACGAATTTTATGCAAATATTGTCGATGCAAACGTCGTCGTTTTCTTCAACACAAAACATATGCGTTCTCGCTACGCCCTCAATCGAAGAAAAAACTTCGCCGGGGTTACCTTGGTCGCATTTAAGATAAAGGTCTCCATAACTCTCGTCGCACATTTTTGGGATAGGGAAAGTCTGGTTGCGCGACTCTTCCGTCGTCATTATTGCATCGAAATACCAATATATATCAAGATTGCCCGTCATTTCGTTAGCCATTACGAATTCTTTGCTCTCGTCGTTTCGGCAAACGAATTTTCCCCTAACGTAAGACGGAATATGTTTATACGAGTGATATTCGCCGTCGTTGAAAACGAGCGTTCCGCAGTCTAAAATCTTATCGTTTAATCGCCAAATACTATGCTCTTTATCGACTAGCGTCCAAAGTGCGGGGTCGGCTAAATCCTTATCCCACGAGTAAATTTTAGGCTTATCGCCACTTCCGTATGCGCCGTACGTTACTCCGGATTTCGTTTGTACCCAACCTCTAAAAAGGTCGCCTCTCTTAAAAAGCACGCCGTCTCCATATTTTAAGTCGGCGGATGAAACTTTTCTTAGGGTTTTCCAAGGCTTTTCTTTGGAAAGACCGTCGTTATTGTCATCACCGGAAGTTGAAACGAAGTAGGTTGTACCTTTAATCACTAGTTCGTCTTTCGCTTCTAGGATTTCTTTTTTTCTTTTTTCGGCAATCTCATCAAAGATTTTAATATCTGCTTCGCTAATAATTCTCATACTTTCCTCACAAGTTAAAAGTTAACTAAATTTTATCATAACGATATGCTTTTGTCAATGTCTTTTTTTAGTATTATATATAAGGAAATAAATTAAATAATAAGAAATAAAAAAAGCACCCTAGCGTTATCAAGTGCTTTATGAGGGATATCGGGGGCTCGAACCCCGGACCCAAACTGCTAGCCGAGCGAAGCGAACGCCACGAAGTATTAAGAGTCGGTGAGAGGTGTTGAGCGCTAGAGAAAATAAAAAAAGCACCCTAGCGTTATTAGGTGCTTTGGTGGACGATCGGGGGCTCGAACCCCGGACCCACTGATTAAGAGTCAGTTGCTCTACCAACTGAGCTAATCGTCCTCAATATATAAGACGCAAAATCACTTGCGTCTTATATAAGTGGAGCGAAAGACGAGGTTCGAACTCGCGACATTCACCTTGGCAAGGTGACGCTCTACCAGCTGAGCTACTTCCGCATATGTAAATTTTGGTGCGGATGAAGGGACTTGAACCCCCACGTCGAGGACACTAGCTCCTAAGGCTAGCGCGTCTGCCAATTTCGCCACATCCGCAAGGCTTGATTCACAACGCTTATTGAGTATATACCAAAGGGAAAAATTTGTCAATCGTTTTTCACCTAATTTTAAAAAATTTTTATAAATTAATTTGAGAGCCAAAATAGGGATGCTTTTTCGGTGCTAAAAAGGCAAGGAAAAAATAAATAAAAATAATGTAAAAAAAGTTTAATTATTTTGCAAAAAACAGTTGACAAAGTTTTGGTGGTGTGGTAATATATTAAGGCTGTCGCAAATTGACAGCGACGCACATTGAAAAGAGAATAGAAAAAGCAAAACAACAAAAAGCGAATTTGAACACAAAGTCAATTTACGGAAAAATTAGTCAGAAA
>JAZOMX010000004.1:0-2864 GCA_045654245.1 Pumilibacteraceae bacterium | reverse complement strand
TTACAGGGATGAATCTATGCTAGGGTGTTATATTGATTTGAGTACAGACGAAAACTATGGTAATTTGGTAGCTTATAGTGGTAGTAGCAACTATAAAAATTCGACCTATTTCCATAGCGGACCGTTATATATCATAAAGGGCATGAAATTCGTTTATACGGATGAATATATAGACTTTTATTTGGAAGAAGGTGTTTATGAAATTATGCATTATACGACGGGTGCAAGTACGGGTTTAAAGCTTACAATTGATGAAACGACAACCATTACAGGGTTTACGTCTGGCAAGTGTTTTGAACTCAAGTAATTTAAGAAAAAATTGGAGGAAAATAAAAAATGAAAGTTAAAAGAATTATAGCGATTATTTTAATAACGGCAATTGTGTATACGGGCTTAGCTTCGTTCGTCGCGTGGCTTATTATCCGCAACGATAGAAAGAACTCGCAGGCAAACAATCCTTCGAATATTGAAAGTGTGCTCACGGACAACGGCGATATAGAAATTGAGGAGAATCAACATGTTTTCTTTCTATCCTGATATTTTTGTTGTGAATAAGCTTTTAAGCTAGCAGAAAAGATTGACGGAGGCCATCTTGGCAGTGGTTGAAGGTAGGCGGGATTGAGCGGATTAAGCTCGTTCCCGGGATACTGATTTCTAATACAACAGAACAAAGCGGTTTGTTATAAAAAACCGCTTTGTTTTGCTTAATGATAAGCAAAGGTAGAAGATAGGTTTAACTGAAATGCCTAGCAATACCTAAGTTAATGGCTTTTCAGTGTTTTTTGCATTAATAGAGGGGACAGTAAGTTTGAATTAAACAATTTGGAAATAAAAGAAAGGAGTAATTCATTTTATTTGGTATTTTGAGGAATTATAGAAAAAAATTCTTGACTTTTAACATGAGTATGGATATACTGTGGGTGTAGAAAGACGCCTAGTAAAAACCATATTTTCAGGTGTTTATCTCTGCCAATAAAATGGAAAAGGAGGATATGGAACGGCAAGAAAGATTAACGAGTTTGATAAAGTTTTTAGCAGGAGAACCAAACTCAGATGAGCATATTGGTTATGTTCTTAAGTTAGCAGAGGAATCTGCAACGAATGAAAAATTACAAAATCTCATCGAAAAGAATAACGCCGTGGTTAAAAGCGACGTTAAGGAAGAA
Organism: Pumilibacteraceae bacterium; assembly: GCA_045654245.1. Lineage (GTDB taxonomy): Bacteria > Bacillota > Clostridia > Christensenellales > Pumilibacteraceae > UBA10677. The sequence goes on along the minus strand of JAZOMX010000004.1, from coordinate 1,698 downwards.
AGGCTTGATGACATCTCGGAGTTAAAATTTACTAACAAGGAGATAAATCAAATGCCAACAACATTCAGGAAAGAATTTCGTGCGGATGGTTGTACTGCGCGAATCCGCAAAAAGCCAAGCGGAAAAAATGGTTATATTTACGAAATACGCTACCGTAGGAACGGTTACAATGTAGGTGTTTCTAATAAGAATCTTGAAGAAGCAAAACGACTTTTCATCGAAGCGTTGAAAACCGCCAAAGTTTCCAAAAAGATTACGGGAGTCCCCAAAACCTTTCACTCGTTTACGATGTATTATTTTGAGAATTTCAGAATAAGAAAGGTAGCGGAAAAGACGTATAAAACGGACTATAATCGTTACAAAAAATATTTGCAACCATATTTTGAAGAAATTCCTCTTGTAAGAATTACTCCAAAGGATTGTCAAGACCTTATGGATGAGCTCGAAGAAGAAGGGAAAGGCAAAACAGCAGGTGAACTTTTCGCGTTACTTTCGGTAATATTCAAAATGGCTATGTGCCATCGATTGATAGAGTATAATCCACTTGATATCGTTATCCATACTAAACACGAAAGTGATCACGGTGTGGCACTTACAAAAGAGGAAGAAGCAAAACTACTCAATAATACAAGCGACGTTATTCTTCGGAATGCGCTTGCCCTGGGGTTATATACTGGGATGCGTCCGAATGAATATAAAACGGCAAAAATTGAAGGTAAGTTTATTGTAGCCGTAAACTCCAAACGAAAAAACGGGAAGGTTGAGTATAAAAGGATTCCTATTACGAAAATGCTTAAACCTTACTTAAAGGATGGAATTAACGTACCTACGGAAAAACGGCTTCGTGCAGCAATCCGCGCGGTTTTACCTGACCACAAACTTTATGACTTAAGAACAACATTTTATACGCGTTGTACGGAATGTGGTGTGGCTGAAGCTGCGATGAAAGAATTTGTCGGACACTCGCTTGGACAACTTGGAAATGCGTACACGGATTTATCGGATGAATATTTATTACAAGAGGGAGCTAAACTCCTTTATTAAAACCGATTTTATTCCCCAAAACGTTCCCCAAAATCGAGTTTTTTGCAAAAAAATGGTCGATTTTCTATACAAATATGCAAAAAATACGGCATTTATGCACTATTTTTATGCATAAATACCGTATTTTGGTCGAGGCGACGGGATTTGAACCCACGACCTTCGCGTCCCGAACGCGACGCGCTACCAGCTGCGCTACGCCTCGATTTTTCAATTTTTTATCTATTTTCGTAAGTGGTCAAACATGTGGTCAAGCCACTTATTTCGAATGTTTTGTAGAAAAGTGTACCGCCTGAATTGTCAGGTTTTTCAAGGGGGTCAGCGATTTTCAAAAATCACTGCTTCAAGACCGGTGGCGGTGTCCCGAACGCTGCGCGCTACCAGCTGCGCTACGCCTCGATTTTTTAAGTTTTTATCTATTTTCGTAAGTGGTCAAACATGTGGTCAAGCCACTTATTTCGAACGTTTTTTAGAAAAGTGTACCGCCCGAATTGTCAGGTTTTTCAAGGGGTTCAGCGATTTTGAAAAATCACTGCTTTAAGACCGGTGGCGGTGTCCCGAACCATACGCGCTACCAGCTGCGCTACGCCTCGATTTTTTTAGTTTTTTATCTATTTTCGTAAGTGGTCAAACATGTGGTCAAGCCACTTATTTCGA
>JAZOMX010000003.1:0-3934 GCA_045654245.1 Pumilibacteraceae bacterium | reverse complement strand
GATACAATAAAATAGGAGAAAAGCCTCTCTTATTTGAACGCTTAAAGTTCAAGTAAGAGGGGCTTTTTGTATGCAAATTATGTATCAATTACGTTGCTTTCGGTTTGGAAAATATGCTTCCAGCCAAGCGACGTATTCTTCGGCTGTGATGTTTCCGTCCGTACATTCGTCGCGCATAGTAAGGGCTTTGTATTTCCAACTCTTAAATTCTTTTTCTTTGAGTTGTTTGGAACGCACGCGCGCTGCGTAACGCTTGTAGTATTTACTGTATATTCGCAGGGCAGGATTTTCATTTGCTTTCGCTTTGTAATTTTCGTGCGCTGCAAGCTCTTGGCAGGTGCGAGTTTGTCCGTCTAAAATTCGCGTGCAATAGTTGGTGTCGTAATTTCCTTTCATAATAAAGTATCTGCCGCAACGTTTGCATTTGCGCATTTTAATGTCTAATTCCAACATTTTTGAAAATTCAAGTTCCAACATTTCCAAAATACTGGAACATTCATAAGATACGGAAAATTTATAGGGGATTTTGAATATCATGTCGGGCGGATCGTTTTTGAAATATTTTTTTATAAATTCATTGTACTCGCACGATGAAGTATTAAAATCTGTATTTAATCGATTTAGGATGTAATCGGAATCATCGCAGGATATAATAGAAAAATCTTCTCGCCGTTCATAGGAAGTTGTTGCGTGAGGGTGTGTTGCAACATACAGCTTATAGCGTTCTACCGAAGTTAAATGCCCAAGCACAGACGGGTAAAATTCGGGGTCGAAACAAAATTCTAATTTTTCTTGAAAATCTTTTTGCAGGAAAAGAAGATAGCGCAGGTATCTTGCTATCGATTTTTCGTTGACGGTTAAAAATAACGGCGTAAAAATAGCGGTGTATAAGGAAAGGTAGAAAAAGCTGTTTCCGAGCTCATTTATATGTTTCCATCGTAAATCCATATAATCTGTGTACTCGTCTAAATTTTTGATTTTTTCAGTTTTAGTAGGCAATTCGTCATTGTCTTCGTCTGTTGCGAATAATTTGATGGCGTCCTCAGACAGAAAGGCAAATAATAAACTAAAATTGGGGATGTGTTTTTTGAAATCGTGATAGCAAAAATCAAGCAACCCTTCGCCTAACGCAAAGCGGATTGCACTGCCGCTTAAAGCGTTTCCGTAAAATTCGTGATGATAGTGCTTGGGTTCTTTTTCCCATTCTTCAATTTCGTCACGATAACTAATATCAAAGCGTTTTTGCAATTTTTGTAATTTTTCCGAAGAAAAATCTTCGTCATCTTCTTCGTCCTCATCAAAATCCATTTCTTGAGGATAGAGACGTTCAAGGGTGGTTAATCCTTCTTCATATAATTGGGCGAGAGACGGATCAACCGAAATTTTTACGGTCTTTTCTTTTTGGTCAATGGATACATTGCACTGGCAACGGTCTAAAATTAAATCTTTTGTATTTTGGCAAAGATTAAAGACTTTTTCTTCTTCGCTTAAAGTGTAGTTAGAAGGGTCGAGTTTAGGCATTTTTTGCTCCGAAAAAATTAGAGAATATAAAATTGTGCGATTTTGTAAAATTTTAATCACTCCAATAAACATTATACAATTCTATTGCGTTTTTGTCAATCGTGTGTATAATAATTTTAGATAACTCTTTTAGAATAATTCTAAATTGTCTAAAAATGTCGAAAAAATGGAGGTGGTTATTTTGAAAAAGAAAATCTATAAAGGAGGTGTAGCGCAGGGAAAAGAAGTTAATGGTAACGGCAAGTATGCTTTCTTCATTTTTTCAGCAATAGCAAACGGAGAGGGCTTCGAACGTCTGAATATCTTATGTACCTAAAAATAGTAAAAAAGTCGAAAATATTTTTTAAATGTAGCATTAGGTGCGTTATTAGGCTGCTAGAATTAATTTACAAAAATATAAAAAGTTTTTTCAAATGGCCAGTTAGGTTGTCTATTTAGATGTTATAATCTCGTCGCAACAAAGAAAAAGGAGTGTATCCTTTCTTCTATTCATAGGTTTATTTGAGTTGTTTCTTGAGGCTTCAGTTTTGAATTAAAAAATATTTTTTCAAATATGAAAATAGGCTTCAAGTTTTGATGTTAGAATGTTTTTACTTGCATGGGTAGAGAGTTACAAGCCGCTCAATCAAACACAGTATACCACAGTTTAACTGTTGATATAAAGGTTTTATTTGTTTCCTTACAAAAAATCAAGTAACTATATAAAATAAGGAGGTGTAGCGCATGGAAAAGAAGTTAATGGTAACGGCAGAAGAGATTGCGATTGAGCTTAGTGTTTCCAAGTCTTTTGCGTATAATCTAATTAAAAGATTAAACGGCGAGCTTGCGAAAAAGGGTTATATCACAATTCCAGGACGAGTTAGCCGCAGATATTACGAAGAGAAGCTTTACGGCAAAGCAGAATAACGAAAAGGAGGAATTTATATGCCGGCTTATAAGGACAAGAACAACAAATGGTACGTTTCTTTTCGCTATCAAGACTGGACGGGAAAGAAAGTACGGAAAGTCAAGCGCGGTTTTGAAACCAGGCGCGAGGCTTTGGAATGGGAGCGTAGGTTTCTCTTAAAAGAAAACGGCAGCATGGATATGCCTTTTGGAAGCTTTGTTGAAATCTACAAAGAAGATTTGAAGGAACGCTTAAAACGAAGTACTTGGATTATGAAAATCAGCGTCATCGACCAAAAGATTTTGCCTTATTTCAAGGATAAAAAAATCAATGAAATCAAAGCGTCGGACGTAATTGCGTGGCAAAAGGAAATTATGGGGTATAGGGACGATAACGGAGAAGCGTTTAAGCCGACTTATCTCAAAACCATTCATAATCAGCTCAGTGCGATTTTTAATCACGCAGTACGGTATTACGAGTTGCCCAGCAACCCTGCCGCCAAAGCAGGGAATATGGGAAAAGAAAAAACAGCGGAAATGCTGTTTTGGACAAAGGAAGAATATATGGCGTTTGTTGAAGAAATTATGGACAAGCCCATTTCTTATTACGCATTTGAAATGCTGTACTGGTGCGGTTTGCGAATGGGGGAATTGCTTGCGCTTACGCCCAAGGACTTTGATTTTGCAGAAGGGATTGTGCGCATTACAAAATCCTATCAACGTTTGGAAGGGAAGGATATGATTACCGATCCAAAAACAGAAAGAAGTAATCGCAATATAAAAATGCCCGATTTTCTTGTAGAGGAAATGCAAGATTATATCAAGGCACTATATTGGGCAGAGGAGGATACTCGATTGTTTCCGATTACCAAAAGTTATCTGCACCGAGAAATGACAAGGGGCTGTGACGCGTCTGGGGTGAAACGAATAAGGATTCACGACCTTCGTCATTCCCATGTTTCTCTGCTCATTAATATGGGCTTTTCTGCGGTAGCGATTGCAGATAGGGTAGGACACGAGAGTATTGATATCACCTATCGGTATGCGCACTTGTTCCCGAGTACACAAAAAGAAATTGCAAAAAAATTAAACTTAGAGAGGAATTAAAGATGTCAGAAAAAAATAGAGATAAGCGCCAAAGATGGCGTTGTCATACCGTTGCTGTTCGGCTTTCGCCCGAAGAAAGTAAATTGCTGGATATTGCAGTTAAACTTTCGGGGTTGACAAAGCAGGATTACGTTTGCAACCGTTGCTTGGAACGCGATATCATTGTGCAGGGCAATCCTCGCGTTTATAAGGCGTTAAAAGACCAGCTCGGGAAATACTCGACGAACTTAAAAGGATCACAAATTCGGGCGATTTAAGTCCTGATTTGCACGAAGTAATCGATTTGGTAACCGTCACAATGGACGGAATGAAAGGAGAGTGTGCATGCGAGAAAAGGAAATGACTGCCCATGTAGCATCTGTTGGCGCAGACACAGGGCAGTCACCTCAAAATATTTGTATAGATAGTATAGCACATACAA
>JAZOMX010000002.1:0-13979 GCA_045654245.1 Pumilibacteraceae bacterium | reverse complement strand
CAGAACACGCTCTTTTCCAGCACTCTACTACGCTTGATATTAGAGGCAAAGTTACTTCTCGCTCTCTCGTTAAAGCATATCTTTCCCGCGGTGAGGCGGTATTTTCAGACGGTTCGTGCTTACCCGACGAAAACGGACTGTTTTGCATTACTCTCGCTACTCCCCCAGCGTCGTTTACGAAGTATGAACTAGTCGTTTCTTGCGCTGACGAGAAAAAAACGATAAGCGATATTTTATTCGGCGAGTTCTGGTATGCGTGCGGTCAGTCTAATATGGAACTAAACAACTCCACGCAATACGATATGGAGGAAATGCGAGAAAGAGCGAAAGACCTAAACGTCCGTTTCCTATATATCGTAAAGCCTCTTAACAATATTGATTTTCCTTTTGAGCCCGTTGCTCCATACGAGGCAAATTTTGAGTGCACTTGGGCTGACGCGAACGACCAAAAGTATTTCTCCGCCGTGTCCTCTCCCGCAACCGCTTTTTCGGTAAGTCTTTACGAATACCTTAACTCTGGCGAAAAAGAAATCCCCGTTGGTTTTGCTTGCACTTGCCGTGGCGGTAGTTCAATCGAAACTTGGATACCCAAAGACGAATTTAGCGACGAACTTACCGAGTTTTTCGTAAAAACTAATAAGCCCACCACTCTCGAGACTTGGAATACGCCTGGCGACAACAACTATCAGCAACCGTCGGCGTACTACAACTACTTAATGGAATCTTTCGTGGGCATTAGGGCGCGCGGTATGCTTTGGTATCAAGGCGAAACTAACTGTGGCGAGGAATACACTCACCGTATTTACGCTAAAATGATGATTGCTCTACGCAACGCATATAAGAAAAGATACGCAGGATTTTCAGACTTTCCCGTCGTTTCCTCGCTAATCTATCCTTGGACTTACGGAACAAGTGGCGAGTGCTGGGTGGGATATCTCAACGACGCCCTCGTTTCGCTTATGAAAGATTATCCAAGCGATTTTATCTCTATGCCGATTGGCGACCTTCCCCTTACTTGGCAGTTCGATAAACTCAACCACCCTATTCATCCCACGCACAAATACGAACTCGGCGAAAGATTTGCTAGCCTCGTTACCGCTAATACTTACAATAGAAAAACTAAACAACTTCGCCCTGCTACGCTAAAGTCGGTAAAGAAGGTAGGTAGCGTATTAGTTCTTACTTTCGATAGCGTTGGCGACGGTCTTTTCGTTGACGGCGCTAATCTTCAAGGCTTATACATTCGCTCAGCAAAAGGTAGTTATACTCCGGCGCAATACGATATTGTAGGTAAAAATAAGTTAATCGTTCATCATCCGTACATAGAAAACCCCGCTTTCGTTGCTTACGCCGTTTCGTCTGCGCAAAATAGAACTAATCTTTGGGCGGGCGATTATCCCGTTTGCCCGTTCTGTACCGAGTTTAAGAAAGGCAAAAAGGAAATCAATATTCAGGTTAAGAACTTCCTCGACACTTCCATCGATAGCGAGTGGCTCACTACCGAATTAAACGACAAAGTTAGGGTTTCGTTCAATCGTCCCGTTTACCATAGCGAACAGGGCGAACTTTGCTTTGATAACGATTTCTCTCTATCGGGTAGAAGTTTGCGTTTAATCGGCGAACTCAATCAACCGCTATCGTGCTCGGTTAAGTCTTCCCCGTACCACGAGTTGGATTTGCAAAACTACGCCTCGATTGAGGTTAGCGTGCTAAACACCGACAACCTCGTCGCTACGCTAATTGCCGAAACGGGTGGAAAACGGATTGAAATCGTAGGAGAGAAAATAGAACAAACGCTAGGCGCTTGGTGGAATTATTCGTTTAATTTAGATAAAATTAAAAAGACTTGCGACAAGATTACTTTCTCGTTCCGTTTCGACGGCGACAATTATTCGCCGTGCACGGTAAACCTTGATAACTTCTTAATCAAGCCGAAAAGATAATTAGAAAGCCTACCTCATTACAAGGTAGGCTTTTTTTATTTTATTTTCTCTGATATTTTTTTGATTATTGCGTTTACCGAGCGCATTTCTTCGGTTTTCATTTTGATTACTTTTCTATCGTAAGTAACAAGTCCGTTTATTTCTTCTTCGACATCCGAAAGTTGAGTGTAAACGGAGGCTGATAAACCTTTTTCGATTAAGGGCGCTAGTTTATCTAAAAAGAGTTTTTTTACTGCACGGATATAATCGTCCTGCGTCTTGAATTTTTTGTAACCGAACTCTTTTTGTTCGTCAAATTCGTGTCCTTTCGTTTTTAGCGAATATCCACCGAACTCACTTAGTACCACTGCTCTACTATCGGACGGAACTTTAAGTTTAGTGTAATAGGTATGCAAACTCTTTAGTTCCGTTTTTTCTTCTCCTTGGTCGTGCCAACCGCTTACGCTATCGATTATGCGAGTGCCGTCAAGTTCTTTTACTAGGTCGGTAATTTTTTTAGAGTCGAACTGTCCCCAGCCCTCGTTAAAAGGCACCCAAACTCCGATTGAGGGGCTGTTGTAAAGCGCACCCACCGTTTCGTGTACGGACGAAACGAACTCTTCTCTGCCTTTTTCATCCTCACGAGCAAAATACTTATAATCGCTATCGTCGTGCTTAAATCCTAAAAACGGGAAAGTTGCGATATGCGAGAACTTATACTCACCGCCACCGTTAACAAAGTCCTGCCAAACGATTAGTCCTAGTCTGTCACAATGATAATACCAGCGAAGAGGCTCAAGTTTAATATGCTTTCTTACCATATTAAACCCCATATCTTTAAGCATAGTAAGGTCGCCTTGCATAGCCTCGTCTGAAGGAGGCGTGAGCAAACTTTCGGGGAAATAGCCTTGGTCAAGTACGCCGTTCATAAAGTATGGTTTTCCGTTAAGGCATAATCTTTTCTTTCCTCTTTCGTCTTTCTTAATCGAAAAATCACGAACGCCAAAGTAAGATTTTATGGTATCGCCCGTTTGAGTTCTTACGATAAACTCGTATAATTTAGGATTTTCAGGCGACCAAAGAGTAAAATCGTATTTTATGGTAACGCTTTTATTATCAAAACTAGCGGTATAAATTCTCTTGCCGTCGTCGTAAACGGAAATAGTTTGGTTTTTCTCGCAATCAGAGAAAATAGTTACCTCTTTTTTATCGGCGTTTGGCGTAATTTTTAGAGAACGTATATGGATTTTTGGCACGCACTCCAACCAAACCGTTTGCCAAATTCCGCTTTGACGGGTGTACCAAATTCCGCCTCTACGACTGCTTTGTTTACCTCTTGCGCCGTGAGATTGTTCGGTTGTATCGGTTACTTCTACTACTATTTCGTTCTCGCCTTCGTTGATAAAATCGGTTATATCGAACGAAAAAGGCGTGTATCCACCTCTATGAAAACCAACCTTGTTGCCGTTAATAAATACTTCGCACTCTTGGTCAACTGCTCCAAAATGGAGGTATGTTACTCCACCCTTAAATGCGGATTTAAACGAAAACGAGCGACGATAAACGAGTTTTTCATCTTTTTCGAGAGTAAACCCGTTACATACTCCGCTCGCCTCCGATTCGGGCGAAAACGGCACTAGAATTTTCGTTTGGAAATTAGCCTTTTCATTTGTTTTGCACTTTGCAAAATCCCACTCACCGTTAAGGTTTATAAACGAGTTTCTTTGCATTTGTGGACGAGGATATTCGCCGTGTGGTATTTGAGATATTTTATAGGCAGTTTTCAGCAACTTCGTTTTTCTCCTTGTTGATTATTCTATCCAGTAGCGGAATTAGTGCAAATATTAGCGCCGTTGCGATTGCGCCTGCTAGGAAAATTTCGGGCGCTGGTATAAATTGCGTCGTCATAGTATCGGCAGAGCCTAGGTCGGGCAAAGGAATATTTCTCGCTTTATTGATTGCATTTCCTATCATAGGTCCAAGTAGCATAGGAATAAGCACGCTAAAAATCATTCTTATTCCTTGTAGTTTTCCCGACGCGTCCTCCGGGGTATAGTCTCTTACCGTCGCTCCACAAAGCGCGGAAACGAAAATATAGCCCGTAATCATTATAAATCCTGCTACGCCAAACAAAAGTAAAGTTGCGATTTTACTTCCACCTTTAGAAAAATACATCATAAGCAAGCCTGCACTCATTACCGCAACTGCAATATAGAGAAGTTTTACCTTGCTTTTTCGGTCTGCAAGTCTACCTAAATACAAGTTTATTCCAGCGCCGGCAAGAATTGCTACTGCAAACACCGCGCTATACTCAAACACCGAAAAGCCCAGGTAAGTGCTCATATAGATAATAAGGTACGGCATAAAGATTTGGCACGCTATTCCGTAAACGCAAACGATAATTAGCGTAACATATAGCGGTTTGTATCTCTTAATTACCGACGGACGAAAACCGTAGAAAATATCCTTAAATCCTCCGCTTTTTACGAGGCGATTGCTGTCCTTTATGATAAATAATCCCGCAATACCACTAGCGCTAATTATAATTCCAAGCACTAAAAATACCGTGCTGTACCCTAGCGCGCTAACTAATATTCCAAATCCGCCCGCTACTATTAGCATAGCGATTAGAGGCAAAATAGATATTACCCCCTCTACCATACCCCTAAACGACGACTCGGTATTATCCGTTACCCACGCGTTAAAGCAAGCGTCGTTAGCAGTCGAGCCGAATAGCGTCATTACACAGTCGCCTACGATTACGGCAACCAAAGTAATAGAAATCGCTTTTTGCGCGCCTACGCCGAATAACGACTGAGTAAGCGAGGGCGACATAAAACCGAAAAGTGCAACCGTCACGCCCCAAATTGCGTAACCGATTGCTATAAATTTACTTCTGTTTCCAACCTTGTCCGAAAGCGCGCCTGCTATTAGCGTTGCTACGGTTGCCGTTACTCCGCTAAGTTGCACCATAAGCGTAATCCCGTCAAGCGACGGCGATATCGTTTCAAACACGAATAGGTTAAAATACATATTCTCTACCGACCACGCTATTTGTCCGATTGTTCCAAACAACAATACGATTAGCCAGTTTCTTCGTGAAAATTTACCTTGCATATTTTTCCTCCGACTTTTTCTATTATATCATAGTTTGCCATATTTTGCACTCTTTTTTGCGCATAAAAAAAGAACGCGCTTTCTTTTTTGAAAACGCGTCCTATTTTTACTTAGTATTAAACGATACCCTGAGCCTTCATAGCCTCTGCAACCTTAATAAAGCCGGCAATGTTCGCACCTGCTACGAGGTCGCCCTTAAGACCGTACTTTTCGGCAGCCTTTGCGGAGTTAAGGAAAATGTTTTTCATAATTCCCTTAAGTTTCTCGTCAACCTCTTCAGCGGACCAACTGTATCTCATAGAGTTTTGGCTCATCTCTAAACCAGATACGGCTACGCCACCAGCGTTTACTGCTTTAGAAGGAGCAACTACAACGCCCTTAGATTTGAGGAACGCAAGCGCCTCGTTGGTGGTAGGCATATTAGAAACTTCTACGTAGTACTTAACGCCGTTAGCAACGATTTGCTCAGCCTCTTTCATTCCTACTTCGTTTTGCGTTGCGCAAGGCATAATAACGTCTGCCTTTACGCTCCAAGGTTTCTCACCTGCAAAGAAGGGAACGCCGAACTTATCTGCGTAATCTTGAACCTTATCACGGCAAGATGCACGCATCTCGAGCATAAAGTTAATCTTCTCTTCGGTGCAAATACCGTCTTTGTCGTAGATGTATCCGTCCGGACCGGAGATGGTTACTACCTTTCCGCCGAGTTCGGTTACCTTTTTAACCGTTCCCCACGCTACGTTACCAAAGCCGGAGATAGCAAAAGTCTTACCCTTAATGTCGTCGCCAAGCCACTTTAACATTTCTACGGTGTAATAAACGGCACCAAAGCCAGTTGCCTCAGGACGAATAAGCGAACCGCCGTAAGGAATTCCCTTACCGGTAAGAACGCCCGTAAATTCGTTACGAAGTCTTTTATATTGTCCGTAAAGATATCCGATTTCTCTTGCGCCTACGCCGATATCACCAGCAGGAACGTCGGTGTCCGCTCCGATATAGCGTTGGAGTTCGGTCATAAAACTCTGGCAAAAACGCATAACTTCTGCGTCCGACTTGCCCTTGGGGTTGAAGTCGCTACCGCCCTTTCCGCCACCCATAGGAAGCGTGGTAAGGCTGTTTTTGAAAGTTTGCTCGAAACCGAGGAACTTAATAATACTCTCGTTTACCGAAGGATGGAAACGGAGACCGCCCTTGTAGGGGCCGATTGCGCTGTTGAACTGAATTCTAAAACCTCTGTTTACTTGTACGTTGCCGTTGTCGTCAACCCAAGGAACACGGAATTTGATAATTCTTTCGGGCTCTACCATTCTTTCGAGAACACCCGAAGTTACATACTCGGGATTAGACTCGAGAACGGGCTCGATAGACTCGAGAACTTCGCGAACCGTTTGATGAAATTCAGGCTCGTTGGGGTTTCTCGCAATAACTCTTTCCATAAGGTCGTTGAGATACTGATTCTTAAACATTTTTGTTACCTTTCCTTTTCATAGTTTACTCGTAAAAAGCGCTTTTTCTTGCTTTTTTCTTTGTTTTTAAGCGTTTTTTATATTACAATACAGTTATTTTAGCACATTAGAGTTTTTTTTGTCAATAATTTTTTTATGCCGAAAACGAATTTTTTTTAGAGATTAAAAACGAGGCGTTAGAACTCGATTTCCATACCGTCGTACGAGGTTAAAAAGCCCTCTTTTTCAGCGATTACACTAAACTCGTCGTACACTACCGACAATCCGTTATGCGAAAAATGGTTAAGAACGAATTTAGTGTTTTCGTCCGCTATTCCCCACGAAATCATTTTTTCTCTGAACTCAATCGCTTGACCTAACCCCATATGACCTATATAGCCTTTGGGCAAACAAGCGTCCGTACAATCGAACGACACTAGAGAGAACGGACGAGCGTGAGACTTTAATACCTCCGTCATTTCGTCCGATAGATAATCGCTATCGTGGAAATAAAGTAGGCTCTTATCCCCTTTCTCTATTATATATACTACGGGCGAAGTTTTGGGGTCGTGCGTTGCTCGTAGAGGTGTAATTTTGTAGCCGTGGCGGTAGAACGGAATTGCTGGCGTAATCTTCTCTACCAAAACGTCACTATCCTTTATATCGTGTTTTTTCTTCGCCTCGACGATATCGTCGTACACCGCTTGGTCGCCGTAAAAAATTAATGGCGCACTAGTTACGTGAGCAAAAATGCCGTTCTTTCTTAGCGATATATCGTCAGTTTGCAAGTGGTCTTGGTGCGAGTGTGTAATAATGCAAGTGTCAAGTTTGTCAAAAGGCAAACCGTAGAGTATAAAGTGCATATAAGTATCGCCCGGAAAATCAATCAATATCGTATCGTCAACGATTGCTTGCGAACGAGAACGAAGGTTTTTACCGCCTAATGCTCTCGATTTTTTACAGTTCTCGCACTCGCAAAATAAAGCGGGTACGCCTTCGGCTGCCGCCGTTCCTAAAAATTTAATCTTCATAACTTTATCTCCTTTATTGCTATGATATTATATCACAACTAGCCTCTAATTTCAAGCAAAAAGAAGAGCGTTCTATCGCTCTTCTTTTTTACTCTCGTCGTTACGCTTTTTCTACGTATTCGTAGAATAGGTTGTTTACTTTTACTCTAAAGTACTCTGCAATTTGATAGCGGTCATAACCTTGCTTTATAAGGTCTTGGATGAAAATAGGCTTATCAATTACTAGTATTCTCTTTTTTAGACTGTAATAAGTGGGATATACGGGAATATCAATGCCGGTTTTACGGAAATAACTCTCGGCAATCATTACGAACCCCGGGAAAAACTCAGTCAAAACTTCGTGATATCCGTCGTTAGAGTTCTCTGGATAAATAATTACGGGCATTTCTTTGTTAAAAACTTGCTCGGTATAACGAATAGTTTTTATAAATCTTCCGTCGGGGAAAGAAGGAATAATTCTCATTCCTCTATACATTTTAAGCGAGAAAAACGCCATAAGTCCAGACTTAAACGAGTTTGCAAATCCCGGTTTTTTGCCCAGTTTTTTAATGTTTAGAACGTCACGAAGATATTCTTTTCTCGACTTAAAATCGCCAAGCATTTCATACGCACCGATTTGCGCAGTCTTAACGGGGAAACGCACGGTGAGTGCGGGCGGACCACTCTTTGCCGAGTGGTTACATACTACCAAACCTTTTCCGTTTAGGTCGCCTGCCATATTGATTATTTTCTTAGGCTTGCGGAAGAAAAACGGCATAAAACAATATCTTATAAGCCAGTAAAAAGGTTGGAATTTTGGTTCTTTATATACGCTTTCTTTTCTTTTTTTCTCTTTCTTTGCCATAATGGCTCTCCTATTTTTATTCGTTTTCGTTAAGCGTTACTTTTTCTCCAAAGAAGTTTACGCAAAACATACCTGGTCCTACTGACGCTCCCACGATTGGCCCTACGAACCCAACGTGGACGGGAAATTCTTTTCCGTACTGTTTGAATAGTTCGGCTTTTAACGCCTCGACGTCCTCGATACAGTCGGAGTGATTAATATAAACTTTTTGATACGGCACTTCTCGATATCTTTCTACGAAGATTTGAGCAATTCTCTCGATTGCCTTTTTCTTTCCTTTAATCTTCTCGGTAGCAAAGTTGCGTCCTAGAGCATCTGCAACTACGATTGGCTTAATGTTAAGAAGTCCTGCAAAAAACGCGCTGGTAGCCGATATTCTTCCCGCTCTTCTTAGGTATTTTAGGTCGTCTATCGTTCCTACCATATTTACGGTGGCTTGGTTAGCGGTTATCCACTCTGCCGTCTCGTCAATCGTTTTACCTTCGGCACGAAGTTCGGACGCCGTAACCGCCAAAATTCCGCCTGCGTAACAACCTCTTTTTGAATCGATACAAATTATTTTTCTGTCGGGAAATTCTTTTTGCAATTCGTCACGAGCAATAAAACTGGACTTTACTGACGCTGATAACTGCGATGAACAACCGATATAAAGAATATCTTTGCCCTCTTGCAAAAACTTAGTGAACCTATTTTTATAATTTTCCACGTTTGCTTGCGCCGTGTAAATTCTCTTGCCCGTTCTAACGAGGTCATAGTACTCTCTTACCGAAAAGCGTTTCCACTCAAGCCTTTCTTCAAATTCCTCTCCGTCGAGCGTAAAATGCATATAGATACACTCAAGGTCGTATTTTTCACGAAGCGCTGGCTCTACGTCACAGCCGACGTCAGTAAAAATTACAAAGTCGTTCATTAAACTTTCCCCCCCCCATGTTTATTTAGTTATTGCGCTTTATGGTCGTAAGTTACTTCTTTTCCGAAGAAGTAAATAGACAAAGTGCCAGGGCCAACGGTTGCGCCAACAGTAGGTCCTATGTAGCAAGTTTGAACTTCTACGCCCTTACCCTCTAAAATTACCTCTAGTCTCTTCTTAATTTCGTTTGCCTCGTCTATGCAATCTGCGTGCGAAACGAATACTTTTTGGTACGGGAAATCCTCGTATTCTTCCATAAATCTTTCGATTATGCGGTCAATCGAGGTCTTTCTTCCCTTAACCTTTTCAATCGAGGTATTAAGTCCCCAAATATCGGAAATTATGATAGGCTTAACGGAAAGTAGTCCACCGAAGAACGCGCTTGCTGCCGAAACACGACCTGCGTTTTTAAGGTAACTCAACTTGTCAACCGTGCACTCTTGGTTAACTTTCTTTCTATTCGCCATTATCCACTCTGCCGTCTCTTCAATCGTCTTTCCTTCGGCACGAAGTTCGGACGCACGAAGACAAAGTAGTCCTAATCCCATACAAGCGTTTATAGTGTCGATACAAATAATCTTACTGTCGGGATATTTTTGCATTAATTCGTCGCGAATTTGGTAACTAATCTCTACCGACGCCGACAACGCAGACGAACACGATAGTGATAGTACGTCGCATCCATCTAGTATTGCTTTTTCAAAAGCCTCACGATAAGACGACGCGGAAACTTGCGCCGTACGAATACGCTTACCCTCACGCATTAGGTCGTAAAATCCTTTCTCGGATATTTTCTCCCAGTCAAGGCTTGCAGGATATTCTACTCCATCGTAAGAAAAATACATTTGAACGTATTCAATATCATATTTTTTACGAAGTTCTCCCGTAAGGTCACTACAAGTATCGGTAATAATTACGAATTTTTTCATTTTCGTTCTCCTTTTATTCAACTATAACCAAAAAGTCATAAACTTCTTGTTGTCCTTCTATTTCGTATAATTCAACCGCCGAAAAATCAGCACTCATAAACTCACGAACAGCCTCTTTTTCTTGCTCGCTTACCATCTTTCCGTACGAAACGATTACATACTCTTTTTCGGTTACGGCAAGACTGTCCATAAGGGATTTCAAGGTTACCGTTTTGTCGGGAGTACATACGAGCATATTATGGTCGGTAAAGCCCATATATTCGTTCTCCCTAACCTCTACGCCGTTGAGCGAAGTGGTTCTAACCGAACGAGCAACCATACCCGTTACCGTTTCCGCCATACTCGCGCGCATTTGGTTTGCAATCTCCTCGGGGTCGTCCGAAGAATAATCAAGCATTGATAAAGCCGAATAACCGTCGCCGATTGACTTGCTTTCCACTACGATTATTTTCGAATCTTTATAAATCTCAGCGGATTGTTTTGCTGACATTATTATATTTCCGTTATTAGGTAACACGAATATAAAATCGGCGTTGACTTCTTCATAACTCGCTACGAAATCTTCTGCCGAGGGATTATTCGTTTGTCCACCCTCAACGACTGCATCTGCGCCCATTTCACGGAAAATGTCCGCTATTCCGTTGCCGTTAGCCGTCGTTACCGTCGCGTACTTTCTACGAGCACGCTTGGGCATCTTAATTATTTCCTCTTTTGGCTCTTCCTTAGTCTCGTTGTGTTGGAGCGTCATATTCTCCACTTTTACCGTAAGGTATTCGCCAAATCTTTGACAATACTCGAATACTTTCCAAGGCGTAAAAGTATGGACGTGGATTTTTAGTACCGAACCGGTTACTACCGCTACTACGGAGTCGCCGATACTCTCTAAAAACTCAATTACAGGCTTTGCGTCGAAGTTCGCTATATCCGTTTTTGCGTTTTGCAAACGAACGAGAAGTTCCGTGCAATATCCAAACTGCATTTCGCTATCCTCGGTAAAGAGCGAAAAATCTACGCTTTTTGCAGTATCTCTCGTCGAAAACTGAACTTTATCTATCTCGTCCGACGAAAATGCGTTACAAAATCCTTGCGTAATGTAAACTAAGCCCGCTCCTCCGCTATCAATTACGCCTGCCTCTTTAAGCACGGCGAGAAGGTCGGGAGTCTTCTCTAACGACTTCTTCATTTCGTCGAGGTATAACGAGAAAAACTGCTCTACGCTCATTTCTTCGGTTATTGCCGAAAACGCATTTTCTACCGCCTCTCTCGCTACGGTAAGTATCGTTCCCTCTACCGGGTGCGTTACCGCTCCGTACGCACATTTTACTCCCTCTTTTAGCGCAGTCGCAAACTGAACTAAGTCAGCCTTTTCTAGTCCTGCTAGTCCTAACGACAATCCGTAAAAAAGTTGGGATAGTATTACGCCGGAGTTTCCTCTTGCGCCGTATAGCATTCCCTTTGCCATTGCAGTCGCCTTTCCCGATAGCGTAGTATCGGTTGAGCGTGATAATTCTTCAAATCCTCCGCGGAGAGTTAAAAACATATTCTCGCCCGTGTCGCCATCGGGAATTGGGAATACGTTAAGGTCGTTTACTTTTTGCGAGTTCGCTTGCAAACAAGCAACTCCGCCTAGTATCATACGGTCAAATAATTCTCCGTCAATTTCTTTTACAAAGTTTGGTGACAAAGTAGTTCTCCTTTTTTAAACTTCATCAGTATAATTTTAACATAGAAATATAAACTAAAACAAAACTTTTTCGTTATTTCTTGTGTTTTTTTACTCTAAAGCGGTAATTTTACGGTGAAAACGGTAATTCCGTTTCCGCTTTTTACTTCCACTTTTCCGTCGTGCAATTTTACGATACTACCCACGATTGAAAGTCCTATACCGTTTCCTTCCTTTTCGTGCGAAGCATCCGTTCGATAAAAGCGCTGGAATATTCTCGTTTTATCCTCATCTGAAATTTCTACGCCCTCGTTTTCGACATCAACGAAAATATCCTCTTCGTCCGCTCTTATGCGTACCGCCAAACGCCCGTTTTCGTAAGAAAACTTAATTGCGTTGTCCAGTAGATTTAGCCAAACTTGGCGCAACATATCGTCGTTGCCCTCTATTTCATACTCGTCAAACTCAAGCGAAAGTTCAAGACTTTTTGCGTTCCACTTTTTCTCCAAAAGCAGTACGCACATTCTTATTTGCTCGGATAGGTTAAACTTCGTTTTATTCGTCAAAATTCCTTGACTTTCATACTTTGCTAGATTTAATATGTTAGTGGTCATCTCCGAAAGTCGAGAAGTTTCTTCCGAAATTATATCAAGGTATTCACGCTGTTTTTTTTGCGAAAGTTTTCCCGTTTTCATTAGCGTTATCAATCCGTTGATTGAACTTATCGGGGTTTTGAATTCGTGTGAAAAACTATTCACAAAGTCAGAACGCAAAATTTCCGTTTTACGCAATTCTTCGGCAAGATGGTTAAAGTTTTCCGCAACGCCTTTTAGCGTTCCACTCTCTTTGGGGTCTATTCTCGTTTCGTAATTACCCTCCGAAAGTTTATCTAATCCGTCCATAAGGCGATTGACCGGTTTAAGTACCAAATGGCTGACGAAAACTGCGATAACTAAGCCAAGTATTACACTCGCTCCGCCCCAAATGAATATCGTGCCCGTGTTAGAATTAAGTTGTTCGGGCGGAAAAAGTTCCATTTTTTTGATTATGAATTCAATTACTGAAACGACGAGTTCGGCGAGCAAGAATATTAACGCTACGCCTAGAATAAAGGTTATTCTTAGATTTCTGCGCGGTCTGTTATCATTTTTTTTCATACTTTCTTTACCGCCTTGTATCCTAACCCTCTTATGCTTTGGATTTCAAACTCGCCCCAGCCGTCGAAACGCTTACGAAGGCGTCCAATATGTACCGTTACCGTCTCCCAACCGGTGTCGCAGTCCATTCCCCAAATTTCATCCATAAGTTGGATACGGGTAAAAATTTTATCAGGATAAGAAAGCAGTTTATACAAAAGCAAAAATTCCTTTTGCGGTAGTTCTTGAACTTGTCCGTGTCCGCTTACCGTGTAACTGTCATAATCAAGCACGACCTCGCCTATCGTTATCTTACACTCGTTAACAACGTTTGCTCTTCTTAATAACGCCTTTATACGAAGCAATAACTCTTCGGGGTCAATCGGCTTTGACAAATAATCGTCTATGCCCGCTACGAATCCTTTTTTTCTGTCCTCGGGCAACTGTTTAGCGGACACCATTAAAATCGGCAACTGCTCGTTTGCAGAGCGAAGTTGACGGGTGAGTTCGTACCCGTCCATTTTAGGCATCATTATATCTACTATAAGCACGTCTATATGTTGCTCTCCAAACACCGATAAAGCCTCTTCGCCGTTCTTTGCGGTAAAGACGGTGTAGTGCTCCATTTCTAATATTTCACGCATCAAAAAGCGAGTATTTTTATCGTCGTCAACGACTAGCGCTCGAAACATATCGTTCTCCTCCATTTTAATTATACACTTTTTAAAAAAATATGTAAACGATTTTCCGTAACAAAAAAAACAAAAACCTCTCTTTTATGGAGTTCCTAAAAGGGAATTTTAATTTAACACAAAAGTGTAGCCCACTATACTTTGCAAAATGCGAAATATGGTGGGCTTTTCTTATCCACAAATAATCAAGTTAAATAAGTTATATTTTTAGCCTTGTGGCTAAAAGTGATATGCAAAACAAGTTTTGCGTTATATTGCGACTTTTAGTCGCAGTTATATTAAATAAATCC
>JAZOMX010000001.1:0-45185 GCA_045654245.1 Pumilibacteraceae bacterium | reverse complement strand
CAGACAGAATTTCAACGAAAATGACAAAATCTTTCGACGTCGTTTGCCGGCAAAATTTCAGGAATTTATGACGTCTACGGCAGACGGATTTTACAAAATATAATTATTTAAAGCATTCTAGCACTTTCGCACTCTTTTTAACGAACGCAACGTACTCGTTTATCTCAACGTCAATTTCATACAAGCGTTCGCCACAGTATTCTTTACCATCCTTAGTAAGTACCCACTTGCCCTTAGGTAAATATGCCAAAACGCTCTTTGCGCCCTGCTTTGTCACGGGTGCAAACAAAATATCTTCGCCAAACATATATTGTCCCTTTGTTTCCCAACAATTCTTGTCGTCAGGAAATTCGAAAAACATAGGACGAATAATCGGCCACCCTTTTTGCGACGCTATCTTCATTTGCTCGCTAATATATGGGCGCAATTTCTCACGAGTAGCCAAAATACCCTTAATAATCTCAAACGCCTGCTCGCCAAAACTCCAAATTTCGTTAGGGTCGCCACTTTGTTCAATAATTGGGCGGTCTTCGCTATGTCGAACGCGACTACCATGCAAGCGCATTACGGGACAAAACAATCCAAACTGGAACCACCGCACGATTAGTTCACGAAAATATTCGCTGGCCGTGTCACCGCCGTAAAAGCCACCTATATCGGTATTCCACCACACGATTCCACACATAGCCATGTTTTGAGCCGCATAAACTTGACGTTCCAAACTCTCAAAAGTAGATGCTATATCGCCCGACCACACGAGCGAGGCATACTTTTGACTGCCGAAATAGCCACCACGAATAAGGGTAACTATATCATCCCTACCCATAGCCTTTTGTCCTTCGTAAACAAGCCTTGCATAATCAACGGGATAAGTGAGTGCAGTCATATCATATCTGCCGTTATAATTAATACAGTTATCAAAATGTTCAGGATAAATTTCAGGTTCAGACACGTCGAACCAAAATGCATCAACACCCTTGTCGGCGTAATTTTCTTTTAATTTACCCCAAACAAACTCACGCGTTCGAGGGTTAGCCACGTCAATTTCCGCCTGCCAACCGTAAAAATCAAACAGTTTATTAGAGCCGTTTGCCGTACGAATCAACATATTGTTGTCATACATATACTTGTAATTTTCGCTACGTTCGTTTACAGTCGGCCACATTGAAACGAGTAGTTTGGTATTACCTTCGTGAATCTCGTCCGCCATAGCCTTAACGTCGGGCCAGTACTTTGAATCAAACTTATAATCGCCCTGCTCCGTCCAATGGAAATAGTCAATGATTATAGCCGAAAGCGGAATATTTAACTCACGGTAACGTCTAACAACTGAAAGAACTTCGTCCTGTGTTTCATAACGCAACCTGCTTTGCCAAAAACCTGTCGCCCAGTCTGGCATAACGGGTGCATGTCCAGTAAGGTCAGCCAAAACCTCACTCGTCTCTTTAGGACTACCAGCAATAACCACGTAATCAATCGCTTTACAGCAGTCACTATGCCACCTAGTTCTGTTTTTTGCAAACTCCACCCTTCCAATCGATGGAACGTTCCACAAAAAACCATACCCCTGCGAAGAGTACACGTACGGAACTACGCTTTTTGCGTTAATATGTTTTATATCGTGCACTGTTCCCTTAAGGTCAAATTCGTTATCCCACGAATGCCCCATACCAAACAGTTTTTCATCGCTCGGCTCAAAACTAACGTCAGCGGAATACGTTTCGTGTCCTACGTTTCTATATTGACGACTTTTACCGCCAAAAGTACATTCTCGCTTTTCACGTATAACGCATTTTTTATCTATATAAAACTGCACTTCGCCGTTTCTCACAGTAACTAACAACGCGCCATTTCTCATTGATACACAATTTTCACTCTGCTCAATCTCGGCCTCCACCGAGCAAGGCATCAGATTATAGTTAGTATCAACCACTTTACATCCTGGAAAAGCCTGAAAGCGAATAGCATTATTTCCACACGCCGTAATTTTGATAACTTCGTTTGCTAAAGTAATCTCAATCTCGCCATTTCGCACCATTACGTTCATTTCCCTCTCCTTCAAAACCAGCAACCTAATGCTAAAATTCATTTATACAGGTTAATCTTATTATAACACGTCTATTCCCCTTTTGCAATAACATTTATTTAGAAAATAAAAAAACGGAAAGAAAACTCTTTCCGTTTCTCGTTTTAATTACTCTCCCTTGTAAGGAAGAAGTGCAATTGCTCTAGCGCGCTTAATAGCAACTGCTAGTTGGCGTTGATGCTCTGCGCAAACGCCAGAAGCACGTCTGGGGATAATCTTACCTTTCTCGGTAACGAATCTCTTGAGTTTCGCTACGTCCTTGTAATCGATTTCCTCAACTTTCTCTACGCAAAAAGCGCATACTTTTTTCTTAGGAACGCGTTTGAACTTCTTGTTCTTGTCGTCCATTTCAACGTTTTTGTTGATATTTTTCTTATCCATAATTATTAAACCTCTTTAATTTTAATTAGAACGGCAAATCTTCGTCTTCTACGGGCGTAAGACCGCCAGTGGACTTGCCAGTCGATTTAGGCTCTGCGGGAGCGGGTGCGCCCTCGCCACCTGCGTTACGGGAAGAAACGAACTCCACGTCTTCGGCTACGATATCGGTAGCGTAACGCTTGTTACCGTCTTTGTCCTCGTAACTACGGGTTTGCAAACTACCTACTACGCAAACTTTACTACCCTTGGTGAGGTACTTAGCGCAGTTGTCTGCAAGTCCTCTCCAAGCAACGATATTGATATAATCAACTTCTCTTTCTCCGTTTGCATTAGCGTAAGTACGGTTTACAGCAATCGAGAATCTGCAAAGGGAAACTCCGCTACCCGTAGTCTGATGCTCGGGGTCACGGGTTAGATTACCAATAAAAATGCACTTATTCATTAGTTAAACCCACCTTTACTTACTTTCTTACAACGATAAATCTCATTACGTCGTCGGCAATTCTCATTTGACGCTCGAGTTCAGCGGGCACGGAAGCCTCTGCCTCGAAATTCATCAAAACGTAGTTACCTTCGGTCTTGTAATCGATAGCGTAAGCGAGTTTCTTAACTCCCCACTTATCAACGCCCTCTACCGTACCGCCGTTCTCGGTTACGACGCTCTTGAACTTCTCGATAAGAGCCTCTACTGCGTCACCGTCGAGTTTAGCGTTAAGGATATACACAACCTCGTACTTGTTCATAAATTTCTACCTCCTTTTGGTCTATTGTCCCTCGTTTTCCCCGAGAGAAAGGATTGCTCGCACTTTGCGAGCCTAGATATTATAGCATTTTAATATCCGTTTGGCAACTAATTTTAACGCAAAATTCGTTCTTTTTGCGCTTTTAGTTCCCTTTTTTACCTAAATAATTAACTAAATTTTCTCAAAATCGACGATAACCGCAATATTCTTGGTCACGTCGCTAGCAATTTCTTTTACCGCCTCGCCAGCCTCTTCAAAGATTACGCGTTTCGTAATAAACGGCGTTACTTCAACCGATTTACTAGCAAGCATATTTACCGCCGACAAATAATTATCTTCCGCCGAACTTACAGATTCTACCGACACGCTATTTCTAAGCAATGGCATAAAATTAAAACTCAAGTCGTCGCTTAAATCGTCTAGCCCTACGAAAGCGGAGCGTCCATATTTCGAAATGCAATCAAAACTGCGCTGAACTTCAATTCCCGATAGTAGCGTATAAGCCATAGTTTCCGCCATTTTTCCGCAGGTAATCGAGAAAATCTTATTTACGGGGTCTGTTTGCGTGCTGTTTATCGTATAATATATGCCGAGTTTTTCGGCAAGCGCAAGTCTATCTGCTCTTGAGTCCACCAAAATAGGTACGGCTTGATAATATAGCGCAACTTGAGCCAAAATTAATCCGACTAGCGTCGCTCCTTGAATTACGAGGTGCTCGCCCTTTTCAATTTTGAGTTTATCTAGCGCCGTAATAGCAAGCGCAACGGTCTCGATAAAAACGCCTTCTTCGTGCGATATTCTTTGAGGCAAAACGATTAAATCTTCTTGCGGAACGACGGCAAAGTCACTCATAACTCCGTCCACCGTTCTACCGTAAATGTACGCACGCTCGCACGCCGTCTTTCTACCCGCTTTGCAATTACTACACTCGCCACAAGAAGAAACGGGACGAATATAAACGATATCCCCTCTTTTAACAGCGTTTACCTCTTTGCCCACTTCGGCAACGAGACCAACGCCTTGACGTCCCATAGTTAGCGGGAGCAATCCGCCTCCACGACCAAACAAATACGCCTCGGGCGTATCAATCATAGAGGTTAGCATTTTCAATTTTACACAAGTAGCGGATACTTGTTGAGCGGAAGTTTCCTCTAAAACGGCTTTACCTTCGCCCGTAATTTTCCAAGCTTTCACGATTTCGATTCTTCCTTTTACTGAATTTTCTAATTTCTCTCGCTTTTTCTTTCCGCTTAGGGAAAGTTCTTATATTATACCATAGAGAAAAAATAAATACAACCTTTTTACGGGTTGTATTAGTTTTTGTTAATATCTCACTTTGACAAGGTATAGTCCACAAGCAGGCATAACTTCCCTAAATGCGTCCTTACTCTTAGCCTCGATAAGACTTTTCACTTGCTCTTTCGTAATTTCGCCCTTGCCTGCTCGCACCAAAACTCCTGCAATAAGACGAACCATATTGTATAAAAACCCGTTCGCCGTTACCGTGATTTTGACCAGTCCACCAGAACGAGTAACGGTAAGCGAAGTCACTTTTCTAACTGCGCTCGTTACCTCCGAGCCCGTACTCATAAGCGAAGTAAAATCACGCTCTCCCACTATTTCAAGCGCACAATCTCGCATAGCGGAAAGATTTAGTTTTTCTTTTATTCTTACGGCACGGTTATAGTAAACCGCTTTATCCACTTCGCTCTCGTAGATTAGATACGAATAAGTCTTGTTCTTTGCCGAAAAACGAGCGTGAAAATCGTTTTTAACCTCTCGAGCCGACAATACTCTTATGTCGGGCGGAAGAAAATGGTTAAGCCCACTTACGAAATTCTTAACGGGAATTTTTGAATTCGTATCAAAGTGCGCTACTTGATAGAGCGCGTGCACGCCTGCATCAGTCCGTCCGCTCCCCGTAACGCTAGTTTTTTCTCCCGTTAGCGAGGTCAAGGCGTCTTGTAAACGCTGTTGAACGGTGTCGTGACTAGGCTGAACTTGCCAGCCGTGATACGCCGTTCCGATATAATCAACGACGATTTTAATTCTTCTCTCGCTCACTTTCCCCTCCTAAATAATCAGCCACTTAAACGCCGAAATATCAATTAAGGTAGGGAAAAAGTTATACCGTAGCCATAAAATAGCGAAAAAGAACACAGCCAAAACGAAGAACGCAACGAAATCTCTTGCGTGCAAACGAAGTTTTTTCATTTTGGTTCTTCCCTTTGCGCCTCTATAACACCTCGAATCCATAGCGTCTGCTAGTTCATCCGCTCGACGGAAAGAGGACACGAATAGAGGTATGATTACGGGGAGCATAGCCTTTGCTCGCTTGATTATACTGCCCGTCTCAAAGTCTGCGCATCTTGCCTTTTGAGCAGACTGGATTTTATCAGTCTCCTCTATTAGCGTAGGAATTAGTCTGAGCGCAATACTCATAATAATCGCTAGTTCGTGTACGGGAAATTTAATAATTTTTAAGGGCGAAAGCAAACTCTCCAAGCCGTCGGTTAGTTGTACCGGCGTCGTAGTATAAGTTAGCATCGTCGGTCCTATTACTAAAAAGATTAGCCTAAGCGCCATACGCCCTGCGTTAAGCAATCCCGCGCGATAAATCTTTATAAATTTCCATTGCCATAAAATATCGTCCGCTTTACCGGCGTAGAAAAGTAAGGACATAATCACCGTGAAAAGCACGAGGAAAATTATCATTTTTAGGCTCTTTATAACCTTCAAAAGGGGTACTCTCGAGGCGAAAATCGTCAAAAGCAAAAAGAGAGCAACGACGCCGTAGCCTATGAAACTCTTAATAAAGAATATCATAGTAATATACGCAATCATCATTAAAAGTTTTATTCTCGGGTCAAGACGGTGTACGACTGATTTGACGGGATAGTACTGTCCAAGCGCTATTTCTCTCATAGACTTTCCCTCCCTTTAACCGCCTTTACGATTTGGCTAACGAGTTCTTCTTCCGTTAGCACGCTCGTATCGAGAGCAAGTCCTTTTTCTTTTAGCGCGCACGCAAGAGCCGTAACTTGGGGCATCTCGATTTTATACTTTTTAAGGTCGTCTATGCGTTTAAAAAGTTCTCTCGGCTCGTAAACTCCGCAAAGTTTACCCTCGGATAGAACTGCGATACGATTGCAATACGACGCAACTTCGTCCATATTATGCGATATCATTATTACGATAGAACAGGTTTGCTTTAAGCGTTTAACCAGTTCCATAATTTCCGTTTTTCCCTTAGGGTCTAGTCCGGCGGTAGGCTCGTCGAGAACGAGAACGTCGGGGCGCATAGCGATTACGCCGGCAAGCGCAACTCTTCGCATTTGTCCACCCGAAAGTTCAAAAGGCGAACGCTCCGCAACGGAAGCGTAATCTAGTCCTACTAACGATATAGCCTCCCTCACTCTTCTGTCAATCTCGTCAGTCGGTAACCCCATATTTTTAGGTCCGAACGCAATATCCTCGGCTACCGTCGTAGCGAAAAGTTGATACTCGGGGTACTGAAAAACCATGCCTACCGTCGAGCGTAACTTCTTAAAATCGAGTTTTTTTGCAGTCAAGTCAATGTCGCCCACGAAAAGAGTTCCGCTTTGCACTCTCGTTAGCGCGTTTAAGTGATTAACGAGAGTGGATTTTCCGCTACCTGTATGCCCGATTACACCCAAAAAGTCTCCGTCGCGAATCTCGAGCGAGATATCTTTAAGCGCGGAGGACGCAAAAGAAGTTTTTGCGTTGTAGATATAATTAAGATTTTCAATTCTTATCGGCATAGAGCGTCGGTTAATTCCTCAATAGTAGTAATATTATCGGGAACGGATATTCCCTCTTTCTTAAGTGCGTGCGCCACTCTGCACGCTAGCGGTACGGTAAGTCCGATTGCTTTTAGTTCGTCCTCTCTTTCAAAGATTTCCTTACCGCCTTGCATATAAATTTTACCCTCGTTGAACACGACGATACGGTCGGCAAACAACGCCTCTTCCATAAAATGCGTTATCATAATTACCGACATTTTTTCTTCTTTATTAAGTTTCTCGACTACTTTAAGAACTTCTGCTCTGCCCTCGGGGTCGAGCATCGAGGTCGATTCGTCAAGAACCATAACCTTGGGCTTGATTGCAAGAACGCCTGCAATTGCAATTCTTTGTTTTTGTCCGCCCGAAAGACGGAAAGGCGTTCCCTCGCGATAATCGTACATACCAACGCTTTTTAGCGCCCAGTCAACTCGATTTCGAATTTCTTCGGAGGGCAACCCTATATTTTCAGGGCCAAACGCCACGTCGTCCTCTATTATCGTGTTTACCATTTGATTATCGGGGTTTTGGAAAACCACGCCGACGGTTGAACGGATATCGAAAAGCGCCTTGCTGTCCGTCGTAGATTTTCCGTCCACCAAAACTTCGCCTTTGTCGGGAACGAGCAAACCGTTCATAAGTTTAGCCATAGTGGATTTTCCACTACCGTTATGCCCAACGAACGCGACAAACTCGCCTTCCTCAATGGAAAGCGTTACGCCCTTGACCGCCTTAAGTTCAGTGTCGGTGCCTCTATTGTACGCAAAATGCGCATCTTTTACTTCGATAATACTCACGCTCTTTATTATATCCTCATTAACGAATTTTCGCAACTGATTAAACGCCCTATCCTTATTTTTTCATCTAAATATTACATTATTTTCAAATAATATACCTCTACATCACCGCAAAATAATTGCATTATCTTTTTCTTTATGCTAAAATTATACAAAGGGTTTTTCCTTTTTCACTAATTATATTACTTTATTTTTTGTACCTTTGGCGCGATAATTAGTTCTTTTAGCGTAACCGCGCCTTACGCAGGGTGATTTCATTATGCAAAAAATTATTGCTATTGCCAACCAAAAAGGCGGTGTAGGTAAAACCACTACTTGTGTCAATCTTTCGAGTTATCTTGCTCTTATGGGCAAAAAGGTACTCGTTATCGACATTGACCCACAAGGTAACTGCACTAGCGGTTTTGGCGTAAACAAAACTAAAATTAAATACTCGACTTATCACGTCCTTATGGGCGAGGTTGATATAAGAACGGCGATTATCCCGTCCGTCGTAAAAAACCTCGATATTTTGCCCTCCAACATTGATTTGGCTGGCGCTGAGGTTGAACTCGTTTCGGTAGAGGACAGAGAAAAAGTGCTTAAAAAAGCGTTGCTCCCCGTTATGAATACTTATGACTTTATCATAATCGACTGTCCGCCTTCGCTTGCGCTCTTGACGGTAAACGCAATCACGGCTTCGAAATCAATCCTTATTCCTATCCAAGGCGAGTATTATGCGCTCGAAGGATTGAGCCAACTTATGAATACGATTAAACTTGCTAAAAAGCACCTTAATCCCTCTCTCGAAGTTGAAGGCGTAGTTCTTACTATGTACGATTCCCGTTCTCGCCTAGTTCAAAACGTCACCGAAGAAATTTATAAATTCTTCGGCAAAAAAGTTTTCGACGCAAAAATTCCTAGAAACGTTCGACTTGGAGAGGCACCCAGTTACGGACTTCCCATTATGCTCTTCGAACCTCGTTGCGTAGGCTCTCTTGCCTATAAAGCGCTCGCCGAAGAATTTCTCATAAGAAACAACGTTCAGTTCAAAAAGATTACTGACCTTCGTTTACTTAAAAGCAAAGCCTAAAAAACGATAAAAAAGATATAAGCGCTCGCTTATATCTTTTTTTTATCGCAAAAAACTTAAAAAATCGCCAAAGTTTATATTCAGTTTATTTTATTTTAATAAAATAAAGACCGTTACGCTGTAACGATGGGAAGAAATACATTTTTTAGGAGAATAAATTAAATTGACTAAACCTAGACTACTCAACGAGCAACACACGATTCGCTCTATGAATAAAGTCGTAGCAATATATTTACTAGTTTGTTTTTTAATCATATCGACTTTCTATTCTATGGGAAGTGGCACGACTAAATTTGACGACGGAAGTAATCTTTCGATTGATGAACTTACCACGAAAGTGGATACCGTTTTGCCCGTACCCCAGGACGGAACTACTCCGCTTGACCATAAGATAAACGATAACTATTACATAGCACTTGGCAACCTTATCGAAAAAGGCTCGTTCGTAACCGAAGGAACGGGTTCTTCTACCGCGCTCTTCGTTGACCAAAAAATTAAGGCTGCGCGCGTAGTAAACGGTAACGAAACTTACAAAATGTCCTCTTCTATGTCCGACTTCGTTTCGGTTGCTAAGGAAACTTACGTTAGTGGCAAAACTTACCTTACTCGCAACGCCTCGAAAATGAAGTCGATTGACGATATTACTTGGGGCAACGAGGCAAGCAAAATTAGTGAAGAATCATTCCTTTCTCTTTACGGATACGTTCCAAATGGAATTTCGGGCTATATCGTAACGGACGATACCATCCTCTCTTCTAAATACCTTGGCGAAGAAAATGGAATTTACGGGTTTGAATATACCCTCGATACGCAAAAAGCAACGACTAGACTTAAATATGAAATGCGCACTATGGCGGGAACGAAGTCTTTCCCCAACTTTAACAGCGTAATTCTTACCGTTTATATGGATAAACAATGGAATATCGTTAAGACGACTACCAACTGTTCGTACGAAGTCGATATGTTAGGAGGCGTAACCTGCTCCGAAAAACTTACCGAGACGTTCAACGCAATCGGCGAGAACACGCCCGTTCCCAACGAGGAATACTTCCGCTCGTTCGTTGACGCCGAAATCACCGAGGGCGAAGTTGGATTTAATCCCGACGCTATGTATTACCTCACTAACGGCTTTACCGAATATATGTCTGGCAAACCGCTTTCCGCTCGTCTGTCCATAAAAGGCGACGGTCTTTCCGTAAACGGCTCACTTCTAGTCAACCTAGATATCAATAACCTAGAAAATATTAAAGTTAAGGCTATGCTCAACCTCGCGCTTGGCGACGTTAAACTTGATAACGTTTTCATAGCGTTTGAAAACGATACGCTCTATTTTGCATACCAAGGTCTTAAAGCAAAATGCAAAATTTCTGAGGCGACGACGGTTATCGGCGAACTTTTGCCTATGCTCGGCGTAACGCTTCCCGACCTTTCTTCACTAAATATTAACGCTGACGAATTACTCTCTGGCGCAACGCTTGTTCGCCAAAACGGAAACGCTACGGTAAATCTACCCCTATCTTTGGGCGGAATTACTGCCGATATCGACCTAAACTTCTTCGACAATGAACAAATCACCTTTACCGGAATATCGGGCACGGCGCTAGGCCTTGAAATCAGCGTGCTCCCGGCTCCTGAAATCGAATATCACTACGACCTTAACACTTTCGTAAACGCGCTATCGCTACTCGATATTATCGACGAGGACGGCAATATCCGTTTCGACCTTGCTCTTGGCGAGATTACGGCAAAAGCAAACTTCAATATTCCCGCTCTTGCGCTCGACCTTTCTTTGGGCGAACTCAGCGCAAAATATCTAGGCGACACTATCTATATTAAATATAAGGCTCTCGAAGGTTTCGTTAAAACTTCCGAAATTCAAGGCGTTATCGAAAAATTCGCTCCCCTACTTGGCTCAGACCTAGACCTAACTGCAATCTTAACTAGTATTTTGGGCAACTTTAACCCCGATACCGTAATTGCCGATATCGTGAACGGCATAAGCGCAGAAGAACTAGACGGTGCGCTCACGATTTCCTCGGTGTTAGGAAAAGCCCGCATTAAGATTGTTCTTGCGATTACCGAGAGCGGTTACGCTTTAGACGAAATTAGCGCGTCGCTTGGCGACCTTGCTCTTTCGGCTACGCCCAGCGTTAACGAAATGGCGATTATTGAAAATACCGACGATTATTGTGACCTTCTCCCCTTACTAGACATTATTGACGAAGATTACAATATTAACGCTAAAGCAGTTATAGGAGATATCACGGCAGATATTTGCTTTAATATCAAGGATATGACCTTGCTTGCAAAGGCTAACCTATTCGGTAAAGACCTCTACGCAAAACTTGAAAACGATACTATCTTCGTTTCCTACCTCGGTCTTAAGGCTAAAGCGTCTATCGACGAGATTAGCGAAGTCGTTAAATTCCTCTCCCCCTTGTTCGGCGAGGAAATCGACCTAAGTTCGCTCCTCGGCTCGCTCTCGTTAGATATTGAAGAACTTATCTCGTCAATTGCAATCGATAAAACTTCCGACGGCGTTACGATTACCGTTCCTTTTGAGGGCGTGAATATAAACGCTAACCTTTCTACTAATAATAAGGAATATAAACTCGCTAATATCACCGTTACGGTAGATACGCTCAATATCGTCGTTACGCCCTCTACCAAGGCAAATTACAGCGCAATAGCAGATACTAGTGACTATAACAAACTAATAACCCTACTAGATATTATCGACGAAGATTACAATATTAACGCTCAAGCGGTTATAGGAGATATCACGGCGGACATTTGCTTTAACCTTAAAGATATGACCTTACTTGCTAAGGCTAACCTCTTCGGTAAAGACCTATACGCTAAATTCGAAAACGATACTATCTTCGTTTCTTACCTAGGTCTTGAGGCTAAAGCGTCTATCGACGAGATTAGCGAAGTAGTTAAATTCCTCTCCCCCTTGTTCGGCGAGGAAATCGACCTAAGTTCGCTCCTAGGCTCGCTCTCGCTAGATATTGAAGAACTTATTTCCTCGATTACCACTACCGAGTATAGCCAGGGCGTTATCCTCTCCGTTCCTTTCGAGGGCGTAAATATTAACGCTAATCTTTCTACTAATAATAAGGAATATAAACTCGCTAATATCACGGTTACGGTAGATACGCTCAATATCGCTGTTACTCCCTCTACCAAAGCGGATTATAGCGCAATATCCAACACTAGCGACTACAACAAACTCGTAACTCTACTAGATATTATTGACGAAGATTACAATATTAACGCTCAAGCAGTTATGGGAGATATCACGGCAGATATTTGCTTTAACCTCAAAGATATGACCTTGCTTGCAAAGGCTAACCTCTTCGGTAAAGACCTATACGCAAAACTTGAAAACGATACTATCTTCGTTTCCTACCTCGGTCTTAAGGCTAAAGCGTCTATCGACGAGATTAGCGAAGTCGTTAAATTCCTCTCTCCCTTGTTCGGCGAGGAAATCGACCTAGGCTCGCTCCTCGGCTCGCTCTCGCTAGATATCGAAGAAATTATTTCTTCTATTACCACTACCGAGTATAGCCAGGGCGTTATCCTCTCCGTTCCTTTCGAGGGCGTAAATATTAACGCTACGCTTTCTACTAATAATAAGGAATATAAACTCGCTAATATCACCGTTTCGGTAGATAACCTCAATATTGCAGTTACCCCCTCTACAAAAGCAAACTACAATGCTATTGCAGATACTAGTGACTATAACAAACTAGTAACCCTACTAGATATTATCGACGAAAACTATAACGTAAACGCTAAAGCAGTTATAGGAGATATCACGGCAGATATTTGCTTTAACCTCAAAGATATGACCTTGCTTGCAAAGGCTAACCTATTCGGTAAAGACCTATACGCAAAACTTGAAAATAATACTATCTTCGTTTCTTACCTAGGTCTTGAGGCTAAAGCGTCTATCGACGTGATTAGCGAAGTGGTTAAATTCCTCTCTCCCTTGTTCGGCGAGGAAATCGACCTAAGTTCGCTCCTCGGCTCGCTCTCGTTAGATATCGAAGAAATTATTTCCTCAATTACCACTACCGAGTATAGCCAAGGCGTTATCCTCTCCGTTCCTTTCGAGGGCGTGAATATCAATGCTAATCTTTCTACTAATAATAAGGAATATGCTCTCGCTAATATCACCGTTTCGGTAGATAACCTCAATATTGCGGTTACTCCCTCTACCAAAGCGGATTACAGCGCAATAGCAGACACTAGCGATTACAACAAACTCGTAACTCTTCTAGATATTATTGACGAAGATTACAATATTAACGCTCAAGCAGTTATAGGAGATATCACGGCGGATATTTGCTTTAACCTTAAAGATATGACCTTACTCGCTAAGGCTAACCTCTTCGGTAAAGACTTATACGCTAAGTTTGAAAACGATACTATCTTCGTTTCTTACCTAGGTCTTAAAGCAAAAGCAACGCTTGACGAGATTAGCGAAGTTGTTAAATTCCTCTCCCCCTTGTTCGGCGAAGAAATTGACCTCGGTTCTCTCCTCGGCTCGCTCTCGCTAGATATCGAAGAAATTATTTCTTCTATTACCACTACCGAGTATAGCCAAGGAGTTATCCTCTCCGTTCCTTTCGAGGGCGTGAATATCAACGCTACGCTTTCTACTAATAATAAGGAATATAAACTCGCTAATATCACGGTTACGGTAGATACGCTCAATATCGCTGTTACGCCCTCTACCAAAGCGGATTACAGCGCAATAGCAGACACTAGCGACTACAACAAACTCGCAACTCTACTTGATATTATTGATAGCGGTTATAATATCCCGCTCAAGATAAATGTGGGCGCAACGACGATTGATGCAAACTTTAATATTAATGACCTCGCGATAAATATCAAAATCGGCGAAATCGAGGCGTATATCGACTTAAACGAGAAGACTGCGTACGCAATGATTAATGATATCAAACTAATGCTTTGTCTTGACGATATCACGACTATTCTCGATAAAGTTATGCCGTCACTAGAAAAACTATTGCCCGTAGAAACGGTAGAAATGCTATCTGCTCTCGACTTAGGCTCGCTACTCGATATCAATATCGACGAAATTATATCCTCTATCGAATCTAGCAAAACGCAAGACGGACTTTCGCTAACGCTCGAAATCGAGGGAATAAACCTCGAAGTAGTTCTTTCTACTGAGAATAACGAATACGCGCTTACCGAAATCATAGTCTCGCTCGACGGAACAGAAATCAACGTTACGCCTTCCGAGAAAGCAACCTTTACTACCTTCGACCTCAGCGCTAACTATATCAACCTAAAAGAAATCGTAGATAAGTATGCTGATGCGCTCAATAATATTATCGTAACAGATAACCTAGTTATGACTTTGTCGGGTACGGTAAACCTTGGCTCTTCTCAAAAACTTACGATTACCGAGGGCAAAGCATCCGTTCTTAATATGACGGGCGAACCTAGCGTAAAAGTTACGCTCACGCTACTCGACCAAAAATTTGACGAGGCAGGCGAGGTTGCTAAAGAGCGCACGCACACCGTAACGCTTGTTTACCGTGACGGCTTAGTTTACCTCAACTATAATGGATTTGAGGGCAAATTCACGCTTGATAAACTTAAAGAGAGCAAAGCGAGCGTTCAAACGATTCTCGGTCAAATCCCCGAACTTAAAGACCTTTTAAGCACTTATATCGAACTCGGCGAAGACAACTGGCTCGCTCCTATCTCGATTGATATTCTCTCGCTTCTAGGTGGCGCGTCGTTTGACGACGGTGTTCTCTCGCTCGGACTAAACCTATCGACGCTTATGGGAACCTTGCAAGACGAAATGACGCTTGCTCTATCTACTTCAGATAACAAACTCGTACTAAATATTCCCGACTTTGCGCTTGCAGATATCGCTCTTGCTCTTACCGTTACTGCCGAGGGCGTTACGGACGAAACGCTTGACGGCGCGTTCGATTATACGGCGTCGAAAAATTGCAACGACTTCTCGTCGATTGATACTTTGCTTGCAACTCTTGCTCAAACGACGAAATACCGTAACTTTGAACTCTCCGGCGAGGTATCACTCTTCCTTGGCGATAGTTGGGGCGCAGTTGATAACAAGGTTCACCTCTCCGCTAAACTTGATATTATCGACGGAAAAACCTACGCAGTAGTGTCGATTGCTCGTGACAAAGCAAAAGTTATTGGTATCAACGTATGGAACGACGAATACGGTACGGCTACGCTTTACTTCGACCCGATTGACGAAATGATTTACATAAAAGATATTCACTACGTAAAAGAGGGCGGTTTCCTAGGAATAGGCGCTAAAACGGTTAAAAAGGAAATTTATAAGAAATATACGATAGAAGGTTTCACTGCTGATATTATGACGCCTTTACTCGATATGATTCACCTCAACTCCATCTTCGAAAACCTAATCGTAAATGCTGAACCGTCTGACACTAGCGAGGCTTATATCGAAAATATCTTCAAGTCCTATGCGTACAACGATAGCGAAAACAAGTTCTCGATTGCAGTTGACCTCTCCCCCTTAACTGGTGGCGATATCCGTACTACTACGCTTGAACTTACACACAACGATAACTACGACCTAACCAACCTCTTCGTCAATATGAACGTCGTGGGCATCATCAACGTAAAACTCAACGCTCAACACGTACAGCAATTCGGCCACTACAACGGTGCAGACACCGCCGTAAAACAAGAAACGCTAAACAGCAAATACACGCTAGTAAAGTAGCAAATTAAGCCCCTAAACGCACGAAAACGCACGCTAAATAACAATGCGTGCGTTTTTCTTTATTCTAATTTACCCTCGTAAAAACAACGAAAAACACGCCCATCTGCTACGATTAGGCGTGCGTTCTATTTGGTCAATTTTCCTTATCAAACTCGTTTACTATGATTACGTCCGACGGCATAAGCGTTATATCGTTTTTAACTCTTTCCGCCATCTCGGGGTATTTATCTTTAAGCACGTTGTATAAATACCTTGCCCTTTTGTTGTCCTCTTCTTTTTTCCTTACGCTTTCTTCGTAACTCATAGGCTTAAATTGATATTCTTTATTGTCCATTAGCGTAAAACCTCCTTAATTTTTTTGTATATTTTCGGTGTTTTTCTAAAACTCTTACATTGCAAAAGAAAAAACGGTTTGAAAGTTTCCTTCCAAACCGTTTGACTTCGTAATTATCTAATTAAACTAACTCGATAATTGCAGATTCTGCGCTGTCACCACGACGAGTGCCGAGTTTGATAACACGGGTATATCCGCCCATAGTTCCAAGTTCTTTACCGCGTTGAGCGTACTTGGGAGCGTACTCGTTGAAAATCTTCTCGATAAGGGGGTGACGGATATTCTCGGTACGAGCAACGAAGTTAGCCTTGCTCTCCTTCTC
Source organism: Pumilibacteraceae bacterium (assembly GCA_045654245.1). GTDB lineage: Bacteria > Bacillota > Clostridia > Christensenellales > Pumilibacteraceae > UBA10677. The sequence continues at coordinate 28,872 of JAZOMX010000001.1, read as the reverse complement.
CTTTCTTTGTTCCTGAAGGTCGTACACGCTAGCCATAATAGCACGGCGAGCAGCGAGTTTCTTCGGACCGTCGTTGATAAGTTCTACCTTAATCTCCTGTCCCTTGTCGTTCTTACGGGTTTCGATTTTCTTAACGGTGTCAGTATAGGTATTGATTGCTTTGGTGAGAAGTTTCTCTGCAATACGCGCTACTTCTTTCGCTCTAGCGTAAGTAGTCTCAATCTTGCCGTTCCAAAGTAATTCGGATACCTGATTACGAAGCAGTGCACCTCTCTGGTCGGAAGGTCTGCCTAATTTTCTCTGAATTGCCATAATGTCCTCCTACTAATCTTCGTTGCTCTTAAGTCCCAAACCATAACTTTCGAGTTTGGCGATAACCTCGTCTAGCGATTTTCTGCCGAGGTTTCTGACTTTAAGCATATCATCTTCGCTCTTTTTGGTTAAGTCTTCAACGGTATGGATACTTGCTCTCTTAAGGCAGTTGTAACTTCTTACGGACAAGTCCATATCTTCGATACTCATTTCCAAATATTTCGTTTGCTTGTTGTCTCCTCCGTCCTTGAGGATGGTCGTTCCGTCGAAAGTTGCGCTTAGGTTCTCAAAGAGTTGAATATGCTCGTTGATTGCCTTTGCCGCTAAACTTACTACTTCTTTAGCCGAAAGCGAACCGTCCGTTTTTACTTCGATAATCAACTTGTCGTAGTCAATGTTTTGTCCAACTCTGGTGGACTCAACGCTGTACATAGCCGACCTTACCGGAGTAAAGATGGAGTCAATCGGAATATATCCGATAGGTTGGGATGCGTCCTTGTTGTTTGCAGCAACTACGTATCCTCTACCACAACCAACCGTCATTTCCATATTAAGTACAGCGCCCTCGTCTAAGGTGCAAATGTACATATCAGGATTGAGGATGGTTATTTCGGGGTCTCTCTCGATATCAGCGGCAGTTACTATACCAGCCGTGTTCTTCTCGATACGGAGCGTCTTTTTAAGGCTCTTATCCGAATATTCTGCCTTAAGGTTTAAACCTTTAAGGTTAAGAATAATTTCGGCTACGTCCTCTTTAACTCCGGGAATCGTAGAGAATTCGTGAGAGATACCCTCAATATTGATACCTACTACCGCCGTACCGGGAAGTGCGGACAAGAGTACTCTGCGAAGAGCGTTACCAAGCGTAATTCCATAACCACGCTCTAAAGGCTCAACGGTGAATTTTCCAACTCTGTTATCAGCGCTTTCTTCCAGGATGATTCTTGGCGTTTCGATTTCCATCATATTAAATTATCTCCTTTAATTGTTTACTTAAAGGCAACTTATTACTTCGAATACAACTCGATGATAAGTTGCTCGTTGATGCTAAGGTCAATATCCTCTCTCTTCGGATTGTCAATAACCTTACCAGTAAAGGACTCGGTGTCGAACTCAACCCACTTGGGCATAACGATTTTCGCACCACGGAGTTCTTTGAACAAAGCGTTATCCTTCTTATTATCCTTAACGGCGATAGTATCACCAGGTTTAACTTGATAACTGGGGATATCAACGCTCTTTCCGTTAACGGTCATAAGACCGTGGTTAACGATTTGGCGAGCCTGTGCTCTAGAAGAGCCAAGACCCATACGATAAACTACGTTGTCAAGACGACGCTCGATAAGAGAAAGCATATTCTCACCGGTTACACCAGTCATACGCTCTGCCTCTTCGTAGTATGCTCTGAATTGTTTCTCGAGCAAACCGTAAGCGCGTTTTGCCTTCTGTTTCTCACGAAGCTGTACGTTATATTCCGATGCTTTCTTTCTGGTAACACCGTGCATTCCGGGTGCTACGGGGCGACGCTCCATAGCGCATTTCTTGGAAGTGCAACGCTCACCCTTAAGGAACAACTTTGCGCCCTCACGACGGCAAAGTTTGCAATCTGCATTAGTATATTTAGCCATTTTTCTCTATCTCCTTATACTCTTCTGCGCTTGGGCGGTCTGCATCCGTTGTGGGGGATGGGCGATACGTCGGTAATTGCAGTAACTGCAATGCCTACGGTCTCAAGTGCTCTGATGGTGGATTCTCTTCCCGAACCAGGACCCTTAACGAATACTTCTACGCTACGGATACCGTTCTCTTTTGCAACGAGCGCTGCCTTCTCGCAAGCCTGTTGTGCTGCAAAGGGCGTGCTCTTTCTAGAACCTCTAAAACCGAGTGCTCCAGCCGAACAAGCGGAAATTGCATTACCCTGCTCGTCAGTAAAGGTGATAAGCGTGTTGTTGAACGATGCGTGGATATGGCATTGTCCCTTGTCGATATTCTTAGTAATTCTTTTCTTGGTTGTTTTCTTAACTGCCATTGTCTTAACCCTCTCTTACTTCTTCTTGGAGCGTCCAACGGTACGCTTCGGTCCCTTTCTGGTACGAGCGTTCTGCTTGGTGCTCTGTCCTCTAACGGGAAGTCCCTTACGGTGTCTAACTCCACGATAGCAACCGATTTCCATCAAACGTTTGATGTTAAGAGCGATTTCTCTGTGGAGGTCACCCTCGGTAACAACGTTCTTTTCAATATAAGTTCTGATAAGGTTTTCTTGCTCTTCGGTGAGGTCCTTGACTCTTACGTCAGGGCTAACACCGGTTTCTTGTAAAATTTTGTTTGCCATAGGACGGCCAATACCGTAGATGTAGGTAAGACCGATTTCGATGCGTTTCTCTCTAGGCAAATCAATACCAGCGATTCTTGCCACTTCTTTTACTCCTTAAAAATTTTTTGTTAAAATAATTTATATTTTGAACGCGTCCAAAGTTCCTAGTTTATGGAATGCTCACCAAAAACTTTTTCAGCGCTGAATTTTCGTTTTTTAAACGCAAAAATCTGCATATAGTCCAACAGCCCGAACGGAAATTCCGTTTGGGCGATGAGGACTTTACGCATATTTATTAACCTTGTCTTTGTTTGTGGTTAGGATACTTGGAACAAATAACCATAACTTTGCCGTGACGCTTGATAACTTTACATTTATCGCACATAGGCTTTACGGATGCTCTTACTTTCATAGTCTTTCTCCTTTAATTTTTGTTTCTGTAAGTGATACGACCTTTCGTGATATCATAAGGTGACATCTCAATTTTTACCGTATCGCCTTCCAAAATTTTAATGTAGTGCATTCTGATTTTTCCCGAAATCGTGCACGTTACGACGTGTCCGTTGGACAGTTTTACCTTGAACATTGCGTTGCGTAAACACTCAACGACGGTGCCTTCGGCTTCGATATTATCGTCTTTCGGCATATATCCTCCAAAAAATTATAATTTACACACTTTGCGAAGAGTCGCATCTGTAACTGGGAAAACGAGTTCGCTCTCGCCAAGCACTTCAAGATGCTTTACCCTCTTCTGTTTCGGGTTGTCGGTTTTGCGGTATTTACCATCAACGACGAGTACGAAGTCGTCACTTAGTACTGCCATCACGATATAAATTCTGCCCGTATCGTGTCCTTTAAGACTTTTTACAATTAAACCTTCTTTCAAGACGCACTTTCCTTAACTTGCAAACCGCAAATATCATTATAACATATTTACTACCGATTTGTAAACTGTTTTAAAGGGTTAAAATTTCAGGTTCGCCATTTGTTACCAAAATTGTGTTCTCATAGTGCGCCGACGGGCGTCCGTCAGCCGTTCTACAAGTCCATTTGTCCGTTTGTTCTATAAAAACTCTAAACGAACCGGCGTTTACCATAGGCTCTATAGCCAAAGTGTAACCTGCTTTAAGCATAACTCCGCAATCAGCAGTCCCAAAGTTTGGAACGTTTGGGTCCTCGTGGACGCTTCTTCCTATGCCGTGTCCAGTCATAGCGCGAACTACGGAAAATCCGTTGCTCTCTACGTACTTTTGAACGGCGCTGGAGAGGTCTCCTAACCTTTTGCCTGCGCGGGCGTGCTTAATGCCCTCAAAAAAACTTTGTTTCGTTACCTCGATAAGGCGTTTTTTCTCCTCGCTTATTTCACCAACCGCGAAAGTGCGAGCAGCGTCGCCGTGGAATCCTTTATAGCAAGCGCCAACGTCAATGCTGACGATTTCGCCCTCAACGAGTTTTCTCTTCGAGGGAATTCCGTGAACCACGATATCGTCAACCGATATACAAGCGGATGCAGGGAAACCATAAAGGTTCTTAAAACTGGGGGTACAGCCGTTATCTCTTATAAATTTCTCTATGATTTGGTCGAGTTCCTCGGTGGTAACGCCGGGTTTAACGAACTCTTCAATCATTTTAAGCGTTTGTCCCGTAACCTCGCAAGCCTTACGCATTTTTACGAGGTCGGCCTCACTCTTAACGCTAATCATTATTTCGCGAGAGCCTCCGATATTTCTTCAAACACTCCGTCGATACTCTTCATACCGTCAACGGTAACGAGTTTGCCCTGATTTTCGTAATACTCAATCAAGGGCGCGGTCTGCGCCGTATAAACCTCAAGTCTGGCGTTGACCGTTTCAATTTTATCATCATCACGCTGGATAAGCTTGCCACCGCAACCGGGACAATATTCGCTCTTCATCGTGGAGATATGAAAACTTTGCTTGCACTCTTGACACACTCTTCTGCCCGTAAGTCTATCGGCAAGAGCGTTTAAGTCAACTGCAATATTAATTACGGTGTCTAATGAAGTAATTTTATCAAGCGCTTTCGCTTGCGCTAGAGTTCTAGGGAAACCGTCTAGAAGATATCCGTTCTTCGCGTCGTCTTCTAAAAGTCTTTGCGCTACGATTTCAACCACCACTTCGTCGGGAACGAGTTGACCGTTATCGATATATCTTTTAGCAATAATACCGATAGGAGTTTTCTCGCTGATATTCTTTCTAAAAATATCACCCGTAGATATGTGCGGGATACCGTACGCTTCGGCAATTTTTACCGCCTGAGTTCCTTTACCTGCGCCGGGAGCGCCTAACAAAACCAAATTCATAACTACTCCGTTTCCTTGGGTAAGCCGTATTCTCAAAAGTTAAACGCAATCAAGAACACGGCTACGCAAGACTTATTTTACTTTAAGAATCCCTTATATTGTTTCATCATAAGTTGACTTTCGAGTTGCTTGTCAAACTCAAGCGCAACGGATACTACGATTAGCATACCGGTAGCGGATAGAGCGTTGACTAGCGACGCGTCGGGCAACACGAACGAGAATATTACGGAAGGTACGATTGCGATAAACGCAAGATAAATCGCACCGAAAAGCGTTACTCTCTTGGAAATCTTTACAAGGTATTCATACGTCGGCTTTCCAGGTCTAATACCAGGAATAAATCCGCCGTATTGCTGAATATTTCTGGACACTTCTTCAGGGTTAAACTGAATTTGCGCGTAGAAATAACAGAAGAACAAAATCAATAGGCCAGTCAATACACTGTAAATTGCAGTACCCGAACCAATCCATTTCATATACCACTGATAGAAGTCGCTGGTGGGCCAGAACATCTGACAGATAAGTTGGGGGAAAGTGATGATTGCGGTTGCAAAGATGATGGGGAGAACGCCACTAGCATTAACCTTTAAGGGAATAAAGGTGCTTTGTCCGCCGTATTGTTTTCTACCTTTAATCTGCTTTGCATACTGAACGGGAATCTTACGCTCTGCTTGGTCAACGAAAACGATAAGTCCGAATACGAGGATAACCATCAATAAGAAACCGAGAAGTTCCCAAATTGCAGTTTCGCTAGTACCAGAGAATGCTTCCTTGAGTTTAGCAACGATTGCAAGACCTGCGCTGGAGAGAATACCTACGAAGATGAGGAGGGAAATTCCGTTGCCAAGGCCGTTTTCGGTGATTTGCTCACCAAGCCAAAGCGTAAACATAGAACCAGCGATAAGCATAATTCCTACGAAAATTCCAACCATCCAAGTCTTCGTTAGAAGTCCTCTAAAGATTGCGGTTTCAAGACCACCCTCATTTGCCCAACTAACCGTGATTGCAACTGCTTGAATAATTGCAAGGATTAGCGTGGTGAAACGAGTGATTTTGTTGATTTTCTTTCTACCTTCGCTACCCTGCTTCGAATATCTTTCCAAAGCGGGAATAGCAACAGTAAGTAATTGAATAATAATCGAAGCGTTAATGTAGGGGGAAATGCCGATTGCGAGAAATGCGCCGTTAGAGAGCGCGCCTCCGGTAATGGACGAGAGGAGCGATAAAAGCGAGTCGCTTTCACTACTACTTCCGCTTACCGCAGCGCTAATGCCCGGTATGGGAAGCCAACATCCGATACGATACACGAACAAAAGTGCAAGTGTAATAAGTATCTTTTTTCTGACGTCTTTGTTTCTAAAAGCATTTGCCAACGTCTGGAACATTATAACACCTCTACTTTGCCACCGATTTTTTCGATTTTTTCAACAGCGGACTTAGAGAATTTAGCCGCTTTTACGGTAACCTTTTTGGTAAGTTCGCCGTTGCCGAGAACTTTAAGGCCATAAGGCTCAACCTTGCTCAAAATACCCTTCTCAAGCAAGAGTTCTGCGGTTACAACTGCGCCGTCCTCAAAAACCTCGAGTTTATCAAGGTTGATAACGGAGTAAACTTTCTTCCAAGCGTTGTCAAAACCGGTTTTGGGCAAACGACGAGCGAGGGGCATCTGTCCGCCTTCGAATCCGATACGAACGCCACCGCCACTTCTTGCCCACTGGCCTTTGTGACCTTTACCGCTGGTTTTGCCAAGACCGCTACCAATACCACGGCCTAGACGCTTTGCTGCCTTTTTTGAATTAGCGGCAGGACTAATCTCATGAATTTTCATAATTAAGCCTCCACGGTTTCAACCTTAACGAGGTGCTTTACGACGAAAATCATACCTTGAGTTACAGCGTTGTCGTCCATAACTACGAAAGAGTTGATTTTCTTAAGTCCCAAAGCCTGTACGGTCTTTTTCTGCTTATCGAGACATCCGATAGTGCTTCTGACAAGCGTAATCTTTACCTTTGCGGTTGTTTCTTTATTCTTTGCCATAATTCACCTACCCTAAAATCTCTTCTACGGTCTTTCCACGAAGCGCAGCAACCTGCTCGGGAGTGCGCAACGACTTAAGTCCTTCGAGCGTAGCCTTTACGCAGTTGATTGCATTTCTAGAACCATACGCCTTAGTGGTGATGTTCTTAATACCTGCAAGTTCAACTACTGCACGCACGGACGAACCTGCGATAACTCCGGTTCCTTCGGGAGCAGGTTTAAGTAAAACGTTGCTCTTTCCGAATACGCCTACGGTCTCGTGAGGAATAGTCGTGTCTGCCATTGCTACTTTAACGAGGCTACGACGAGCGATTTGCTCAGCCTTCTTGATTGCCTCGGGAACTTCAGTTGCTTTACCCGTTCCGATACCAACGCTACCCTTGCCGTCACCAACGACTACGAGAGCAGCGAAACGCATATTTCTACCACCTTTAACGGTCTTGGAAATACGATTTACGCCAACGAGTTTACTAGTAAAACCGTCATCCGGCTTAAGTTCTTCACGTTCTCTTCTTGCCATGATAAACCTCCCTAGAATTTAAGTCCGGCTTCTCTTGCAGCATCTGCAAGCGCCTTTACACGGCCCGTATAAAGATATCCGCCTCTGTCGAATACGACTGCGGTGATACCCTTCTCGAGCGCCTTCTTGGCTACGTCCTTACCAACTGCTTCAGCGGCTTGAACCTTAGTCATACCACTAACGTCCATACCCTTAGCAATCGTGGAAGAAGATACCAACGTGTTGCCTTTTACGTCGTCAATAATTTGAGCGTAGATGTTCGAGGTCGAACGATAAACGTTAAGACGGGGAACGTCTGCAGTGCCCGAAATCTTGTTACGAACACGGAGATGTCTCTTTGCTCTTATAGCGTTTTTATTTTCTTTATTAATCATAATCTACTCTCCTAATTACTTACCTGCCGTCTTGCCTTCTTTCTTGATAACAACCTCATCAGAATAATGGAGGCCGTATCCGTGATAGGGCTCAACGGGGCGTTTAGCCTTGATTTCAGCGGCTACTTGACCAACGAGTTCCTTGGAAACACCCTCAATCTTGATGGTGTTAGCGTCGGGACAGGTAATCGTGATGCCAGCGGGAGCGTTGTACTCAACTACGTGGGAAAGTCCCAAGTTCATAGTGAGTTTCGCACCTGCAACGGACACTTTGTAACCTACGCCTTCTACGATAAGCGTCTTGCTGAAAGGAGTAACTACGCCTTTAACCATATTTGCTACGAGCATACGATATAGACCGTGCATAGACTTAGTCTCTTTGTTCTCGTTTGCTCTAGATACCTTTACTTCTGCGCCTTCTACCGCTACGGTGATGTTCTTGGAGTCGATAGTCTGCTTAAGTTCACCCTTAGGTCCCTTAACGGTTACGACTTGGTCCTTAACTTCAACGGTAACGCCTGCGGGAATTGCGATACTTAATCTTCCGATTCTAGACATAATTCCCTCCTACTACCAAATATAAGCGAGTACTTCGCCACCGATTTTGTTCGCTCTAGCCACTTTGTCGGTCATAACGCCCTTCGAAGTGGAGATAATTGCGATTCCGAGTCCGCCCAAAACTTTGGGAAGTTGCTCGTATCCGCAGTAAACGCGAAGTCCGGGTTTGGAAATACGCTTAAGGTTGGTGATAACCTTTTCATTTTTTGCACCGTATTTAAGGGTGATAACGATTTCGTTTCCGCCCTCTTTCTCTACGACCTCAGCGCTCTTAACAAAGCCTTCAGCCACGAGGATATCTACGATTGCCTTCTTCATCTTGGAAACGGGAACGCTTACGGTTTCGTGTTTAGCAGTCAACGCGTTTCTAATTCTCGTCAATAAATCTGCAATAGGATCTGTAACTACCATAACGTCCTCCTCTTACCAACTGGATTTTCTTACGCCGGGGATTTCACCCTTGTACGCAAGTTCTCTGAAACAAATACGGCAGATTCCGTATTTACGAAGTACAGCGTGGGGGCGTCCGCAAATCGTGCAACGGGTGTACTCGCGGGTGGAGTACTTTTGCGCCTTCTGCTGTTTGTTTATCATTGCTTTCTTTGCCATTTGAAATTATCTCCTTTTCCCTGTTAGTTCTTGAAAGGCATTCCAAGCTTAACAAGGAGTGCTTTGGCCTCGTCGTCGGACTTCGCCGTAGTAACGATACATACGTCGAATCCGCGTACTTTTTCCGTAAGTTCGTAGGATACTTCGGGGAAAATGATGTGCTCTTTTACGCCGAGCGCATAGTTTCCTCTTCCGTCGAACGCCTTGCCCGAAATACCACGGAAGTCGCGTACACGGGGAAGTGCGATGGAAACTAGTCTGTCAAGGAATTCGTACATTCTTGCGCCACGAAGAGTTACCATTGCGCCAATGGTTTGTCCTTCACGGAGTTTGAAGTTTGCAACCGACTTCTTTGCTTTGGTAGCAACAGCCTTCTGTCCGCATATTGCTTCGAGTTCTTTGGTTGCATTCTGAATGCTCTTGGAGTTATCCTTGATATCTCCCATACGCATATTTACAATAATTTTGTTGAGTGCGGGAACTTCGTTTACGTTCTTGTAGCCTCTCTCTTTCATAAGAGCGGGAACGATTTCCTCTTTGTAGGCTTTTTGTAAACGATTTCTCGAATCTTTCATTTCTGCCATTTTAGCCTCCTACTTACTTCTCGGAAGACTCTTCAGTCTTCTTCGTCGTAGTCTTTCTGGTCGTGGTTCTCTTCTTGGGCGCGGTTTCCTTTACTGCAACTTCAGTTGCCTCTTCGGATACTGCGGTTGCTTTAGCAGACTTTCTGGTCTTCTTTTCGGGCTTAGCCTTTACGTCCAAAGATTTGCCACACTTTTTGCAAACTCTGATTTTCTTGCCGGCCTCTTCAGCGTGAGCAACTCTCGTTGCCTTTCCGCATACGGGGCAGATAATCTGTACGTTGCTTACGTCGATATTACCGTTTTCTTTAACGATACCGCCCTTGTCTTGTGCAGAACGGGGCTTGTTGTGCTTGGTAATAACGTTTACGCCTTCAACTACTACGGTGTTCTTGGAAGGGTTAGCGGAAACTACTTTTCCGGTCTTGCCCTTATCTTTACCTGCGAGAACTACTACGTTATCGCCTTTCTTAACGTTCAATGCCATAGTTAATTCCCTCCTTAAATTACTTCGGGAGCCAAGGAAATAATTTTCATATAATCCTTGTCACGAAGTTCTCTTGCAATAGGTCCAAAGATACGGGTTCCGCGAGGCTGTTTCTGACTGTCGATAATAACTGCTGCGTTATCGTCAAATCTGATGTGCGAGCCGTCGGGACGGTTGATTCCCTGATGAGTTCTTACGATTACCGCGCGAACTACGTCACCCTTCTTTACTGCGCCACCGGGGGTAGCGCTTTTTACGGAGGCAACTATGACGTCACCGATGTTACCGCTTCTTCTGAACGAACCGCCGAGCACACGGATACACATAAGTTCCTTTGCTCCGCTGTTGTCTGCGGCTTTAAGATAAGATTGAGGTTGTATCATAATTACTATTCTCCTTACTTAGCCTTTTCGATAATCTCAACCACTCTCCAGCACTTGTCTTTGCTTAAGTGTCTGGTTTCAGCGATTAAAACGGTATCGCCTACTCCGCAGGTGTTAGCCTCGTCGTGTGCTTTGAGTTTTTTGGTTTTGTTAATCGTCTTCTTATAGAGAGGGTGTTTAGCCTTGTCTTTAATTGCTACGACAACGGTCTTATCCATTTTGTCGGATACAACGATGCCAACACGCTCTTTTCTGTTATTTCTTTCAACTGCTTCTGCCATCTTCGTTTCCTCCGTTAAGCCTTCTTAATTTCACGCTCACGCAAGATAGTCTTAATTCTTGCGATATCACGCTTGCAGTTTACCATTTGCATAGGATTGTTAAGCTGTCCGGTTGCGTGAGAAAAGCGAAGGTTAAAAAGTTCTTGTTTGAGTTCGTTGAGTTTCAATACTAACTCGTCGTCTCTCATTTCGTGAAAAGTCTTTGCTTTCATTATGCTTTAACCTCCTTGTCGGGAGACACAAGGTCTTCCTTCTTCGCGATTTTGCACTTTACGGGAAGTTTGTGCGATGCAAGGCGGAGTGCCTCTCTTGCTACTTCCTCTGCTACGCCTGCCATCTCAAACATAACACGGCCGGGCTTTACTACTGCTACCCAGTACTCGGGAGCACCTTTACCACTACCCATACGGGTTTCAGCGGGTTTCTTGGTTACGGGTTTGTGGGGGAAGATATTAATCCAAACTTTACCACCACGCTTAATGTAACGCGTCATAGCGATACGGGCTGCTTCGATTTGGTTAGCGGTAATCCAACCGGGTTCGGTGGATACGAGACCGAATTCACCGTAAGCGATTATTCCGCCCGAAATATCCTTGCCCTTCATTCTGCCACGATGTACGCGACGTCTTTTTACTCTTTTAGGCATTAACATATTACTGCTCTCCTCCTTCCTTTACTACGGGAAGAACCTCTCCCTTGTAAACCCAAACCTTGATACCGATAATACCGAAGGTGGTGTGTGCTTCTGCAGTGCCGTAATCAATATCAGCACGCATAGTTTGAAGAGGTATAGAACCTTCGTGGTAACTCTCAGAACGAGCGATTTCCGCGCCGTCAAGTCTACCCGAAACCATAATCTTTACACCCTTTGCGCCACTACGCATAACACGGCTCATAGCCTGTTTCATAGTACGACGGAAAGAACTTCTCTTCTCGAGTTGGAGAGCAACGCCCTCTGCAACGAGAACTGCGTCCATATCGGGGCGTTTTACGTCGAGGATGTTAACGTGAACGGGCTTACCGCCGATTACCTTAACGAGTTCCTTTTTGAGTTGCTCAACGCCAGCACCCTTCGTTCCGATAAGCATACCGGGTTTAGAAGTGTGGATACCGATAACGATTTTCTCCTGCGCTCTCTCAATCATAACTTTGGAGATGCCGAAGGTGTAATACTTTTTCTTAATAAATTCACGGATTTTGTGGTCCTCAAGAAGATATTTACCGAAATCCTTCTTGTTTGCATACCACTGCGCATCCCAACCGGAAATGACGCCTACACGAAGTCCGTGCGGATTAACTTTCTGTCCCATAATTATTTAGCCTCCTTTGTGTCGAGGATAACCGTAATGTGGCTGGTGCGCTTGTTGATGCGGTACGCTCTACCCTTAGAAACGGGTTGAACGCGCTTCAAGATAGGACCGCCGTCAGCGTAAATTTCCGCTACGAAGAGGTCTGCTCTTGCCAAACCGTTGTTATGCTCTGCGTTTGCAGTTGCGGACTGAATAAGTTTGTAAACGATTTCGCTTGCTGCCTTAGGCGTTACTGCGAGTGCAGCGAGAGCGTCGTTAACCGATTTGCCTCTAACGGTGTCGAGTACGATTCTTACCTTGGAGGGCGAAATGCGGATGTATCTAGCGTGGGCGCAAGGTCTCTTATCCTTGGTTGCCATCAACTTTTCAGTTTTTTCTTTCATTCTTTTAGCCATAATCTACTCCTTACTTACCCGAAGTGGACTTCTCGCCAGCGTGACCTTTGAAGGTACGGGTGGGCGCGAACTCACCAAGTTTATGTCCTACCATTTCCTCGGTGCAATATACGGGAACGTGCTTTCTACCATCGTGAACTGCAATCGTGCATCCGATAAACTCGGGGAAAATCGTGGAAGAGCGGGACCAGGTCTTGATTACCTTTTTATCGGTACTCTCCATCTGTGCCTTAACTCTGTTGAATAATTTCTCTTCTACGTAAGGTCCTTTTTTGATACTTCTACTCATAGTTATTCACCTCAATTTATGCGCTTAACAATAAAGCGGTCACTTGCCTTGTTGTGCTTTCTGGTCTTGTAACCGAGAGCGGGTTTACCCCAAGGCGTAACAGGGCTAGGCATACCAACGGGGGATTTACCTTCACCACCACCGTGCGGGTGGTCGTTCGGGTTCATTACGACACCGCGGACGGTAGGCTTAACACCCATATGGCGTTTTCTTCCTGCCTTACCAATCGAAACGAGTTCGTGGTCGAGATTACCAACTTGACCAATCGTTGCTTTACAGGTAAGAAGAATCATTCTCATTTCACCAGAAGGCATCTTAAGGGTTGCATACTTGCCTTCCTTTGCCATAAGTTGAGCGGATGCTCCAGCAGTACGAACGAGGATTCCACCGTTGCCGGGTTGGAGTTCTACGTTGTGTACGAGCGTACCTACGGGGATTGCGGAAAGGGGAAGTGCGTTTCCAGCCTTGATGTCTGCGGTCTCACCGCTTACTACGGTATCTCCAACGGAAAGTCCCAAGGGAGCGAGGATGTATCTCTTCTCACCGTCAGCGTAGTTAAGGAGTGCGATATACGCGGTACGATTCGGGTCGTACTCAACGGACGCTACCTTTGCGGGGATATTGTCTTTATTTCTCTTGAAGTCAATGATACGGTATTTGTTACGGTTACCTCCGCCGATATGGCGAACGGTAATTCTACCGGTGTTGTTTCTACCACCACTGTGGTTTTTGGAAACAAGCAGAGACTTTTCGGGCTTATCAGTAGTTACCTCAGCAAAACTGCTTACGGTCTTCTGTCTAGTACCCGGAGTTATAGGTTTAAATCTTTTAACTGCCATTGTTATCTCTCCTTATTAAGCGAGGCTCTCGAAGAACTCGATTGCTTTACTGTCAGCAGTAAGCTTTACGTAAGCCTTCTTGAACGAAGAAGTATATCCTTCCGTTCTGCCTTGTCTCTTATACTTACCACGAACGTTTACTACGTTAACTTTCTCAACGGTTACACCGAAGATTTGCTCAACGGCTGCCTTGATTTGGGTCTTGTCCGCTCTATCGTCAACTACGAAAACGTACTTCTTGGAAGCAATTCCATCATAACTCTTCTCGGAGAGAAGGGGCTTTCTGATTATATCGTAAGCGTTCATGCCTTGTATGCCTCCTCAATTTTCTTAACTGCATCCTTCGTCATAACGAGTTTCTCGTTTGCCATTACGTCGTAAACGTTGATGAGCGAACTAGGAATCGTCTTAACGGTGGGGATATTGTTGGTTGCTCTTACTACTGCGCTATCAGCCTCGGTTACTACTAAGAGTGCTCTCTTTTCGATACCAAGCGCGCCGAGAACTGCTACCATTTCTTTGGTCTTTGCGTTCTCAAGAGCAATCTTATCTACTACTACGAGGTCGTTGTCAGCAAACTTACCCGAAAGTGCGCAAACGAGCGCGCCTCTCTTTGCGGTCTTGTTAACCTTTTGAGAGAAGTCTCTGGGCTTGGGAGCGAATACTACGCCACCGCCAGTCCACTGGGGCGCTCTAATCGAACCTTGACGTGCTCTACCCGTTCCTTTTTGTCTCCAGGGCTTAATTCCGCCTCCGCGAACTTCAGTTCTGGTGAGGGTGGATTTCGTACCCTGTCTTGCGTTGTTTTGCTGTGCAACAACTACTTGATGAACAAGGGCTTCGTTGAACTCAACGCCGAATACGCTGTCGTTAAGTTTCATCGTTCCGGCTTGCTCACCGGTTTGCTTATATACTTTAATGCTAGCCATTGTCTACCTCCGTTACTTCGTAGCCTTTACGGACTCTTTAACGGTTACCAAACCGCCCTTAGGTCCGGGCACTGCGCCACGAATCAAAAGCACGTTGCGCTCTGCATCTACCTTTACGATGACAAGATTTTGGATGGTTACGTTGTCGTGACCGTACTGTCCTGCCATATGAAGACCTTTGATAACCTTTGCGGAGTTAAGTTCACCGCTCGAACCACGCTCGCGGTGTACGGGGCCGGTACCGTGAGTCATCTTAAGTCTGTGTTGGTTCCATCTCTTGATTACGCCCGAGAAACCGTGTCCCTTGGAAACGCCCGATACGTCAACTACGTCGCCAGCCGAGAACATATCGCAAGCAATCGTTGCTCCAACTTCGTAGTCCGCGTCGTACTTAAATTCCTTAAGGTACTTCTTGGGGGTAACGCCAGCCTTATCGAAAACGCCTTTTTCAGGTTTGTTGATAAGGTTCTCTTTCTTCTCTTGGAACGCTACTACGGTTGCTTTGTAACCGTCGCGCTCTACCGTCTTGTTTCTGATTACGGTCATAGGACCAGCCTCGACAACCGTTACGGGAACCATAAGACCCGTTTCGTCGAAGACTTGAGTCATGCCGAGTTTCTTACCTAATATTGCTTTTTTCATAATCGTAATTTCCTCCGCTCGGCTTATAACTTGATTTGAATATCTACGCCCGCAGGTAAATCGAGTTTCATCAACGAATCAACTGTCTTTGCAGAGGGACTGTAAATATCAATCAGTCTCTTGTGGGTGCGAATTTCGAACTGCTCTCTCGAGTCCTTATACTTGTGCACCGCACGCAAGATGGTTACTACTTCCTTCTCGGTAGGTAGCGGAATAGGACCGCTTACCTTCGTGCCCGTTTTCTTTGCCGTTTCAACTATTCGCGCTGCCGACTGGTCGATTAGTTCGTGGTCGTACGCTTTAAGTTTAATACGAATCTTTTGACTTGCCATTTTTTATCCTCCATTTTTTAAGCATTTGTAACAACTCGCCCGTGTGTGTCAAAATGTGAGCCTTTTTTAAGACCCGTCAAAAGAGGTCTTACACACGCGTCGCTACAATCGCACGAATTATTTCGTACTGGTCAAAACGAGTTATCTTTCGCCCTAGCTAATTTGACGGAAGCAATCTCGCTTATCATCCCTGACGCTCACTAAAATACCGCACTTACAGTACAGCCTTTTAATTATAAACAATCAAGACTCTTATGTCAAGCGTTTTTACGAAGAAATTTAAAGTATTTTTTAAATATTTTTACACTTTTTTACCCGTTTAAAATGCAAAAGTCATATATCCGTTTAATGAGAATAAACATATATTATGAAAGTAACTTTATATTTATCAGCGCAATACGAAACGGTTTTTTTAGTAAACGGAACTTTCGTTGAAAACGGTAAAGTAACCGCGTCGAGCGAAGAAGTCGTCTTTATTACCGTTTTACCGCTATCGGCAGTCCTACTTCCCTATACCGTAAAGTTGCTCGGGAAAAAAGTATCGAGCAACGAAAACTTATGCTTTACTTTCCAAAAGAGTGAAAGTGAAATCGTAGTTTACTTTAAGCCTAGATACAACTACGTTTACACGCCTAGCGACAAGTTCCGTCCACCCTCGAGCGTGATAACCGAGTTTTTCTTTGCGGTAAAATCAAAAGCAATTACCAAAGCGCGCAGTTATCTTTCGCCCAGTTTGTCCTCGTCGGTAAGCGACGATAGCCTAACCTCCTTTTTCGACGGCTACGACGATATCGCAGAGGGCGAAAACGGAATTTGTTTCTTAACGGGCAAAGGTGGACGAACCGCATCTTTTCAATTTACGCTGGTCGGAAACACCCTTGACGACGTGACTGAAATTTAACGCTATATATTATATATAAGGAAAAAAGGGATTTTTCCCTTTTAAAAATTAAATTCAACGGATATTTTTTTAAGATATGTGCTTAAAAAAAGTCCAACGCTCGTCAATATGATATTGTTCTTACCGTCAACAAAAAAACTCCGCACCACTTAGGTACGGAGTTTTTTATAAACTTAAAAGTGAAATTACTTCATTTCAGCGGTTGCGCCTGCAGCCTTGAGTTTCTCAACAGCCTCGGTAGCAGCGTCCTTAGAAAGACCTTCCTTAACGTCCTTGGGAGCGCCGTCAACAAGCGCTTTAGCCTCGGAAAGACCAAGACCAGTGATTTCACGAACTGCCTTGATAACTGCAATCTTGTTACCGCCAACTTCCTTAAGAACAACGGTGAACTCGGTCTGCTCTTCAGCAGCGGGAGCAGCCTCTGCTGCGCCTGCAGCGGGACCAGCAACAGCCATTGCTGCAGCGGAAACGCCGAACTCTTCCTCGAGCATCTTAACGAAATCGTTAAGTTCGAGTACGGTCATACCTTTAACTTCTTCTAACATTTTAGCCAAATCTGCCATTTTAATTTTTCTCCTTTAATTTTTTTAGATAATTGATTGTTTTCTTTGTTTGTTTTTCGTCTTACGCCTGTTTCTTTGCGATTTCGCTCATAACGACTGCAAGAGAACGAACGGGCGTCTGCAACATTCCAAGAAGTTGAGCCACGAGAACGGGCTTAGCGGGAATGGACGCTACTGCATTGATTTCAGGAACGGAAAGAACCTTTCCTTCTACTACGCCACCTTTAACGGTGAGTTTGTTGGTCTTTTTAACGTTATCAACGATAATCTTTGCGGGAGCAACTGCATCCTCGTAAGAAATCGCCATAGCGGTAGGACCTTCGAGCACTTTATCAAAACCGGTGATACCTGCGTTGTTGAGCGCACGGAGAACGAGACGGTTTTTAATAACCTTATACTCAACGCCTGCTTTTCTCATATCGCTACGCATAGCAGTATCTTCCGCTACGTTAAGACCACGGTAATCAACTAGTACGAACGACTTTGCTTTGCCGATTTTCTCAACGTACTCGCTAACTTGTTGCTCTTTGATTTTAATGGTTTCTGCTGACATACGAACCTCCTTTTAAGTTTATAAAACAAATCCGACCACCGCATAGAGATGGTCGGAATAAGATTTTCGTTTCGGCTTATAGCCTCGTAAAACTCTTTCCTTTCACCTCGGCAAGCGCTTTCGCGTTAGTCTAACTGAACTTGCTGTCTGCGGTTAAACGGATATTATTTACTTTTAGTTATACTCTGTAAGTTACTTTGATACCAGGGCCCATCGTGGATGCGAGGGTTACGCTCTTAACGTAGATACCCTTTGCTGCCGCGGGCTTTGCTTTAACGATAGCGTCCATCAAAGTGTTAAAGTTCTCTGCGATTTTCTCTTCGCCGAAAGACTTCTTACCAATGGGGCAGTGGATAATCGCCGTCTTATCTACACGGTACTCTACCTTACCTGCTTTGGTCTCGTTGATTGCTTTTACAACGTCCATAGTAACGGTACCGCTCTTGGGAGAAGGCATCAAGCCCTTAGGTCCGAGGATTTTAGCAACACGACCAAGTTGTCCCATCATATCGGGAGTCGTGATTACTACGTCGAAGTCAAGGAAGTTTTGTCCCTGAATCTTTGCGATAATATCCTCTGCGCCTACGATATCCGCGCCTGCTGCGAGCGCTGCGTCTGCTTTATCGCCTCTTGCGATAACGAGTACTTTTACGGTTTTACCAGTTCCGTTGGGAAGAACAACAGTTCCACGAACTTGTTGGTCAGCCTGACGGGGGTCAACGCCTAGACGAACGTGAAGTTCAATCGTCTCGTCAAAGTTTGCTTTTGCCGTAGCGAGAACGTTCTTAACTGCGTCTGCTACTTCGTAAGACTTGCTTACGTCAACAGCCTTAATGCTGTCCGAATATTTCTTGCCTAATTTCATAACGCCCCTCCCTAGTCTACTACAACTACACCCATACTGCGTGCAGTTCCTGCAATCATACTCATTGCGCTCTCAAGCGACGCTGCGTTGAGGTCGGGCATTTTAAGAGTTGCGATTTCTTTGATTTGCTCTTTCGTAATCTTTGCAACTTTGTCTTTGTTGGGCTTCGCCGAACCACTCTCAATCTTGCAAGCCTTCTTAATAAGAACGGGTGCAGGAGGAGTCTTAAGTACGAAGGTAAAAGATCTATCTGCGTAAATACTGATTACTACGGGGATAATCAAGCCTTCTTGGGGTCTGGTTTTCTCGTTGAATTCCTTGGTAAATCCGGGGATATTAATACCGTGAGGACCAAGCGAAGAACCGACAGGGGGGCCGGGGGTTGCTTTTCCGGCGGGCAATTGAAGTTTAACAACTGCCTGTAATTTCTTTGCCATTTTTCTTTCTCCTTGTAATAAATTATAATTTATACAATCGCAGTACGAACGAACGGTAACCGTTCTCCTGTATTATATACTGTTTTTTACGCCTCTACTATATCGGCGCGTTCTACTTGCGCAAGTTCAAGTTCAACCGAAGTCATTCTTCCGAACATACTTACCATTACTCTGCACTTGCTCTTTGCTACGTCAATCTCGTCAATAGTTCCGATAAATCCTTCAAACGAACCGTCCACAATCTTAACAGTCTCGCCCACGATATAATCGGTAACGAAATTCTCGATTTTCTCAAGTTTAAGACGCTTAACCTCATCCGCATCTAGGGGAACGGGACGACCTGCAGGGCCTACGAAACCAGTTACGCCTCTAGTGTTGGTTATCATATGCCACATTGAGTTATCGTAGTCCATCTTTACGAAAACGTAACAGGGCATTTGACGGTGCTGAACGATTTTGCGCTTTCCGTTCTTTTCCTCCACTACGTCTTCGAGAGGAATAACGATATCGATTAGTCTGTCGAGCATATCGTTCTTCTTAAATACGAGAACGAGGTTTTCTTTAACCATATTCTCATATCCCGAATAAGTGTGTAGAACGTACCACTTAACGTTATCTACATTAACCATTTGAATCCTGCTCCAACCGTATCTACGCCACTCGATAGAAGACTAACGCTCTCAAGTCCGGAATTAAGTCCTTTTACCATAAGGTCGTAAAGCCAGCCGAGTAATGCGTCGAATCCCATTAGTACGACGAGGAAAATTACTACAACCGCAAGAACGATACTCGTTTGCTTAACTACGGTAGCGAAACTGGGCCAAGTTACTTTCTTAAGTTCAGAGAAAGTTTCCTTAATTCTACCGCGCTTTTTCTCCTTCTTCGGCTTTGTCGTTTCCTTTGCCATTTTAACTCTCCTTAATAACTTAAAATAGAAAACGGATTACTTCGTTTCCTTATGCACGGTGTGCTTTTTGCAAAACTTGCAATATTTCTTAAGTTCAATTCTATCGGGATCGTTCTTCTTGTTCTTCATATTGTCGTAATTGCGCTGTTTGCACTCGGTACAAGCGAGCGTAATCTTGTTTCTAGCAGTGTTTGCCATTGCTTTCAGCCTCCTGAAAAGTTACTTAAAAATACACCCTCTTCCGCAGGGTGCCTTGGTATTGTATCATACCCACCCACCGTTGTCAAGCATTTTTACACCTTTTTCCAAGGGTTTTTTAAACATTTTCCTATTTTTGTCAAAAGTATCGTATTTCAAAGAATAATACTTTCTACCAAACAAAAATCGTTACGATAGCGAATTTGCTAGCGACTTACCTAATTGCCTCTCTTACGAAATCAACAGCCTTAATAATATCGGCGGTAGGGTCTTCGCCCGTCTCACGCTCTATCGTTAGGTATCCGTCGTAGCCTATCTCTTTAAGCGCCTTAATATAGTTTTTCCAGTCAACGTCGCCCTCCCCAAGAGGTAACTCCTTAAATCCGCTACAAGCGTTAAGAGCGTCCACTCCGCCTACTGCGAAAGCGTGATAAACTTCCGTCGGGTCTTGGTTTTCGTCAAGCATTACGCCGTCCTTCGCGTGCGTGTGCACGATATAATCCTTTAATATATATACAGCCTCAACCGCATCTTGTCCCGTTACCATAGTAAAGTTAGCAGGGTCTAGGTTTACCCCCACTCCGCCTTTCGTATCCTTTAGAAACTGTAAAAGCGTGGGCGCTTTCTCCGGTCCCGTCTCAATTGCTAGCGTTACGCCCTTCTCTTTTGCGTAAAGTCCGCAAGCGGTGAGCGCCGAAAGCATTACCGAATATCTCGGATTAGTCTTGTCGTCGGGGATTACTCCGATATGAGTCGTTACTACGCTCGTTCCAAATTCAACGGCTAGGTCGATTATCTTTTTCGTTTGCTCGATTCTATCAGCGTTGTCTTTCTCTACCTCGAATCCATATCCGCCCATATCTCCGCAAAGCGCAGATACCTCTAAGCCTTTCGCTTTAAGCAAATCTTTATACTTTTGCTTTTCTTCTTCCGTAAGCGACGGCGAAAATTCTCCCGTAGTAGCGTAAATTTGAACTCCGTTTACGCCCAAATTCGACGCCATCTCTATTCCTTTGAAATGTCCAACTTTTAGACAATCGGTAATAACTCCTATTTTCATATCAGGCTCCTTTTTAATTGCATTTTCATTATTATAACACACCCGCACAATTTTTTCAACGCCTTTTGTATAAAATATAAATATATTTAAAAAGAAAAAAGAGCGAGTAGTGATACCCGTTCTTTTTTATTAGATAATGTTTATGCGAGTTTTATGCGAGCGCAACCATACTGAATACGAGCGCAAACAACGCAACCGTTTCGCAAAGACCTACTACGGTAATGTACTGCGAAAAACCTTTACCCGTTTCAGCCAAAGCGTCAGCGCCGGCAGCGCCTGCTTTACCTTGGAAAACTGCAGATAGAGCCATCGCAATACCAGATGCAATACCCAAGCCGAGCAAGAACGCGGGGTCGGCAGTCGAACCTTTCATTTGTTGCATCAAAAGAAAACCGTAAATCGTTTGAGTAAGGGGCGCACCTGCAAAAACGGTAAGAATAAAGGGCGCAGCCTTGTTGTTAGCGTAGCACTTTTTCCAAGAGCCGATTGACGCTTGACCTGCAATACCGATACCTATTGCCGAACCTATTGCCGCAATACCCATAACTAATGCGGTTGCTAATAATCCTAAATTCATAATATTTCTCCTTATAAATAATTCTTTTTAAAATCTTTCGTTGAACCTATTCCGTGAAGGGCTTAAACTTTCTTCCGCTCCACGACATATCTAGGTGCGACGAGAACTCTAGCGTATTAAGTCTTATTCCGTGTACGATAACGGAAAGTATGTTTAAAATCATATTTAGTCCGTGTCCGAACACTAGTAAAACGATAGCGATTATCATAAACATAAAGTTACCGAGCATTGGAGACGCTAGTTCGTTTACGGTTGCAGATATCGCAGCACCCGCAAGGCCCACCGCCCAAAGTCGAATATACGAAACGATATCCGAGAAAACGTTGACTACGCCGAGCAAAACGGAAACTATATTCGTCAAACTAGTCAAAATAGATTTTACTATACTGCCCTCATAGTTGGAAAAGACGAAACTTAACGCAAATCCGAGCGCAATAGACAAGATACTTACCGTTCCAACGGGAATACCGCCTAACACTAAACTAAAACTAAACACGGTGGAATTTACTACGAAACTTAATACTAGATAGTAAATACCGATTAGTTGTAGTATCGAGCCTATATCGCCCAGCATTTTTAGCGATTTTCCGTTACGCACCGCACCTTTAATATGCGCTACCGACAGTTGAACGAGCGCAAGCGTGAAACAGAATATCTGTAAATTCTGCGCCGTAGTAAGTCCTACGCCCTCCGCCGTCCACGGCAAACTCCAAATCTTATCGCTATACACGTTGGAAATTACGGGGATTGACAAACTCTTTAGCCACTCGGGTAAATACTCGGGCGTAAGTCCGAACCAAGTGCAAGTCAGCATTCCCCACAGCATCGTTGACAGTCCAAACAGCGCAATAAGTAAAAACGCCGGTAATATCGGTTTTTTTGCAATCAGCGATTTGACTATCGGCACGAGAGCCACGGCAAGTATAAGCAAGCCGTATCCACCGTCGCCGAAAATTATTCCGAAGAATAACAGTATAAATCCTAAAAACCAACCGGATATATCGTATTCAAAATATCCGGGCACCGTACCCAAAAAGTCGGTTAGCGGATAAATCAAACTTACGAACTTGTTGTTTTTCAGTTTGGTCGGGATATCGTCGCCCTCACTCGGGTCTTCTACGAACAATCCCCACGAATTTTCACTCGCCGTCTTTTTGAGTTTGTCAAGATTTTCAACCTCTACGAAACCGTTAAAGTACGAAAGCGAGTAAGAAGAATTCTCGTCTTTGGAAAGATTTTCTTCCTGCATACCCGTCGCATAAATCTCGAATTCAACTTCCTTTTTTAGCGACGCAATTGCGTTTTTAATGCTCTTTAAATAAACCGCATAGCCCGTTATTTCGCCGTCTATTCCGCTTATTCTTTCGTCCAAAGCGCAAATGCGCTCTCGCATTTTGAAAGTGGACTCGCTTGGCAATTCCAAACGGTAAACTTCGATTGCCGAAAGAATTTCTTCTTCGCCCTCTGCTCCCGTTTTTACAAGCATAACTTTAACGGTGGATTTCTTAGAAGAAAGTAGTACCGTCGTTACTCCCTCGCCTAGCGCCTGATATTCGGCTCTCGGCATCTCGTAAAACGAAACGGAAACACCTTTTTCTACCAAACCCTCGATTTCTATCGGGTCAAAGTCGCCCCAAGATTTTAACTTATTAAGTTGCAAATCTAGAGTCGTCTTTTCCGCTTGGCATTTTTTCTTTTCTTCCGTTAAGTCGTAGATTTTATTCGCAACGCTCGTAGCCTCGCTATCGCCTACTTGCTTTTGCTCTACCTTATCGTTTTTACCCATAACGAAGATTGCCTTTTCAAGCAAGTCTATCTTCTCTCGCAAATCCGCGAGTTTCTGTCCTTGCCCCTCGGTAATTTCAATATGGACTATTCCTAGTTTGCGAAGTCGTTTAAGCGCTCTCACCTTTTCGTCGCAAGGAATAATAAGCGACACTTTTTTCATCGGCACTATCATAAGGAATAAACCTCCTCTTGACTAGGCCTAGTAGGACGAGTTGCGATTTTGCGTTTAGAAATCTTGGAACGCACGACTGCGCTAACCTGCAAATCCGCTAGGTAAATAGATATCTTTTTAATATTTTCTTGAGTTTCAGGAATTTTTACCTTCTCGAACAAATTAACTCTTTGCGAAGTCGCAAGAAGTTCTTTCTCCAAAAGCCTAACTTGTTCGTCTAACACTTCCGCCTCTAAATCTAACGCTATTACTTTCTCAATATGATTCGACGCTATATCCACCCAAAGCGGTGTCGAATATAAATCGTAATCGCCCCGAGAAAAATCCGCGCCCTCAAAGGTCGGAATTTCAACTCCAGCGATATTACCCACGCCTTTTTTAATATTGCTAACGGTAACTACGCCGTGAGGGAAAGCGTCTCTCTCGCTAAAGACGGCTATCCAGTCGCCAAACGAGCGTTCCTTCTCCGCCTTTTCGGCTCTGACGGCATCCGCTCTAGCCTCGATAGTACGGATTTCCATTTGGAGTTGTTGTTTTTTAAGTGTTAGAGTCGGCAAATATCTACGGTACATTTTAAGGGCGTCCTTTTGTACCTTTAACTCGTTTTTAGTTAATTTGATTTTTGCCAAAACTGATTTCCTCCTTACGCTTTAGGCCAGAATTCGTCGATAAGGTCAGTTTTGATTCCGGTTTCGTCTCTATTGAAACAGGTCGCTAAAATTTCCCATCCTAAATCCAAGGAGTCTTCGAGAGACAAATCAACCGAAAGGTCCATCATTTTGCTCTCAAACAGTTCGCCATAGGTCAATAATTTTTCATCCCAACGGCTCATTGAAAAGCCCATATTCTTCTTCTCGAGCGTTTCTTTGTACGCAGAATACATACGAATCATTGCGTCCATAAGCGCGCGGTGGTCTTTTCTCGTTTTGCCGTTTACGTTTTGTTTTAGTCTTGATAGCGAACCGAACGGCTCGATACGACCGCCCTTTAGGTAATACTGCCCTTCCGTAATATAACCGGTGTTGTCGGGTACGGGGTGCGTTACGTCGTCGCCGGGCATAGTCGTTACCGCTAGTACGGTAACCGAACCCGAGTCGGCAAAGTCAACCGCCTTTTCGTAACGGGAGGCTAGTTGCGAGTATAGGTCGCCCGGATATCCACGGTTAGAAGGAACTTGCTCTTGAGTAATAGCAATTTCTTTCATTGCGTCCGCAAAGTTCGTCATATCGGTTAGAAGAACTAGCACGTCCTTGTTCTGCAAAGCGAACTGTTCCGCTACCGCAAGCGACATATCGGGTATCATCATACACTCAACGGTGGGGTCGGACGCGGTATGAATAAACATTACCGTTTTGCAAAGCGCTCCACCTTTCGAGAGTTCTTCCTTAAAGTATAGGAAGTCGTCGTACTTAAGTCCCATACCGCCAAGCACGATTACGTCAGCCTCGGCTTGCATTGCGATACGAGCAAGAAGTTGGTTGTACGGCTCTCCCGAAATAGAGAAAATAGGCAACTTTTGAGAAATGACCAAAGTGTTGAACATATCAATCATAGGAATATTCGTTCTCATCATTCGGTTAGCCAAAATACGCTTTGTCGGGTTTACCGAAGGTCCACCGATATTTTTCATATTCTCGGTAAGGGCTGGACCTTTATCTCTAGGCTCGCCCGAACCGTTGAAAATGCGTCCCAAGAGGTCGTTACTGAACGACACTCTCATTTCTCTACCTAAAAAGCGAATTTCGTCGCCCGTGGAAATTCCTTGTCCACCCGCAAAAACTTGCAAGGAAACCAAGTCTCCGTCGATTTTATTTACTTGCGCTAGCGATTTTCCAAAACGGGTATTGATTTGAGCGAGTTCGTTATATCTAACGTCGTTCGCTCTTACAGTAATTACGTTGCCGACGATGGATTCAATTCTATTGTAAATTTTATTCATTGTTATTCACCGTCCTTTAGCAACCGCTCGGCGTCGGGCGTTAGTTTACCCTTTCCTTTCTCGTAAAGCGCGTCAATCTCACTTTCAGCGCTAGCGAACTCTTTACTTAAAAACTCGGTATAGTTCCAGTCTATAAATCTTTGGCGCATACCGTTAAAGAACGAACGAGCATCATCTTTAGCCACTAAATCATATTCACTACCAAGTACGCGAATAAGTTTATCCGTAACGTACTTTTGTCTTGCCGTACCGCAGTTAGCGTCCGTTAAGTCAAACGAGTTTTGTTGCAAATATACCGCGTCTAGCATTTCCGATTTTAGGTATAGCGTGTAATCGGAAATCAAAGTTCCCTCTTCGCCAACGACTTTCATCATTGCGTTAATTTCACTACCGCGGTGGAGAATATTTTTGCAGTACTCCGACTTCTTTCCGTCAATAACGGTTTTGTATTTCGACCACGAAATTAGCGGGTCGATTGCAGGATATTTTCTTGCGTCCGAACGCTCACGGGATAGACCGTGGAACGCTCCTACGACTTTTAGCGTTGCTTGGGTTACGGGCTCTTCGAAGTTACCACCTGCAGGCGAAACGGTTCCGCCAATCGTTACCGAACCCGTGTTTCCATCTGGCAAACGAACGAATCCCGCTCTTTCGTAGAACGCCGCTATATACGACTCTAGGTACGCAGGGAAAGCCTCTTCGCCGGGAATTTCTTCAAGTCGTCCCGACATTTCTCTTAACGCTTGCGCCCAACGAGAAGTCGAATCGGCAAGAAGTAGAACGTGCAAGCCCATTTGACGATAGTATTCCGCAAGAGTAACGGAAGTATAAACGGACGCCTCTCTGGAGGCAACGGGCATTGACGAAGTGTTACATATAATAATCGTACGCTCCATAAGCGAACGCCCAGTCTTTGGGTCGATTAGTTCAGGGAATTCGGTAATCGTTTCTACAACCTCGCCGGCACGCTCTCCGCACGCTGCGATAATAACGATATCCACGTCGGCATACTTTGATGTCGTGTGTTGCAACACCGTTTTTCCTGCTCCGAAAGGTCCGGGGGTACAGTAAGTTCCGCCCTTCGCTACGGGGAATAACGAATCGACTACGCGAACTTTAGTCTCCATAGTCTCGCTAGGCGCTAAACGCTCGCTATAACACTTAATCGCACGCTTAACGGGCCACTTAAACGACATAGTGACGCTAACTTCTCGTCCACGCTCGTCGGTAATTACCGCAACCGTTTCCTTTACCGTGTATTCGCCTTTTTCCACTATTGATTTTACGGTATAAGTGCCAAGCAAGTAAAAAGGAATAAAAATCTTATGCGTAAACGCACCCTCTAAAACCGTTCCGATATACTCGCCGACACGCAAAGTATCGCCAACTTTAACGGTGGGGGTAAACTCCCATTTCTTCTCAGCGTTAAGTCCGTCGGCGTAGTTACCTCTCTCCAAAAACCAACCCGCTTTTTGCGCTAACACGGGTAGCGGATTTTGCAAGCCGTCGTAAATTTGTCCAAGTAATCCCGGACCTAATTCAGCGGAAAGCATTTCGCCCGTAAAGGTTACCTTATCTCCGCACTTAATTCCGCCCGTCATTTCGTAAACCTGAATTTGAGCGATATTGCCTCTTATACGGATTACCTCGCTCTTAAGCGCGGTATCGTCAACTTGCACGAAACATATTTCGTTCATAGAAACGCTACCGGTAAATTCTACCGACACTAAGTTTCCATTAATACTTACAACCTTTCCTATATTTTCGGTCATCGTATAGCCTCCAAGCCCTCTCCTTGTAAAATTGAATTATAAATTCTAGCGTATTCTTCTTTTCCTTTAGCCTCGTCGAATTTCCTTATTCGCAAGAGCAACTTAAGTTTTACGGCGTAATAGGCGATAAAGTCGTTAGAAAAACTATCTATCGGTCTTAACTCTTCCAAAAACTTCAGCCTATAATCTAAAAGAAATTTCTCCGCCTCTAACGGGTTCTCTATCTCTACGGCTGACGAGGCAACTCTAGCAACCTCGATAGGTACTGCTCCGCCGTCGAAGTCAAGCGTTTTGTTCATTTTTTCCGCTCTCTCTTTGGCAAGCGCAACCCTAAAATTCCGCTCGTTTTCGTTCCACGCGTTAATAAGCGCCGAACTCGATTTATCAAAATTTAGCGAGGGAGAAAGCGTTATTTTTTCTATCTCCGCCATCGCCTTTTTGCTTAAAAACTGTCGGCACAGTTCCAAAAACTCCTCGTCGGCAATCGGAACGGGCGAGTTTTCACTCAATCCGTCAAGCGACGGCAGTTGAGCAATTAGATAATACTCCGCCATCTTATTCAGCCTCTTTAAGTAGCGCAGTAATTTTAGGACTTAAATAGTTAGATAGCATCTCTACTACTGCATCCGCCGAATAATCGTAGTACGCAGTTCCGTTATTAAGCGCAATACGGAATCCTCCGCTTACGCTATCGCTTGCTTTAAGCATAACACCTTTAATCATCTTGTCACGTAAAGCGTCAAGCGCAACCTCTTCTAGCGACTGCAAGTCTTCCTTGCTCAAAATTACGGTTATATCCTCAGCGTTAGGCTCGTTTGCCCAGCCCTCGACTACGCTAACGATTACTTTTATAAAGTCGTCGGAAGAATAAAACTCGGTGGCTTTTTCTCTGATAATAGCCTCTAATTGCTTATTTACACTCTCTCTAAACGAAATAAGTAGGTTTCGTCCCGCTTGACGAATAGCCTCTTCGCTCGATTTAGTCATACGCTCGATTTCGACTTTCGCGTTCGCAATCAGTTTTTCAGCCTGCGCCTTTGCGTCCGCAACGATTTTTTCAGCCTCCGCTTTCGCCGAAACGAGAATATTGCTCGCCTCCGCCTCGGCAACTTCTACGCCGTCTTTTTTTATCTTGTCAATCAATTCTTGAAGTTGAATTTCCATAATTACTCCTCCTTTTCTATAAAAAAGAATACGACTTTGCAATGCGGGGGAAATAACTCCTTATTGCAATCCACAATTTCCCCAAAGTATATCCAAATGCACCGCTAATACTACGATTATTTTAACATTTTTTTCTTTTAGTGTCAAGAAAACTTATATATTTCCATAAGTAATTATATGAAAAACCCAAGTTTTTCTATCTACCCCCAAGAGGTAGAAAATATCAAGTCGTTGACAGTTAGCCCCCCCTACGGGAGAGCAGGAAACTGCGTTTCCCTTGGTCGCTAAATTGCGACCGCGAACCGAAAAACGCCAAGCGTTTTTCTATCTAATCACGAGAGGTTAGCAAAAAAAATACCAAGTCGTTGACAGTTAGCCCCCCTACGGGAAGGCAGGAAACTGCGTTTCCCTTGGTCGCTAAATTGCGACCGCGAACCGAAAAACGCCAAGCGTTTTTCTAT